>BAHP02000009.1 GCA_000508865.1 Clostridiales bacterium VE202-01
ATATGTTTACATATTCATGAAATATCATTGATATTTCTATTAACAGTATTGATACATGATCGTTTTTATTGTATTTCTACTGTACAAAAAATAGTATCAAATTGATATTATCATTTCAATGTTTTTTTATTTAAAATGACATAAATCTCTTAAAATTATCGTATTAAAAAATATAATAATATATTTCTTAATATTTTTTATTCCCTCTAAAACTTCTTTTTTAAAAGCTCTTTTTCTTGCATGAATCTTAACATAATTATCAACAAATTCATTTACTGAATTTATTTTACCGTTATTCTTTAATATTTCCCCTAGAACAATGATTTGATTAGCACATTTATAATAACTTTTTCGATACGTACCACCAACTATTGCTTCTGTTCTTTGATCAATTTCATGGAAAAGCCATTGTAAACACGCTTCTTTAAAACTATCGTCTAATTGAAATTTTCTTTTCCATTCTTTAAAATATTTTTCAAAAAGATCATATTGAGATGAATTGATCATTAATCGGCTTTGCAAGTCACTTATGACCCGTCCATCAGCATAGTATATCTTCTCATCTTCTTTTAATAACATTAATAGTAACGGAATGATCGTTCCTTTTAGGCTCATACTCCAGCCAAGAGATTCTTTATCATTGAGACATTCCTGATAGATTTCTTTGTAATCGCCTAATAAAAAGCGATATATTTTTAGCTCTTTTTCGGTTACATTTTGATAGCAGTTTTTTAAAAACTGGGTTTTGATTTGTGAAATATTGGTATTTGCGCTATATAAACGTAAACAATTTAAAGTCGTGGGTTTTGATAAAAATGCTGTTTCATAAAAATATGGATCTTCGCATTGGGCTTGAACGGCCACATCAATAATGTCAGCACGAATTGACTGGGATTCAGGAATTTTTTCAATTGCTTCTTTAGCAATTTCAATGCATAAATCATGATCATCTTTTTCTAATGCTAGTTCACAGCATCTTTTATATAAAGATGGATGTTCTTGATAGGCTTTTCGAGCATAATTCAATAATTCATCCTGATTGCCTAAATAAAGTGCTCCCTCAATTAAAAACTGCGTTGCTTGATTGCCAGGACGACAAAGTAAATATTCGCAAGTCTTCTTTATCAATGATTTACTATTTTCAATTTCCTCAGGTCCATATGCTAAAATATCATCAATATGTAAATCTGTTTTACCATAACTATAATAATAATTAAAGATAATTTCAGGACTTTTATCAAGCTTCATCGCACAATACAAACAAGCCAAATAAAATTCTTTGATGTCTATTTCAATTAGATCATGATAATTTAAATCATCTAAACATAAATAATCACAATCACCTATTTCATCATTAATATAAAATATTTCCATTTTTTCTAAATCCGATAACAATAGGAATGCTTTTTTATACTGCTTAGCTAAAATAAACTCATAACATATCCTAATACATTCTTCGATTTTAGGTAAAACTTTAAAAACATCGCTATAGTGTGATATATAGTCCCAGTCATGATAAACTTCATCATAATATTCTTCATCATAGGCCTGTAAATAAATTTCTTCATCTTTTATTTCTTCAAATATTTTTAAATATTTATCTATATCATATGATACTTCTTTTGATGATGTATCTAAACTTTCTAAAAAATTTGTCCGATAATCACTATTTACTTTTCTTGCATATGTATAGATCCAGTTATCTTTATCTTTTTCATTCATATTAGATAATTTTTCTTTTACTAAAGTTATAAATTGTTGATAGTCCATATTTACTCCTACTGAATATTCAGCTTACTCCTTTTTTATAAATGTATTTAATGATCAATTGTTAAAAAACTTGATTTTTTATGTTTTGAACAAGTTCTTTTAATTCATTTGGTAAATTTTTCTCATCCATTTCTAAGACCTTTTTTCCTAACTGATAAATAAGTTCCTTGGGTATTGCCGTCTGCTCAATTTGATAAAAGTTTTTAACTTCTAAACTGCAAATCAAATTTTCCTGTCTCATCTGATTAATTAAACAAAGTCCTTCTAAAGATTTTACCCGACTTAATGCTACATACAACTGCCCGCAATCAAAAGAATAGGGAATCAAATTGATCTTTTCATAAGTTTGTCCTTGACTCTTATGCATTGTTATCGCATAAGCTAATCTTAAGGGAATTTGTGAAAATAAACCAATTTTCTTTTTACTTAGTTTATGATCTTCGATTTCATCGTCAATACTTTTAGCTAGAACATAATCTTCGATGACCCATTCATGATAACCAAATTCAATTTTTAGATTATTGGCATCTAAGCAAACTGTTACACTTCTTTCATTAAGTTCTTCAATCACACCAAATGATCCATTTTGATAAAAACTGCCTTCAGGATCATTGATCAATATCATTACTCTAGCTCCTACTTTTAAACGCAACTCATCTTGAGTGGGCTTATCATAGCTTTTAACATCACCACTTATTATTGATTTATAAATTTTAGCTCGAGAGGGAATTTTATCTAATTCTTCATGATTGATCTTATTAGCTACTTTATTAGTTGCTGTTAAGATAATTCCATCATCGATCTTTTGATGTTTAGCATGATGGTTGAAATAAGCAATAGCTGAACTATCACCGATACGAATCTTGTTAAGTTCCCGAATAAATTCTGGATCATTTTGTCTAATAACTTCTTTTAATTCGATTATATGAAAATCCAAATCTTGCCAGTTTGTCGATTCAAAAGCATATCCTTTATTGTAGGTAGGATATAATTCTTTTAAAACCTTTTTATCATTAGGCGTTGTAACTGGTGGTAATTGAAAAAAATCACCAACGACAATTATTTGTTTTCTTTTTAAAGACTGCTCTTCAGCTTTCATTATCGTTCTTACCACAAAATCAAACAAATCGATTCGACACATACTAATTTCATCAATAATGATAATATCGCTCTCTTTTACAACTGCGGGAACTTTTTTAATATTATGAATAACTTGTGGTTCTGGTGATGCCTGGAAACAGCGATGAATAGTTACCCCTTTAATATTGATTGCAGCAATTCCAGTTGGCGCACAAACTAAAACATTTTTTCCTTGTTTTTCTACTGTTTCAATAAAATGATTGAGTACAAATGATTTACCAGTCCCTGCCCCACCAGTTAAAAAATATTTTTTCCTGAAAGTAAATGATCATATGCTTGTTTTTGATCAGCAGTTAATGAGCGATCATCTTGTTTTGATCGTATTATTGGTTTAGATAATTTAGGCTGTTGTTCAACTTTTATTTTATTTTTTTCACCAAGGTATCTTTTTGCATCTTCTTCTAAAATAAAACTTTTATACTGAGCTCCTTGATATTTATCTACTTGTTTCTTACATTCTTCCCATGAATAATATATGCCAGTTTTTCTTCCTTTTTTTACAGCATAATATTTTTTCATAATAGTTGTGCCCTCCTATCAAAACATGATCATTTAACATTTCTTTTATCTTATACAGCTTCATTTATAATAATAATTTATTATATTGTCTCATTTCATCACTTATTTAACAAGCAATTTCTTAAATTTCATCCTATAATAAAAATAGCACTACTATGCTCATAATATTTTACAGTATATTTGGATGCGCAGATAAATCCAGCGCTATCCTAATATTTGAACGATCTAACAACACTGACGTAGTTTTATAAACTGCTTTTATCAATTTTATATATTTCAAATTAAAAACATTGATAAATGAATATTTTAAATACTAGCATAATATACTTGTGAATATGTAGTTTATATATTTTATTATTACGAAAAAATGGTAAACAATCCAAAAGTTCGGAGTTAATTATAGATATTAGAGAAATTTTTATTTATATCAATTACATTACGAGAAGATAATGACATGATTAAAGTTATAACCAGCGGGAAAAATATAAAGCTTTACATAAAAGAAAAACTCATTTATAACGAACTTAAAAAACGAGAATATAATATAGGTATAGGTGTTGAAGAAGTAAGGGAAAATCAAAATAGTAAAAAACATAAGAAAACAATTAGAAATTGATTTTATTGCTTATAAAGCAAATAATAACTATTATATTCAATCAGCTCTTTCACTTCATGATAATAATAGAAAAATTCAGGAAGAAAGACCTTGAATTCTAAGAATTCCAGGAATTCCTAGAATTATGAAAAATATTCTTAGACTTAATTTTAAGGCATGGTATGTGATATAGGAATCCACCTTTTTATTTACCGCTTACTTTTTTTAATAATAAATTGTATAACACATACAAAATAATACAATCAAAAGAAAAAAATCGCCATTTTATGACGATTTTAGATAAAAAATTAAGTTCAATTTTATTAAATATATACTCTTTTGATGAATTTAGTGTATCAAAAATGTATCAGATTTTCAATAGTTATGTATTAATTAACAACGAAAATATTTATATTTTAAATTAATCCTTATTATCTTTTTTTCTTTGCTTTTAAACCAAATTTATTTGCAAGAATACAAGCATCTTTAAACCCATCTTTCTTTTCAAAAGAATTCATAATTTTATTCATTGTTTCAGGAGTCCAATAAACAGCTAATTCATTTTTTGACCTAGTAATCGCAGTATAAAAAATATTATGTGTTATCTTTTCTTCAGAATCACTAGTAATCACTATTTTGACTGAATCATATTCTAATCCTTGTGCTTTATGAATTGAAACTGCATATGCAACCTGGAAAGGCATAACACTATCATATGATTCTACATCTTCATCAGAATCATCTTCTTTTGCTACACTAAATTCAATAATTGATTTACTTGATGAGGCATCATTACCTATATATTTAAGGCCTTCATAGTGTTTAACATCAAATTCATTAATACTTTTATTGAGTATAATTTGAAAAATTATTTCATCATCTTTATCATTGATATTATAGATCTTACCTTTTAAATTATTATGTAATAATGGAGAAAATCTATTTGAATCATTAAATAATATAGGATCTCCTACTTTATATGTATTTAATTTAAAGATGTACTCTTTATTAAGATTACTACTTTGTAAAAATTTATTTATGTTATTTACACCATATAAACCATCGTAATTTAAACATAATACAATCTCATCAATAGAAGTTTTACTAAATATTGAATTATCAATATTTTTTGTAAAATCATATGCAACCATTTTAGAAATCATATCATCTTTTATATTTCTAACAGATTGCCAAAAATCCAAAAGTTCTGCTTTTTTTGTTCTAAATGGTTTTGCTAATTCAAAAACAGATGAGGAAGGAATAAAGTATCTAGAGATTTTAAACCAATTCCCAAAAAATATTGACTCAATCTGATAAATATCTCCTACTAGAATTAGTAAATCAAAATTAATGCTATTTAAAACTCTTGCCATATCTTGATTACTAACTGTGCTACACTCATCAATTATTAAAATATCATACGATAATTTTTTATTTATACTGGCTATTGTTGCAAAATCCGAATTTGATATATTAACTTTCTGTCTTAAATTCTCAACAGCTGGATTAGTATTTGCCAAATACAATTTTTTCTCATCAGCAAAAAATTTAGATATATAATTAATCAATGTTGTTTTACCAGTTCCAGCAGCTCCATAAATCATGGCAACGGATGACGAAATAAACAATTTTTTTAGAATTTGTTGTTTATTATCATCATCTATCTGATTTTCTTGATTTGTTAGCCACCATTCAACAGAATCTTTATAACCTTCAATTCCAGATTTTGATAATTCAAGGATTTTATTTATTATATTTATAGCATCTTTTTCATATTGACTAATATATAAATAGTCTTTATATTCTAATAGCTTTCGGTGTGTGTGTTTATAATACAATTTATTATTGTACTGTAAACTAAAATCATCAATTTGTTTAAAATTAATTAGTTCTGACTTATCAGTATATAATACTCCTCTATTTTCTGTATTTATCTTTATATGACGTGCTAAAAATTCAAACTCATGATTTTTGAAATCAAAACAATACATTAAATCATATATTCTAGGATTATGTGCTTTAAGTGAAGTAACAAAAGGCATTTTATCAAAAGGAATACATCCATAATCTAAATACATTTTAGATAGATTATCATTTTCTTCTCCATATTGTTTTTTCAAAACTCTGTTATTCATAATATATAATAAATAACGTATTACATTTGATCCAGAAATATTATTATCAATAATATTTCTGCATTTATTTAATACATTAATATATTCTGCTTTTCTTACTGAGAAACTTATTTCACGCAAATATTCTTCAAAAAAGTATTGATTCAATTGTACCATATCTAATAAATTAATTTCATTTAATGTTAATATTTTCATTATATTTTTATATTCATTACTATTACTTTTTAAATCAGTTTTATTCCTATCAATCTAGAAAAATTACTCAATTCACAAGGTCTAATTGAACATTCCCATCCCATTATTAAAGATATAGGCATTTCACTATCAATAACATTAATTTTATCTTGAACAATATCAACTTTTATTGCATAATTGGTCAATAATTTGTATTTTGTAAAAGCTATCACTCTGTCAAATTTACTTATTTTATCATCAGCGGGAGTAAGTACAACTTCATAAATTAAATCATTATTTATGAAAATAGGTGTGAATTTTTGAACATAGCATCTTTGGCCCTTTGAATTAGAAAATGGAGCATAATTTTCATGCAAAGAAAATAGGTGATTAATTTTCAAATAATAATCATGAAGTTTTGGATCTATATCCATTGGATATTTATATAGATTATCTAAAATATCAATATTATCTTCAGTTTTAACAAACTGCTTTATTTCTAATAAATATTCAAAATACTCTAACATTAATCTTTCTGATCCGTCTTCATTTTGAATATAATGAGATTCTGTCATTTGTAAACAATTATGAAATTTATTCAAAAAAATCAATTTAGGATTTTTCTTTAAATATTTACTTGCTTCGCGTATTACATCCCAATTGTATGATAGATTTTGTTTTGTAAACTTCATATAATATTTTACAGCCAATATCTCAACTAACGTACGAAATTGTGCTAATAAATTTTGTGAAATAAATCTTCTATTTTCTTCAGAAATCAAATTTAAATTTTTACAGATATTTTTATTAATATTATATAATTTATTATTTATATTATCCATTATAATTTATTCTCCCATTCATCCTTCTAAATCATTGTCTTTTCAAAATCAAATAATAAAATTGTTTTGAAAATATATTTTAATTGTCAGTACGTACCCAACCTGCAGGATAACTTCACAACTTATCTTGAGCGTCTATACAAACTTATCTTTTTATTATATTAGTTTCCTATTATCTTGTACTCAATATTTCATTTATGATTATTTTCAAATATCAGTATTATCTGCCCATAACTCACATTGAATCATAACTGTTTGAACTGCATCAGACATTCCTTCAGGTGGATATCTATGTTTTTTTAATAGTTTTTTGATTAACATACGCATTTTAGCTCTAGATGATTCTTTACGTTGCCAATCTATTGTTTTATTTTTCTGTAATGTTTCAGTTAGTTCTTTAGTCAATGCTATCAATTCATCATTTTCATAAAAATCTTTAATAGCTTGTGGCTTTGTTAAAGCATCATAAAAAGCTAATTCTTCACTAGTTAAACCTAGTTCGTTTCCTTCATTTTGTGATTCTGTAATCTGTTTTGCTAAATTTAATAATTCTTGAATGACTTCTTCATTAGTCAGCATTCCATTCAAGTAACTATTTAATGCTCTTTGAATTCGTTCACTGAATTTTTCAGACTTAACCACATTAGTTCGTTTATAAACAATGACTTGTTCAGCAATTAATTTCTTTAACAATTCTACTGCTAAATTTTTCTCTTTCATTTTTGAAACTTCTTCTAAGAATTTAGGATCAAATATAGAAAATTCTTCTTTTACATCAGAAAACAAATTAATAACCCCATCACTTTTAATACTATGTTTTAATAATTCATTAACTCTTTCATTCATTTCTTTTAAAGAAATTTTCTTACCTACACCTGTATTACTCAATCTCAAAACTAAAACACGAACTGATTCAAAGAAAGCAACTTCAAAGCGTAACTTTTCTTCAACTAGAGAAGAACATAATGATAATGCTTGATGTAGTAATAATGATTCTTTAAGAAAATCCTGTTTCTCTTTTTCTCTTGATATATCAACAATAAAGTTAACTGCTCCACTAATCGTTTTTGCTCTTTCTAAATCAGTACCATCTCTAAATTTAGAATAATCATATTCATAAAATAAATCCTGACATATAGATAATTTCTCTAAAAATTTAGGATAGGCCACTTTAGCAATATCAGTATCACCATAATTCTTTTTATCTCTAGAAGTATAATCATTCATTGCACGTTTTAAAGCACCTGCTATACCAACATAGTCAACAACAAGTCCACCTTCTTTATCTTTATAAACACGATTAACACGGGCAATAGCTTGCATAAGATTATGCCCAGCCATAGGTTTATATATGTACATAGTCGCTAATGACGGAACATCAAATCCAGTAAGCCACATATCAACAACAATAGCAATTTTTAATTCACTATCATTATCTTTAAATTTTTTTGCTAATTCATTTTTATATTTTTTATTTCCTATAATATCTCGCCATTCTTCAGGATCGTTATTTCCAGAAGTCATAACAACTGCAACTTTTTTTGTCCAATTTGGTCGAAGTTGCAAAATACGTTTATATATTTTCATGGCAATTGTTCTTGAATATGCAACTACCATTGCTTTACCAGTCAATAAATTTTCTCTGTTATTTTCATAATGATACAAAATATCATCTACCAAAGAATTAACAGTATCATCAGCTCCTAAAATAGCATCCATACGACTTAATTCTTTTTTACTTCTTTCAATAACTTCCTCATCAGCATTATTCGCCATTATATCATATTCATTATCAATCAATTTTAAAGTTTCCTGATCCAACTTTAATTTAACAACTCGACTTTCATAGTATACAGGTCTTGTTGCACCATCTTCTACTGCTTGAGTCATATCATAAATATCAATATAATTTCCAAAAACTTCTCTTGTACTTCTATCTTTTGCAGAAATAGGAGTTCCTGTAAAACCAATATAAGTGGCATTTGGTAAACTATTACGTATCATTCTAGCAGTACCTATAACTTTTGTAGCTATTTCTTCACCATCTTTATTTTTTGTTATTTTTATTTTTTCAGTTAATCCATATTGACCTCGATGGGCTTCATCTGCCATTACAACAATATTTCTTCTTTGTGATAATGCACTGTCATAATTTTCAAACTTTTGCATCGTTGTAAAGATAATTCCATTTGCTTTTCTACCTTCTAATAAAGATCTTAAATGTTCCCTATTTTCAGCTTGAACAGGTGTTTGTCTTAAAAAATCTTTACATTTAGAAAATTGTCCAAATAATTGATCATCCAAATCATTTCTATCTGTAATAACCACTATTGTTGGGCTATTTAACTTCTCTTGTAATAAATGGGCATAAAATACCATAGATAAAGATTTTCCACTACCTTGTGTATGCCAAAACACACCACCTTTTCCATCTGTAACAGTAGCATTTTTTGTAGATTCAATTGCTTTCTTTACTGCAAAGTATTGATGATATCCTGCTAAAATTTTAAATTTATCTACACCATCATTAGAAAAACATACAAAGTTTTTAATAATATCCAATAATCTTTCTTTTTGAAACATTCCTTCAAAGAAAGTATCAAATTGTGCATGCTGTGTATTCTCTTTATTTCCATCAATAGTTTTCCATTCCATGAAACGATCTATTCCTGAAGTAATTGTTCCAGCTCTTGAACTCAATTGATCGCTCATCACACATATTGCATTATAAACAAACATACTAGGAATTTCTTTCATATAATTTCTTAATTGCCTATATGCATCTGATATGTCTGTTTCTTCCCGAGAAGGAGACTTTAATTCCATTAATACAACAGGAATACCATTTAAAAATAATACAACATCCGGTCTTTTTTCACTATTTTCAATAAATGTCCACTGATTAGCAATAACAAACGAATTATTATTTACATTCTTATAATCAACAAGGTAAACAATTTCTGACTTTTCTTCACCATTATCAAAGTAATTAACAGTTATGCCGTTTTGCAAATAATCCATAAACACCATATTCTTTTGAACTAAAGAACCATTTTCGATATTTCTTAACTTATTTACTGCTTCCTGCAATGCAGTATAAGATAATTCTTTATTGATATCATATAATGCATTTTCTAATTCATCTTTATAAAATGGAGTATAAAAATCTCTTTCAATATTTGGACCATAAACATGTTCATAATCCATATTTTTAAATAATTCAATAACGGAATTTTCATAGTTAGCTTCATTATATGTCATTCTCATCAACCCCTTCTATAAAATATCAGCAAAATAACGATCTTTAATTTTTGTAAATACAACTTCTGATGGAAAGAGCTTTTCACCCATATTTGTCATTGCTACTATTGTCATCACCCAATCACTTAATTGAACAGGCAATCTATAACATATATTTTTAGCTTCTCCTTTAATAGTAATTAGAGCGCATCCCATATTTGAAATTCCTATTGATAAAACAAAAAATTTATTCTCTCCTTCTTTTAATTTTAATATAGACTGTTTTTCCATATCATAATAAACTTTTGCACCTTGAGTATTGTAAAAATATTCAAGGTTTTCTGTATTCAAAGGTTCAATCGGTAATTTATTATGCATTTGCTTAAAATGCTCTTCAAGACGACTGCATATACAAGAATTGCAATATTCTGGATGCATTTCAAAATCTTTTTTATATCTTCTGCTGATTTAAAATGATTCATATATTCTAATAATCCCAAGAAACAAATAAGATCATCAGAATAATTTCCTGAATATATTTTATACCAGTCATTATTAATTTCAAAAATAATACGATACAACTTTTTATAAAGTTGTAATTGTTTATCATTTAAATAGAACCATTCTTTATCCAATAGATTTTTAATCACATTTACTTTATTTTCTTCTTTATGTAGAGCACTACTTATTGATTTCATTAATTTACCAATTACCCCTACTAACATATCTGCTATTCTTATTCCAAAATGCTCTTTTGAATCTAATTCATTACAGTTTTCTAGTCCTAATTCTTTTGCAACAACAAGTGTTTTACTACTTTCTATAGCTTTTCCTTCTTTATCAATGGTAAGAGTATAATCATCTATTTTTTTATTTTTCAAATAATAATCAAATCCTATGAATGATATATGATAATTCCAATTGATACTAATTGGGGGTTCGATTTCATGTAATATTAAAAGAATATCTTCAAACATTTTATTTTCTCTCTTCTTCAAATTCAAATTCTTTTTATTAATCTCCAATCGTTTTGTAAAAAATCAATCAAAGAGTCAACAAATACCTTTGGCGTATTGTATATATTATCAATTACATTTTTAGGTCGATAAACAAGTATAGTCTTAACAATCGAACATTTTATCGCATCCATATTTATAATGAAACTATTATGGTAATCCCTAAAAAGTTGAAGAATAATAAACTCAATTTTGCTTGCTACGCATAAATAAATATAAAAGTCATCATCAAAAATAGAAAAGAAATCATCCATCAATTCTATATTAGACCCATTAAATGAAGCAAAACCATACATAAACTGATTTGCTTTAAATGTTTCACTTTTTAGTTCGTCTTTCTTTTTTCTTTGTGCATATTTTTCCTCAAATAATTTATATTTTTTCTTAATGTGTTTCTCGTTATCAGAGCTCCAGCCTACAATAGCTGTAAGAAAATTATCATAATATGTTTCACCTTTTATGGTAGAGAGAGTGATTACCCTACTATGTTCAGATTCATCATAATAAAAATTATATTTCATTTTATTCCTCCTAACATAAACAATAATTTAGTGGTTTAAAGGTCGATGTCGGAGACATCAAGCTCACCGGACATTAACTTAGGCAAAAGGGTATCCCTGATTTCCGTCAATCGCTTAGATTCTCTTGTGTTTGATAAAATCATAGAAAATATAGGCTTTATAATGGCGTCAAATTCATTAAGAACCTCATTTGATGGTAAGAAAGTGTGATAATTCTTGAGAATATCCGTTTTCAGATTTGTAAATACACTGCCGTTGCCAAGTGCAACCAAGTTGTCTCGAATGTGTTTGAAATACAGATATAAATATTCGTTCGAGAATTCTGATAATGGAAAATATAGCCACCCATCGTGTATGCAAGTATCTATGTCAAGAATTTTTGGCAAACCGGGTGTGGCACTATTTGATAAAACCAAATTTTCTGCTTTAAGAAAGACGGTTTTTTTCAATCCTTCTTCAATGATGTATTCTTTGATTTCATTGATAAACGGTGAGCTAATACCAGTTGCATCGGATATTTTCAACCAATGTAATCCACTGTCAGACAAGAAATTTTGAATAGGACGAGGTGAACTACCACGTTTAATTTCAACAAAATCGCCAAGAACGCCATTTTTCCAAGTAGTTGGCACTTGCCTGTCAAATGGTTCATAGTCAATGAACCACGATTTGAATAGAGCCATTGCTTGCTGCTCTAAATTATTGTTTATCTTGTTATTCAATTCAATTTTATTGTCGATTGAATCTAATATTAATGCTATTTTTCTTTGCTCATTTTTTGATTTAGGAACTTTCACTTCAAAAGTCTTCATTGCAGTTGCTGAAACCTCTTTAAATGTAGTACCACTCCCTATATTTTCTATATTTTTTTTGTTATATTTTAGTAGATAGTATAAAAATAAATAATCTGTGTT
Organism: Clostridiales bacterium VE202-01; assembly: GCA_000508865.1. Taxonomy (GTDB): domain Bacteria; phylum Bacillota_I; class Bacilli_A; order Erysipelotrichales; family Coprobacillaceae; genus Thomasclavelia. The sequence continues at coordinate 12,867 of BAHP02000009.1, forward strand.
CTCATTAGGAACTATACTTTTAAATCCTTGATTAGTACATAATTCCTTATTGGCAATTGCAACATAGCCAATAGGTGCACGTGAAGAAAAAAGTACAGAATTCTTAGGAATCAATTGAGTTGAACAACTTTCTAATCCTAATTCGGTTATATTTCTTTCTCCTCTATCAATATATCTTTCTTTAAAAGAGGATAGATCCTTTGGCGTTATCCAAGAAATACTTCCATTTTCATAATTTTGCATTTGTTTAGTTGATGGTGTAGCTCCACCTACTATTATACCTAAATCTGACAGTTTACAAGTTATCCAATCCTTCATGAAAATCCCCCTATCCTATATATTTCTTATGTGCAATTTTCACATTGCTCTGTTTTACCATTGCATATTGCAATGTTGTATCAATCTTTTGATGTCCTAATAATTTTTGTAATTGTTCAATAGGCATTCCCTTATCGATTGCCTTTGTTGCCAATGTTCTTCTAAATTTATGAGGATGAGCCTTATTTATATCTAATTTTCTTCCCATCTCCCTAATTCTCGTTTCTATTCCGCTAATAGTAATACGATTAAAAGGCTTTCTTAAAGTAACAAATAATGCCTTATTGCCATCACTTCGACTATTTAAATAGTTTTGCAAATGTATTTTTGTTCTAGCATCAAAATAAACAATACGTTCCTTATCACCTTTACCAAAAACAACACATTCTCTTTCATTAAAATTAATATCATCTTTATTTAATAATACTAATTCACCTACACGCATTCCAGTTGAAGCTAAAATATCAATCAATGCTAAATCACGCAAATTATCACAATTATCTCTCATTAATTCTAAAGATTCATCACTATAAGTTTCTTTAATAACAGAAGCTGATTTAACTTTATGTATTCTTCTAACAGGACTTTTTATAATAAAATCTTCATCCTCTAACCAAGAAAAGAAACTAGATAATATGCGTCGTATGTTATCAATTGTTACTCTACTTGATCCATGTTCTTCTTGATAGTTTGTTAAATAATTTCTTAGATCATTAGTTGTAACATTTTTTATAGATTTATTAATTGAGTTAAGCACTATTTCGATGGTTGATTTATAATATTTAAGAGATTTTTCAGAACAACCCTCTAATCTTTTTGCTGATAGAAACGAATCAACATAACATTGATTATTTTTATCACTTAAGTCAGATTTAATCTCTTCAATTTGATAATTAGACAATACTTTGACAAGTATGCGATTTAATTTTTCATATTGGCCATCATCTAAACTTGTAACCATTTCTTGTAATATCGTATTTTTTATAATTTCATCCATATATATTCTCCTCTTCTTGAGAACACATAGAGAGTGGTTGTTCTTTTATTAACTCCTGCCACTCACAAGAGCTTTACATATATAAACAATAATTTACAGCAGCAAGCTCAGGCAATATATCAGCAGATGTTTATTGATAATGCAAGCTCAGATTGGACAGAAGGCACATTGAGCGACATAGCCGATATTACAATGGGACAGTCTCCAAGCGGCAGTAGCTATAATGAAGATGGAAATGGCACTATTTTCTTCCAAGGTCGTGCCGAATTTGGCTTCAGATTTCCGACTGTTCGCCTTTATACAACTGAACCAAAGCGAATGGCTTGTGTAAATGACACTTTAATGAGTGTTCGAGCACCTGTCGGAGACTTAAATGTGGCTCATACTTATTGCTGTATTGGTCGAGGACTTGCAGCTATTCATTCAAAGAATAATCATCAATCTTTCATGCTATACACAATGTTTTCCCTCAAAAAGCAGTTGGATGTTTTTAATGGAGAAGGCACTGTGTTTGGCTCAATTAACAGAAATTCGCTAAATGAAATGCCTCTCCTCATACCATCAAGTGAAAAGCTTGATGAATTTGAGGCGTTAGTTGCTCCAATGGATACCTCTATTCGCAATAATTACGATGAAATCTGTCGTTTAGAGCGACTTCGTGATTCGTTATTGCCTAAACTTATGTCCGGTGAGCTTGATGTCTCCGACATTGATCTCTTAAGCTGCTAAATTATTGTTTATCAATTTATTTATATAAATTTTTTATCTAATATTGATAAAATATTAGTTATTTTATATTGAACATTTATATCTACTAATGGAACCAAGTAATTCATAATAGCTGATTTATCTCCCCTAGCATTTTAGTACCTTTAGAAGTTGCCATGGAGTATTCAAAAAATTATCACTAGATAATATATAATATAAAAATTCTGAAAGCACTTTATTTTTAGCTCTAATAACTAATATATCATTAGAACATCCTCCATCAAATTTAGCATACCAAATTTTTTTAAAATAAGGTCTTATATTAGATATCAAAACATCACCTTGACAAAACTTTTTTACAGTTACAACATGAGGCAATGAATTTGCAAAATCTATTCCTCCTCTATTTGGCAACATATTATCAGTTGAAATATAATTATATTTAGTCAAAAAATCTACTTTTATTCTTTCCTGTACATATTCACAAATATTAAATAGCTCTATCATCATCTATTTATGTCCTCCTCATATATATCATAAGATACATGTATTAGTTCATTTGCAACATCATTATATCCAATATAAAAAGCATATTTTTCTTCCTCTACCCACATTAGAAAAGTAATATCATAAGCATCTTCGTCATTTTTCTGATAATCTATTATTTTTATAAAATTATATTCAACACTATTATCAAATTCACATTCATTCAATACTAAATTTATTAAATAATTGTTATTCTTTAATTTGTTTTCCATTACTTCTTTTGTACTTATATCAAGTAACTCATATAGCTTTCTTTCTACTTCATCCTGATTAGTACACAAATGAAAATTATCAATCTTATTTTCGTCAAAAAGTATTTTGAAATCATTATCATTTGATATCAATATACCTATATTTTCCTGAGTATGTTCAATTATTGTATTATATATTAATGCATCTTTTAATCCTGCATCTGTGTATGTTTTATTGTTATGCTTTACAGTATGAAAAGGTCTATTTGAACGAATCGCTTGATGAATAATTCTTGTAACAACATTACTATCTTTTGGAAATTCAACTTTTTCAGCAACAAACCTAGAATCATTAAAATAATCATCAAATATTGTATCTATATATTTTTTATACTTTTCCACACTATCACAACTCTTAAATGAATATGTTAATTCAATTAAATCCCCAAAAGATTGTTTATATGATTTTATCTTATCTTCTAAAGAGTCCTTTTCCATTTTATAATGAGAAATTAAATGTTCTTTTATTTCAAGTATAACAATTTCAGGAATACATATTCTCACTGTATCAGAAATTCCTAATTCAGTTACTAAATGTTCAATTTCATAGTATAATCTGCTAAATTTAAGTTCTGAAAGATATAAAGATTTACCAGAATGTCTACTTTCTAAACAATTAGTATCAAAATAAATAAATATTTTTTTATATCTCTCCATCTTTTTTCCCTCTATAATTTATATCCAATTGCTCCTAACTTCTTACGTATTTCTTCTTCTAACTCATGAGACTTTTCAAACATGTCAGATAATTCAGAAGTTAGACGTTTCATTTTAACATCAAAGGGTTCTCCATCATCCTCTTGTTCTTCAATACCTACATATCTACCAGGGGTTAAAATATAATCTTGTTTTTTTATTTCTTCAGTTTCTACAACAGCACAAAAACCTTTTATATTTTCTAATGTTCCGCTTTGAAATTCTTCAAATATATTTGCAAGTTTTTTTATGTCTTTTTCATCATCAAAATCACGATGCTTTCTATCTACCATATGCCCCATTTTACGAGCATCTATGAATAATGTTTTCCCATTTTGTTTTTTATTCTTTGATATAAACCAAAGAGTAACCGGAATTGTAACACTATAAAACAATTGAGGAGGTAAAGCAACTATTCCTTCAATAAGATCAGCCTCTATAATATTTTTACGTATTTCTCCTTCACCTGATGTTTGAGATGATAATGCACCATTAGCCAAAACTAAACCAATCTTTCCATTTGGTGCTAAATGGTGTATCATATGTTGAATCCAAGCAAAGTTGGCATTTCCAGCGGGTGGTATACCAAATTTCCAACGTTTATCATCTTTTAGTTTATCTTGTCCCCAATTAGATAAGTTGAAAGGTGGATTTGCCATAATAAAATCTGCTTTTAAAGTTGGATGTAAATCTTCAAAAAATGTATCTGCATGATATGGTCCAAAATTAGCCTCTATTCCTCTAATAGCCATATTCATTTTTGCCATTTTCCATGTATCAGCATTTGATTCTTGACCATAAACCGAAATACGATTTCTGTTTCCACTATGAGCTTGTAAGAACTTAACACTTTGAACAAACATACCTCCAGATCCACAACAAGGATCATACACTCTACAATTATCAAATGGCTTTAAAATTTCAACAATTGTTTTAACAATACTAGATGGTGTATAAAATTCACCACCTTTTACTCCTTCATATGCTGCAAATTGTTGTATACAATATTCATATGTCCTTCCAAGTAAATCTTTGCTTTCTTCTGTATCTCCCATATCCATATTAGTAAATAAATCAACAACATCTCCTAATACTCTTTTATCTAGGTCTTGACTTGCATAATTTTTGGGAAGTACATTCTTCAAAGTTTTATTTTCTTTTTCAATTGCTCTCATAGCATCATCAATAACTTTACCTATTTCTGGAGTATGTGCTGATGAAGATATATGCTCCCATCGTGCTTCTTCTGGAACATAGAAAACATTCTCTTCAATATAGGCATCTCTATCATCTTCAAAGCCATATCCTTCTTCTACCAACTCATTATACCTTTTTTCAAAAGCACTTGAGATATAACGCAGAAATATTAATCCAACTATAACCTTTCGATATTCAGCAGCAGGTATATGTCCCCATAAAACACAAGCTGCATCCCATATTTGTTTTTCAAACCCTATATTTGCATTATTGCTTGCCACTATCATCACTCTCACTTTCTGGTAATATATCTAATATATCATCTACTGTACAATTCAAACCTCTGCATATTTTTACTAATACTTCCATTGATACAAACTCGTTTTTAGAAAGCTTTGCTAATGTATTTTGACTTATACCAACCATTTTAGCAAATTCTGTCTTCTTTAAATTCTTATCTATCAATATTTTAAAAAGTTTATTATAACAAATGTCCATATTCGACCTCCATCAACAAATATCTGTTAAATAATATTATAAAATATTTTTATAAATAAAAAAATACTTCTTTGTATTTGACAAGATTTTTTTCAAATATAAAAAGTATTTTTAATAAAATAAATATCTATTTTTATTCATCATATAATCTTTATATGTCATGATATAACTTGCAACATTTTCTGGATATTGCTTATAAAATTTTCTACAAAGCCTTTTAAACAAATTAAGCATATCATCACTTTGACAAAATGAAAGCATATCATCTAATTCATATTCAAGTTCTTTTTGTGAAACATCATTTCTATTACATAATTCTTCAACTACTGGAGAATAAAACATAAAAGCCTGCTCATATAATTGTTGTATTGATTCAACTAATTCCATTAATTCTTTATCTATCATTTTTATTACCTCATTTATCAAAATACATTTATCCTTTCCTATAAAAAAGTGGGTGTCTTACCCACTAATAGATGGACCCGGGTCTTACGACCAGCCCAACAAATAGATTTTTTCTACAAATAAAGTATACCACAACTATCAAAAAATACAAATCAAATCAATTTAATATCTAAATTAATAACTTCAAAAGATTTTTATAATATGAATTTCTTGTAGTTATAACACTTTGAAATAACATTCTTGGTGATATAACTTTTAAACAATCATCATATAAAGTGATTCGGATGTTTCCTGAATCAAAACATCTACAATAAGCAACAAAGTTAACAATAATTTCTTTAGTACACTTTTCCAGTAACTCATAAACATCTTTTTGTTACAACCTTTCGATTTTTGCTTTAATTTTTTTTAGATAATACATACCTATTTTTTTAATCTTTTATCTTAATACCTTATAAATTATATATCTTTCTTCTTATTAACTTTCACCAGATAATTTTTTTAAGTTAATGAAAAACTTAGTCATTTAATTGGTCATTATCCAAATAATTTCAAATAAGCGATAACATTTAAAACTACTGGAAGATAAATAATCATTTCATGTGTATGGCTCCTGCTAAAAACATTAAGACAAACAAAAATAACGTTGTGGCTGTCATGATCATAGAGCTGAACATGTTATTCATTATTACAACAGTTACAGTTAGTTTTTATGATGAATCCACACATTATTTATGTAATTCTAGAACATTTTCCCTTAAACCAGCTATACTATTAAGGAAAAACTTAAATTATTAGATTTACCCTTATTTTACGATATAATTTAAGGACAATATATCGGAGGTGAGGTAATGAGAGACTTTAACTATTCTAAAATTAAGAATCAAAAGTGGAATTCTGATATTCTTGGTTTGATAGTCACAATATATAAAGAAGTCGGAAAACAAAAAATGTATCTTAAACAACGATCAGAAGAATTAGAAAAACTGGTCAAGATTGTAAAGATACAAAGTATAGAAGCATCCAATGCTATTGAAGGTATTGTAACAACAAACTCTCATATTAAAAAGCTGGTAGAAAAGAAAACAAAACCTAAAAATCGTGATGAACAAAAAATTGCAGGTTACCGTGATGTATTAAACATCATTCATGAAAGCTTTGATGTGATTCCTATTTCTCAAAATTATATTTTACAACTCCATAAGATTTTAAATAATCATATAAACAATCCCCTGGCAGGTCGGACTAAAAATGTACAGAATTATATCAGTGTAACATATCCAATGGATCATGCGGAAACACTTTTCACTTCATTTTCTCCATATAAAACAGCAGAAGCACTAGATAAAATTTGCGAAGAATACAACCGTGTCATTGGTAATATGGAAATAGAATCATTAATTGCTATTCCTGTTTTTATTCATGATTTTCTTTGTATTTATCCTTTCAACGATGGTAATAGCAGAATGAGTCGCTTACTTACTACATTGTTGTTATACAGAAATGGATTCTATGTGGGTAAATATATTTCTTTAGAAGCAAAAACTGTAAAACAAAGATTTATACTATGATGCTCACTCAAGCACAGAATTGTTGGCATGAATGCTATTCCATTTATCAAATATTTACTTGACACTATCTTTGCAGCTTATAATGATTTTGAAGAACGATTTGCTCTTGTAGAAATCAAACTTCCTGCTCTTGAAACAGTAAGACATGCGACTATGAATAAGATAGGCCGATTTACTAAGCAAAATATCCATGGATTTTGTCCTTCATTTAGTATAAGTCCTATCGAAAATGCATTACGAAAATTAGTAACATCCGATGAATTGAAAAAAAGGTTCTGGTAAAAACACTTGTTATTATGATTAAAGTGATTTTACAAAAATATAATCATTCCCTTAAAACAGCTAAGTAATTAAGCTAAAGATTATATAAATAAGGTTAAGTATCTATTCAATTCAACTCTCTATACAAATTTTAATTTGATCAATTTTAAGTTCAATATAATATTAATAAATGAAAATTAAGTTCAGCTTCATTAAATATATACTCTTTTAATGAATTCATTGTATCAATTTTCGATATATTTTTATCAATATGCATAACATATGGATATGATTAATAAAATTGTCGAATAAATTATATTAAAATTAACTTATAAATAAGAATGTCAAGATTAACAATGATTTGCTATTTTATCACATTTTAGATTATTGTATCATATGAATTTAAATTTCCAATTTTATCTTCGTATTAACACATAAATGTGCTTACTAATATTAAATCCTTAAAATCTACATTTTTAACAAAATTCGTCATTTATACTTTAAAAACATTATCATTTTTCATATTTTATCAGTTATAACTGATAAAATATGTTTTCTTAATTGTTTTTAAGTTATAAACATGTTATACTTTCTTTGAAAATATAAAGGAGGATTATTCTTTCATGATTAAACGAGAAATGTATATAAGTCGTATTCGTCCATTTATCGGAACAGAATTAATAAAAGTTATGACCGGCATCCGTCGCTGTGGGAAATCTGTTATGTTAGAACTTATCAAACAAGAACTTATAGAGTGTGGTATAAGTTCATCACAGTTTATCTCTATCAATTTCGAAGATATGAACTATGCTAATTTACAGACAGCAAAAGCTTTACATAATGAAATCACAAAAAGAGCTGCTAACATTGACGGTAAGGTTTATCTTTTTTTTGATGAAATTCAAGAAGTAAAAGACTGGGAGAAATGTATTAATTCACTGCGTGTATCTTTAAATTGTGACATCTACATCACTGGCTCTAATGCAAAACTATTATCAGGAGAGCTCGCTACATACCTTGCTGGACGTTATGTAGAATTTGTTATCTATCCATTCTCCTTTGCAGAATTTTTGGAACTATATAAAATGATTGCTCCTGATGAAACTATCCAAAAAAGCTTTCAAAAATATCTTCTGTCTGGTGGCATGCCTTACCTTGCAAATATCCGATATGTTGATGAACCGTCAAAGCAATATCTTCTCGATTTATTCAACTCTGTACAGCTAAAAGATATTGTAAGACGCAACAAAATTCGTGATGTAGATTTACTAGAACGCATCATTGCATATATAATAACCAATGCAGGAAATACATTCTCAGCATCTTCTTTAGCAAAGTTTTTAAAAAACGAACATCGTACTGTAGCTCCAGAAACAATCTTGAACTATATTAAATATTGTTGTGATGCTTATTTATTTTATCAGGTTAAACGTGAAGACTTACAAGGTAAACAGATCCTTGCAACTAACGAAAAATATTATATTGCTGATCATGGTATTCGTGAAGCAGTATTTGGTGGCAATATGAAAGAAATCAATCTAACTTTAGAGAACATTGTATATTTAGAACTTATTCGTCGTGAATATGTAGTCACAGTTGGAAGAACTTGTGACAAAGAAATTGATTTTGTATGTCACAAAAAAGATGAAAAGCTATATGTTCAAGTCACTTATCTACTTGCCTCTGAAGAAACAATCCAGCGTGAATTTACAGCATTTGATAACATCAAAGATAACTTTCCCAAATACGTTGTGTCCATGGATGAATTTGACATGAGCCGAGATGGTATCAAACATCGTAATATCCGTGATTTTCTATTAGCAAAGGAATGGAACTAAAGAACATTATGTCTATCACCTGTTTAAAATAGTAGTGACATTGTTTTAAATTACTCTTTCTTGCATCCTTGTTCCATTTTATATTTAGTAATTTTTATTTTCACAGACACTTGTAAATTACAAAAACTATTGATTAAATTAGCAGTTTTTTAACACGTGTTGTTATTTAAATTCACTTAACAATATAAATAATCTAATCTATTTAAATTAGTTTTTATATAAATTAGCAAATTACTCCATGTTTTTTATTAGTAAGCTATTTGACGCTTACTAAACAACAAGTTTAGAGAAATCTAATCCTGATTGATGCTTTTTACTCCTATCAGAAAATTTAAACTTATATCTGTTATTATGTTTCATTTTTGTTCTAAATAGTACACATATATAACAATCTGCTAAATAATCAATCTCAAATAAAACAACATCATAGTTTCTTTCTTCTTTTATTAATATTTCTTGATATTGATCATGAGGATAATCTTTATAAAATTGTTCACTCAACTTTTTTATTTCATAATCATGCACTTTACTTATCCTCCTTTTCTCTAAAAAATAAGAGGAACCTGTTATAGATTCCTCTATCTTGCATCCTTGAGCCATTTTTTATTTTACCGATGTGTCTTTGCTCTCACACATCATCATCGCTCGGTCATTTTTTATTTTACCGACGAGTCAGAACCGTCACTCGTCATCATAGGATGCTTTGAAGTTGAAACACCTCATTATTAATATGCACCAAATGTACATTTAATAACAATATAAATGAAAGTTTCCTCTCACTTATATTATACTCATTCAAATAAAAAAATCTATAACTTTCAAATTCAATGATTCTCCGCTAAATCCATTTAATACACAAAGAGTGCCATCTTTTAATGATACTTCTAAACCACTAAGAACTATTCTAGCTACTCGAATTCGCTGTCAGAATAATATACCTCTAACCTTTTTATAAAATTTTTTGTTTGTAAAACATCAATTTTTCTCATATTTTTATAAATTGCTTTTTTGATAAAGTCATGATAACAAATTAATATTATAAAATTAAAATAAACAATATCATATTTATACTTTAATATTGTGTTTATCTTTTAAGTATTTCACAGCAATCTTTGAATTCATCTTTATATCTTCTCATATTTATTGTTTTCAAAAAATCCATTACAATATGCTCTCTATACTTTTTTTCAGTTTTAAATAAATTACTTACACTTGTTACTGAACCATCTTTTATACATGAATCATAAGTATCGCAAAGTGAATCAAGTATCATACATATTAACGACTCTAATTTTTCATTATAGTCATCTTTTTTATAGTTAGATATAAAACTCCCAAAAACAAAGTTAGGATTTTTTATTAGATTTACATCATTGTTTAGTTCATCTCTATTATAATCTTCGTTTATTATCAAATATGATAATCCAATTAATGACATAATTATGTATTTACCATTAGCAAGTACCACTTTATCTCCATCTTTGATTTTAGATCCTTTTTTTAGCTCATTTTCAATAGAAAAATAATCTTCATTTAACTTAATTAAATCTAAAATAAAAGCTTTTTTATTAGGATCTTTTTCATAATTTACTTTATATAATTTATTATATAGTGAATTATTTTCAAAGATATTTTTCTTACCTGACCTAGCAGTTCCAGGTTGTTGATATGCAAAAGCTAAAACCAATTGTCCTAATTCATCATTTTTTATAGATCTTAATTTTTGTTTTTTCTTCTCTCCTCGTTTAATTTCTAAATATATTCCTTCATTTTTTAACCAATTTTGGATCATTTTCATTTCTGGAGAGTTAGATTTTAAATCTCTTGCATTAATTGGTTTTTGTGAATTAGTAGCTTCAGCTATTTTTGAATACATTTTTAGATTATCATTTTTAATTTTAATCACTTTACAAGGTATGTAAAACTCTCCATTGTTACTTCCTTTATAATTTCCTATTCTATTTGTTGTTTGACCACCGTTAATAATTGAAAAATCATATAACTTCAATATATTTCCATCTAAATCAAAATCATTACATGCGATTGTTAGTCCGTTATTATAGAACCAAAAATTATTTCTATCTTTATCTAAAGTCTTTTTAATACCATCATCTACAGTTTTATTTCTAATATATTTTCTTAAATTTAAATCGAATAAACCATCATCTTTATATAAATTATACATTCTAATTAACGATGTAGATAATATATTAACCATTATCCCAGATACTTGATTGGTTTCATATCTTAATACATTATTTACTTTATCTAATTTAAGTTTAAATTCTGGTACTGTTTTATTTTTTTCAATTGTTTCTTTAATCTTTGATGAAACATCTTCTAATCCAAATACAGAAACCATTTCTTTTGAATATAAATTGTGTTCTTTTTCAATTTTATTATATAACTTATTTTCATCAAAATGAGAAGTTGTAAAAATCCAATATTCTACATTTCCTACATTTTCTTCTGTTAATCTATCTAAAGCATTTTGAAGAACACTTTTGAGTTTTTGATTATATGATCCTGTAACTCCCTTTTTAAAGTTTTCTACAGTTGAACTCATCATATTTAATTCTGAAATAACATCATTTAAACTCATATTTTCTGTATATTTACATTGACCTAGAATAACTTTCATTTCTTCTTCATCATAAAACACAAAATCTATTCCACCATCATTAGCTCCATTAGTAATTGAATTTTTAATATCAAATATCTTTTCATCGATCTCATTTGTTTTATAGCAAAAAAATTGCATTGTTAAATATTCAAATGCATTTTCCTCAGAAATATTTTTATTGTTATAAATCTGCACTTTATTTTGAATATTTTTTAATTCATCTCTAATTATCTCATTATTCATCAAAACCACCTCAAAATAATTAGATCATTTTTTTGGAGAGTTGTAAAGATCATATTAAAGGTTTATAAATAATGTAATATTATTTAGTTTCCTTTTTGAGTGTCAATATAAAATCCTATAAAAGTAATAAAAGAAAAAATCGCCTTTTTTGACGATTTTAGATATAAAATTAAATTAGTTCTATTCGAACTCTGTTCCTTTGAATTGATTTCCTGTCTTTTTTATAGTTTTTCATGTATATTTTTCTCTAATTTATATTATATACCTCTATTATTCTACAAGCATTTATTTTTTGTACTCAATATGTACCCGTAATGAGTACTCTCTGAGTACATCTGTAGAACTAGGTAAAAGTATACTCAGATAGTATAAAATATTTTTAATTTTATACTATACTCAAAAAGTACTAGAATTTGGAAATCTAAATTAGGAGTTGAACAAAATCAATTGTTAATAACAATCATAAAATGGAATGACCTCACTGGAGTATTAATTTTTCCGATGCGGTCATTTTTTATTTAGTCATATAGTTAAGTACTTTTTTCAAACATTCAATGCTCGTATCAACAGAAACTAAGTCATTGCTCCCCGGAGCATTTATAGGAAGCCCCCAAAAAAGGTGGCTATTAAAATAATCAATCAAAACCTGCTCATATGAACCTATTGTTGCAGAAGAAGTACTTCCAGGTTCAGACCATCGCCATCCTCCAATAGCATTATAAACAAAACTATCAATCACAATTCCCGATAAATGGTAACTGCTAAAATGATTATCTCTTATTCTACGAATATGTTTACAAGTATCATATAGCAGACCATTACTACTCTTATTTTTGTTTGCCATAGCATCTTGTTCAGCTTTAGGATTTGTAGATTTCCAATTTCCACCCATATTTGTATCCGGATATTTATATGTTCCTGTCCAATTGCCAAACCAATCAAACACCTTAAATGCGGGTAATATCTCAAACTTCATTCCATCTGAAAAGTTAATTTTTACTACTTGCCCATCAGCTCGTACATCACTTCTCGGATATACATTTAATATTGCATTCTTAACACTTTGTAACAATCTTGATTGACCATTGCCTTTCATCACATCATAACGATAATATTCTGATTCTGGGAGACACACTAAAATGTCTAAATCACTTGTATCTATTGCTGTACCCCTTCCATAAGAGCCAACATATAAACTGTTTGCAGTGTCGCTAGAACTATTCCAAAATTCTTTATTGATTGCTTTTGTGACAGTATGATATCTTTGCGAAATCTTAGTTCTGATATCTAAAGTTATAATTTCTCCATGCTTACAAACTAAATTACTCATATTTTCCCTCCATTCTCAGCTCATCAGGAAGAAATGCATTTATTTCATCTTCGGTAAAAGTATTATCTTTACTTACATTTAAAGCTTTTCTTGCCAATTTTACCGCCTTATCTGTAGTATTCGGAGCAGATTGATATATTTTATCTAATTCTTTAAGTGTTTTCTCGTACTGTATTAGTAAATCATTTGCAGAATCACATTCCATGTGTATTTTTAGAATGATTAAATATAATTGGTCACGAATACATAACAGTTTATTTGCTGTAGTTTTATTACTTAAAGTCATCTGATGTAAATCAAACGATTTAAAATAAGCACTTACAAATATTGTAACAAACGATAAAATTGCAGATATTATTTTAATCCAAAATTGATTAGTAAATATTAATGATAATATTCCGACTGATGTTGTAGACGCAGCAATAATATTTAGCGTTTCTAAAAATCTATATTGCTTTGTATAAATATCACATTGCTTTTCTTGAATCTTATGCGACCACACAACACTTGCATAACTTCGTCTTACTGAGGTCTCCAATGTTTTATAATTATTTTTCGTAATAATTCACCACCTTATTTCTTTTCTAACTGCGATTGTAATTCTTGAAAACTTTCTAATAACATAAAAAATTATGTTTAAGCTATCACACTATATCTTGTATAAACATAACCATAGATTTGTTGACGGTAACTTGAAATACTAAGTTCGTCATAACATTCTGGAAGTTCTCTCCAAAGAATATCACGAATCAAATTATCAACTTCAGCTTTAGTTTCCTGTTTATCTGTCCAATGATCAAGTTCCGATATTTTTTTCTTGATTTTTTCCAATAATTCAATAGCGACTTCTTTTAACTTTTTAATATCTTCTTTAGTTAAATCACTTCTAAACAACATGTCATAAAGCGTTAATTCCTCATCATTCGAAAATCCTTCTCTTGCATAACGTTTTTCTTCTTCATTCATACTATTAGCAAGATTCATCAAATCCAAAAATGTCTTTTCTATTGTTGTTCGGTCTTTTTCATTATTATAATCTTCAATAATCTTTTGATACCTCTCATAATAATTAATACGATTTGGATTCGAGAATAGCATACTATCCAGTTTTTGCTGAATAACTTCCTCCAAATCTTTCATGACTAAATTCTTTTGCTTTGTCTTTGCAAATTCTTTACGAAGCAAATCAAAGTCAATACCACTTATATTAAATTTAACAGATTCTTCACATACCATCATCGGTGTATGATTCAGTTCCACATAATTACTAATAATTGCATTTATTTCTACCATTAAGTCTGTTGTATCTACATGCTTATGTTTTTTCTTTAACTGAGCATAAATAGCTGCAATAGCCTCATATTCTTTTCGTACAACATAATCAACATCATTTCTATCAAGATATTTTACTAGACGATTTAATTCAGAAGCATATGTAGTAAATGTTTTCTTTTCCTCTATACTGTTACATACAATATCTGCTGCATCTTTCAAATACGATAACTTCATGAAATCAAGCGCATCAATCAACATTTGTAAATCAAATCCTCTATCATTTAAGAATAATTTTGTTTTACCAATAGTTTCAAGAATACGATCAATCAATTGTTTCTTATCAATCGTTGGATCAGTTCCACCATTTCCACCAACATTTGCAGTATAATCTGCCAAAGCTTGCCTTAGCGCCTTGACAATTCCAATATAATCAATAATTAAACCATTGCTCTTTCCCTCATTTACTCGGTTTGCACGAGCGATTGTCTGCATAAGTGTATGAGCCTTTAATGGCTTATCCAAGTATAAACAAGAAAGAGATTTCACATCAAATCCGGTAAGCCACATTGCACAAACAAACACGATACGGAAAGGATTTTTTGAATCCTTAAATTCTTTATCAAGTTCTCTTTTCTCCATCTTAGAACGATGAAATTTAATATCCAAATCCCATTTTTTAAATGTTTGAATTTCATTTTGCTCTTGAGAAATAACAACAGCCATTTCCGTTTCCTGCATCCATTTTAATTTACGATTTAATTCTTGCACTTCTTGCTGAGATGCTTTTTTGATTTGTGCTTTTAGATTTTTTATTTCTTCTTTCCAATATTCCTGAGCATAGTTATACATGCGAACACAAGTTACTTTATTCAAGCAAACAAACATCGCCTTTCCACTTGTCCATAAATCAGAATAATGTTGTACAAAATCTTTTGCAATTGATCTAAGCCTTGGTTCAGCAGTAAGAAGATGAATTTCTTTTGCAAATTCCGTTTCTAACTTATCTTGCTGATCTACATCTAAATCAGCCTTTTCAATTGCTTCTAATATTTCGTTTGATATTTCCGGATTTTTTAAATCAAGAATCTTTTCTCCACGATTCTCATAATAAAGTGGAACAGTAGCTCCATCTTCCACTGCACGTTTAAAATCATATACCGATACATAACCACCAAAAGTACGAGCTGTAATATTATCACTATTTAATAGTGGTGTACCTGTAAAACCAATACGAGCTGCAGTAGGTAGCAATTTTTCCATGTTACCAGCAAAAATACCATATTGACTTCTATGAGCTTCATCAGACATGATGATAATATCGTGACTAGGATAAATAGGCTCTACATCACTTTTATTAAATTTCTGTATTAGAGTAAAAATAAAGCTTGGATTTCCTTTTAATTTTGATATCAAATCATCACCACTTGTAGCAATGAACTTAGAAACATCAGTTTTACCCAACAATCCGCAATTTTCAAATGTATCACTTATCTGTTTGTTTAATTCTTCTCTATCTGTTAAAACAACAAATGTAGGAGAGCCTTCAAACTTTCTGCGTATTTTTTTTTGCTAAAAATACCATTGAATAACTTTTTCCTGATCCTTGTGTATGCCAAAATACACCTAATTTACCATCATTAAGCTTTCTATCTGCATATGCTTTCACGGCTTCATTCACACCTAAATATTGATGATTACGGGCTAAGATTTTTGCAGTTCTTCCATCAGAGTGATCGAACAAAATAAAGTTTTCTAAAAGATCAAGGAAGTTTTCTTTTTTGCATATACCTCTAAGCATTGTTTCAAGTTCAACATTTCCTTGTTCATCTTCTGCAAGTCTCTTCCACTCATGAAAAAACTCAAATTTACTACCTAAAGTTCCCACCTTTGCCTCTAAACCGTTAGAAAGTATTAAAAATGCATTATAATAAAATAATTGAGGAATAGTATCAAGATAATCTGTGTAGTTATCCTCATAAGCATTTTGAACATCTACTGTATTCTTTTTCAGTTCTACAAACAGCAACGGAATGCCATTTACAAAACCTACAATATCAGTTCTTCTACGATATAAATCACCATGAATTTTTAATTCTTTTATTGCTAAAAAGTGATTGTTTTCAGGATTTTTAAAATCAATAACTTTTGCAGTCTTCTTTTCTGTTTGACCGTTTGGTTTTTTTAAAGTCACAGGAATACCATCACGAATTAGAAAATACTTTTCCTCATTGATTTGCAGAATGGAAGAGGATGACAATCTATGCTCCAAAACAGCTTGTGCTTCGACAATTTGTTCTTCAGTTATCCAAGAATCAAGCTTTTTCATGGCATCACGAAAATAACGAGAAGTAGGATTTCATTATAATTTTCTCTTCCAAATGTTCCATTTTTTCCCAAAACTTCCGTATTGTATGCAAATTCTACATTCCAGCCTAATTCATTTTTTAATAAATTTCCTGCACTTTCTTGCACAAGAATATTTTCGGAATAATCATAGCTCATAAACTCACCACCTTTTAGTCTAAGTCAGGTAAAGAATCATCTATACTTTTTGCATTCGTATGCACAATTACTTTGCCAACTGATGTGAGAGACACGCTTACATTTATCGAATTCCACCAATTGCATGCTTTTTTTATTGCTTCATATTTATGTAACAAACCATTAAAGGCAACCTTTACTTGCGATTGTAAATTAACATCTTTCGAATACATATCCCAAATACTCGATAGACATTTCAATTGACTCTCAGTCATTGGAACATTAACTTCTATTAATTTTTCTTCAATAATCTCTTTCTTTATTAAACGCAGCTCTGATATATCATTTTTTGTAGCAAGAGGCATACGAACAAACCCATCTAATAATTCGTTATCAATTAATATTTTTTTACTTATTCTACATTCATTCAATTTTTCTAAAGCACTTTGATATTCTGGACTATCTTTTTTAATCCCTACACAAACATAACCATCTAACCTTGTCGCTATATACTCTTCAAAGGTTACTAATTTTGAAAATGGAATTATTGTAACAGCTCCAAGAATCGATAAATTATCAATCCATAAATTATCATTTGGAAGGTTTTCAAGATTTAGTTTTTCATATAAACCTGAAAGTGTGGTCAATCCAGCTGAAATAATTCCACTTTGAGGAACAAAACTTTTCATGGAATGTAGGACAGTTATAGCGCATAATGAATCGTCATCAATTTGATCAATTATTTCTACTGCTTTTGTGATACTTGCCCTTTTTTTAATATTCTGTCTATTTTCAATTCTATGAGCCAACAATTCTGATAATATTTTGTAGTCATCATTTCGTTCTGTACAAGCAGCAGTTAATTGTGCCTTTCTTAATAAAACTTGAAATGCTGGGTCTGAAAAGGACTCAAAAGTTTTATCAATTGATTCGACTCTTGGTATCACAAGAGCTTCAAGTTTTTCTATTCGTTCTTTTGCTTTTTCAAAAGATTCAACAGTATTATCTGAAATAGCTTTTAAAGACATTTCAGTATAAATAGCACGTGCACGTTCTTCAGTAATCCCTAAGTTATTAACGACTATAGTTCCAGCTTGTATTTGTTGAGAATTTGCTCCTGCTTTTTGAACTTGCTTATCGCTCATATTACTTGTTACCACCTTTCCAATTATTTATAGTGATATTTCCTTTTTGTGTTTGAGTTGCATTATCTCTTGCTTTTTGTTTCTGATGTGCTTTATTTCTAACACCAATTTTATACCCTGAAACTCCACCGACAGTTAGGCCAACAATTAATGATATTACTTCTGTTCCAATTCCATCAAAAATCCATTGAATATTTTCCAAAATTACACCTCCAATTCTCTACTCATAAGTTTTGGCAATAAACGATCACGAGCTTGAGATAGTTTTTTATTACTCACAGTTAAAGCAAGTATTTTCTTAAATAATGGCTCACAAAATTCAAGTATCTTTTGCGCAATTCTTCTGTAGGATAAAGAACTTCAAGATTACCAAATTTTGTTTTGTTAACATTTGTCATCGTAGCACCATTACTTCCTACTCCTTTAAGTAGCTCTTTTAATCGCTTCATTGTTGAATACACATAATATAAATCTTGTTCTTTATTTAAGATGATAGAATTAATCTGTTGGTTAGTTTGACAAGGTTCTATAGCAATATTTACCAATCCTACAGTAGCAATACATGATACCATAACGCTATTCTTAGGAATAAACTTATTTTTTTGTGTGTTTGCACCTTCAACTGTTAGTGTAACTTCTGTTGTAACTGGATAAACACAATTATGCATATCTGGAATTTTAACAAAAGGAATATTCCCACCATAGTATTGTTCATTTGCTGTAGAAGGGGTTTTTCCTGTGATTATTTCTCCCAAAGATGAAATTCTTTGTTTTTTCCACCCCTCTGGTATACCGTCAATAATCACTGTATCTTCATATCCTGGGAAACGTAAATCTATAAACCATTCATTATAAAGACGATGTGCAGCTTCTTCAAGAAGTTTTATTTGCTTTTGGTTGTTTTCGATAAGGTCATCAAAACATTTTAAAACATTAGCAATTTTTATTTGTGTTTCCATATCAGGTAATGTAATCTCTAAACTTAATAAATCTTCATTTCTAAGACTTGCTCGTGTAGTCATTGTAGAGAAAGCGCTAAATTCACCTCTAAAAGAAGGAGTTCTCATATAATAACCTATAAATTCTGGCAACACCTCATCGGTAATCGGACGCATTCTTTTAGTAAAACCATTGTATGTTGCGTATGGATAATCTTTAAGTGCAACACAACTCATCCCCAATTCATCAGAAGTTTCGCTCGTTCTAGTAACAAAGACATCCCCTCGTAGTATTGAATAATTATTTTGCTCTTTAGGAGTTGTTTGTACTAAATCTAACAGTTCATTTGGTATAAAGAAATTGTTAAAAACAGTTGAGAAACTTAAGAAAGGAAACCCTGTTCCAAAATACTTTCTTCCTTTTGATAATCCATTATGCACTTCATACAGAGATTGCAATTTTATTTTCTTCCAATTCATAGCCCCATCTCCTTCATATTCCGAGAGATAGTTTCCATTAAATCATTTGATTGTGTCTGTAGAGATAATAACTCCTTATGTATTTCTGCCATTCGTTCTTCAAAATTAACACCGTCATCTTCAATTGGTGCAACACCTACATAAGCTCCCGCAGTAAGGGAATATCCTTTAGCTTTTATTTCTTCGATAGTTGCGACTTTACATAAGCCTAATATGTCCTTATATTGACCATCACCGAACTTTTCATAAAGCCAGTTTGCTTCCTTAACAATCATCAAACGTTTTTCAAGTTCTACAATTTTTTCGTCAAATTTAGCTTGAACTTTTTTCTTTGTGTTACGTGTAGCATTTTCAACTTCATTTTTTGCTTCTTTTCGAAGTTCCTTTAATTGTTTAGATAAATCATGAATTTGTTCATCAAAAGCTTTATCAGAACCAAGTTCTTCTTGATATTCTTTTAAGAGCTGGGTGTATTTTTCTATTTCACCACGATAAAGCCACACAATTGCATTCATGTTTTTTAGTTGCCAATTAGACCATTCGTTAAGTGTACGATCTACAACTGTATAATAATTTCTTGCATCAATAAACAATACTTTATCTTTGATATTTTCATTTTTAGCTTTATCAAAGAACCAAAGAGAACAAGGGAGCGATTTTGTGTAGAAGAAGTTATTACCTACACTAATCATTACATCTACATCACCTGTTTTAATCAACTTTTCTCGAATATCTTTATCTTTTCCTTGGCTATCTGTTGCAGAAGAAGCCATAACAAATCCAGCACGACCATGTTCGTTCAAATAGCTGTAGAAATATGAAATCCAAAGATAATTTCCATTTCCAACTTCTTTTTTATCATTGACACTTGGCATACCAAAAGGTAAACGTTTTGCACTTTCGCTTGATTCTGCCTTAACTTTATCGACATTAAATGGAGGATTTGACATGACGTAGTCGCATTTTCCATCTAAATTATGTGCATCATGATAAAAAGTATTTGCTTCATCACCTGACTTAATGACACCTGTTAAACCATGCACTGCCATATTCATTAAACAAAGCTGAGCGTTATATTCCACTTTTTCTTGACCGTAAAATGTCATAGCGTTGTTTGCATTCATTCCTGTTTGATTTACAAAATCACCGGATTGAACAAACATACCGCCAGAACCACAAGCGGGATCTAATAACACACCACTTGTCGGCTCTATAATATTAACAATCATCTTAACCAATGATTTTGGAGTGAAGAATACACCGTCATCAGATGCAATATTCTTTGCGAATTTATTTAAGAAATACTCATAAATGCGACCAATGATGTCTCCGCCTATTTTATCAAGTGCACTATTGTTAAAAATACGCAAAAGCTCAGATAAAATCTCATCTGAGAAATCTGTATATGTTTTTGGTAAAACACCGACTAATTGCTGGCTCTGATCCTCAATCAACAGCATAGCATTATTTACCACTTCACCTAAGCTGTTCATGACATGACCATCTTTGTTTTTAATTTCAGCAGTTTTAATATCTTCCGGTAAATTCAATAAATAATCATATTGAGCTTCCTTAGGTAAGAATAAAGCACTTTTTGCTGCAAAATCACTTGCTTCAACAGGCATAACTCTACCACCACGAGAAGGTCTATCCTTCAATATTTCTGTTTCTACCTTTTTGTATCTACTATACGCATAACGCAAAAATATAAGTCCAAGAACCGGCATACAGTATTGATTAGAGGTTAACTTTGAACCCGCTCTGAGTAAATCTGCTGATTCCCATAACTCAGCTTCTAATTTTCTTATATTTATCATTTTAGTTTTCCTCCGTTTTTTAATCGATCCATACTTCTTTAAATGTTGAATAATTAACATCATTTTTTGAGCAGAACTTTTTTATATTCTTCATTGCAGAAAGATTGGGCTTTGCTACCTTTCCATCTATTAACAGTTAAAAAAACACACTAACTTCTTTTGCAAATATTTTTACGCTAACAGACAACGTTGTCTTATTTTCATTTGGAAAAATCATATGGATTCTCTTTTTTTATACATTGCACAAATATATTGTTATCACAGACAGCATATAATTATGAACAATTTGAACTCTCCTCCGACAGGATAAAACAATGGTATCTGTGATTTTACTTTTCGCCGCTCACTAAAAAGGAATAAGCATAGTGATTGCATCCGTTTGCAAAAATTTTCAAAAATGACTTTTACAATTACAAGTAATTGTTCTGAACTTGGCTTTTTCGAAATTTTATGTTCCTTATATTTAATAATTGTTAAAAGCAGATTCGCCCTTTAATTAAAAGATTATCCTTCTGGCATTGATACCTATAAATATTTTCAAACGACCATTTCGTCCACTTAAAGTATTCTTCTGTACTTGTATTTTCATCTATAACTCTTGTCTTTCTATCAAACAAGCCGATTCGTTGTTAAATCCATCAAAAGCGTGTTAAACAACTTTTTCAGATAAATCTAATAAATCTTACCTACTAATATCAATCACAGATATCCTCACCGACTTTATCCATATTTTTATTCGGTTTGTACTCAATAATATCTTTAAAATCACATTGTAAACAATCACAAATTTTTCCTAGAACCGACAAAGAAACTTCTTGTTCTTTTCGCATTTTAGTTAAAGTATTTGGTGCAATAGCCGCTTCTTTTCTAAGCTCGGATGCACTCATTTTTTTATCAATCAACAGTTTCCATAATTTATCATACGAAACTGACATAACACCCTCCTGCTAAACATTTATATTATACAATTTTATTCGATTTATTTATATAAAAACTCGCAAATATCTGCGAGTTTTTATACTATTTCACATAGATGTATTCATTTATAAGAAATTCATTTACTGCATTTCTAATATTATTCATTTCTTGCACCCATTTCATTTGATCTTTTTCTTTTAGTTCTTCATTAATATTTCTTTCTTCCATAAGTTGCTTTACTAATACATTATATCTATCATTCATCTGTTGATCTATTAATAATAATTCATCATTCAACTTATTTTCTGCAATCTAAGCTAGATAATGTGCCTTATAATTTTCTTTCAAATGTTTCAAATACATTCGTTCAAATTTTATTAAATTAGGTAATGATTCTTCTTGTTTTAAAACTGGAAATTTGTAATCTCCTACTTGTTGGTACTTCATTTCTTTCATTTGTTTTTCCTCCTAACGTGACTGTTCTCTTTGTCTTATTTTCTTCCATCCGATACGTTCTACATCATCTTTAAAGCTTCTATTTCGAATATTAACACAGGCTTTGACTTCCATTCTTAACTTTTTTAATTGCTGGTGTAATTTGTTTTGTTTTTGCTGACCACTCTTCTTTTTCCTCTACACTTGTAGCTTTCATTCGACAATAATAACAGCTTTGTCGTTCATGATTCAGCTTATCTAGTTCATTCTGCTTCACTTGCTGATGTCATCTAATTGGTTTATATCTTCAATTTTGTTTTGATATAACAATTCAATTTCCTTCACAAACATATCCAGTTCTCTTATTACTTATCTTACTTCCTTTGATAATTTTTGCTTATGAGTTGGTAAGACATTTAATGAAATGAGATAAGTTACTCTTATTCCTGCAGGTCCAGTGAGTTGTTTTTTCTTATACTTTTTGTAATATTCCTTGTACTGATAATAGCTTTTTGTGTATTCCGTTTCTTGTGGAAGTATTCTTTTATCGGTTAATCTATCTTCTATATTTTCATAATGGTATTGCTCCCCTAACATTTTTTAGAAAGATTGGATCTGAATAATATGAATGATAAATGGCATATTCTTCTCCAATTCTTTCAAGAGCATATCCTTTTTTCTTCATGTTGTGCCAAAACACATCTACAAAATTACTTTGCTGAACTAGAATATCCATATCTTTTTTAATGTCCTTCATGTAAGAATTTAACACATATTGAGGATTTTTAATAACTGACAAACCATATTTTAAGCATAATTTATCAGAGATTTACTACATTTTCTGTAATCTTTTTTACTTCAAAACCACTTTGAATGACTCATAGAGTAGAAAAGTCTATGTCAAAAGAATAGTACCATGGTAATATTAATAGTATCATTTTGGTATCATAAAAATTTTTGGCATTAAAAAAGCCCGTAAAATACGGACTTTTTGACATTTTATATACTATTCAAACTCGCAAAGTTCTTCCTGCTTTTCAATTCTCTTAAAATGTTTTTATCGCATATCAGTTCAATATCGAAATGTTTTGTATATATTACTTGCGTTTTCGGTTCGTAATATTGTCATTTTATTGTCACATAAAACGCAAGTCAGACTTTTTGAAATTCACTTTTTATTTAGTTCTAACATCAAATGATCCAATATAATTTGAATACGTTGCTTTATTCTCATCATTCAAATAATCCACAGAATAATTATTTTTTCCTACATAAATATGGACTTTACTGCCAACACATTCAAATGTTATATCACCTGCTGAATTTTGTGTGATAGTATTATATCCTGGGTAATAATTCAAATCTTCCGAATCAGCTTCTCCTATTACTATTATTTGTGGATTTAGCACTTTTAAAATTTCCTTGGGAACCGTTCCACTATTTCTACCGTGATGTGGTGCAAAAACCACATCGACTTCTTCAAACTCTATTTCGTCCTTAACCTTTTCCAAAAAATCTGTTTCTATATCTCCCAACCACAAAAATTTGCTCCACAATTATACTGTAAAATCAACGAAATTTTATTAGGACTTTCCCCGTTTTTTACTTTTTCTAGTTCTTTTTTATAGTCTTGATTATTAACGTCAGGCCACAAAAAATTTAATCCAGCTCCCTTTCTTTCATCATCGCTTTCATTTAACCATCTTCTCGCACATCCTTTATATACATAATATGCTTTATCTCCATCTCTGATTTCTTTATATTTCTTGAAAGAATCTGTTTCAATATCTTTAGATGCTTCATTTTGAACACAGTAAAAATTTTCTATTTTTTTACGTTCATTGTAATATTCTATATTAAGAAAATGATCATCATCTGGATGAGTTGATATAAATCTGCATATATTTTTATCTTTTGATTGCTTAATAATTTCATCCATAATTTCTTTTTTATTCTCGTCTGTCATACAACAATCTATTGTGGTAAAACTATCTGCTCCATGTCTTATGTAAAACATATCTCCGTTCCCTACAGATAACGATTTAACTATACTCATTTTATTTCCTCCTTATTATTTTTTTTAATACGCTGAAAAATATATCGTGTTTGTTTCCTATATGCAATACTAAAAATAACACAACACATAAGCAATATTAACACTTCTTTATAATTAGATAATACATTAACTTTTGTAGAAATAGCAAAATATATCTTAGCCAATATAGTTACAATACATGCTGATAGTATTGAGCGATATGTATTATTAGTTTCTGATAAAATCTCAATTTTTTTATCTTTTTTGCTCGCATTTATATAATCATCATATTCGGCAAATTGAACTAATCTTATCTTTTTATATAACGGTTCTACTATGACAGAGCCAAATCTACTTATAATCATTCCTATAAAATAGTAAATAAACAAATCTTCTATTACATTACCTTGAATAATTGTTACAGACAAACAACTTTCAAACAAAAAGCCCAAAACAACTCCAGGCAATAAATTGTTTAATATATTATATGAGTTTAATTTTTCCACCAAACTTTCCATTTCCTATATCTCTCCCTCCGAATTATTTAATAATTTTCAAACTTCTCCCAAATATAGTAAAATCGACAAACAATTTATTATCTCCACACTTTAATTTGCAGTGTCAGCTATAAACCTGGTATCTATAATTTTCTTCAATTCATATACGGATACTTCTTTTCCATCTAGTACTCTATGTAACATCGCATGACAATTAGGACATACTGGTATTAAATCGTTTTTATAATCGACCACATATTCTTTCCCTATCTTATTAAGTGGCACAATATGATGAACATGTATAAATCCTTTTCCTAAATCTCCGTATTTCTCTTCAAAATCCATTCCACAGACACTACATTTACATCCATGATATTCAATACATTTTTGTCTTGCAATTGAACTTCTCTCATATTTGTTTACAATGATCTGTTTCACTGCACCTTCATAGCTATTTTCTGGAAGATCTTCCTCAGGGAATATTCCAGCAGCATAATCATCATGCATATATGTATCAATATATTCCCCTAAATTATTACTAACTTTAATTGGTCCTTGTGGTGCGCTCTTTAATCCATGCTGCTTTAACTCTTCCAATGACAGCTTATCACTATCCACTTGCTCTACCAATTTTAATCTAGCATATTTTCCACCTAAAGCTTTTTCGTACTCTTCTACTTGAAACCAATACTCTTTATCATCAACGATTTCATTAACTGACAAAGATTGCTTTTCTACAACTGTTTTATACATCACTCTTTTATAAGGGTTTGTACAATAGATATATACAATATCCCCCACTTCATAGTGTGCTCTTTGTCTCCAATCAATGAATCCCCATTTTTGAAATGCCGACGCATGATCATACATCTTCCCATTCGCCGATATCATCCATTTTTGCATATATAAATCCCCCCAATTCTATTTTTCTCATAACAAAGCCAAATATGTTTCTATATCAAACTCTTCTATTCTTGAATCTTTTTTCAAATATAATGGATGATGAGGATGTCCTTTTACAGAACATTTTCCTACTTTACACCAAACAGCTTTATGCTGATCAGCTATATTAACCATATCTTTAAGACACTCTTTTAAATAATTTCTTTTTTCAATATTTGTCCCCCAAGCCGCCCAAATCACCGGTTTCTCAACACTGTTTTCCAATATCCATTGAAAGGCCTGCATATTCTCTTTGTGAAGCCTCGGATTTATTTCTTTATCCATTTTATTGGCATCTGTTGACCGCTGTGCATAGACATTAAACATAATAAATGAGTCAAATCCATTCCTCATTGCTATCCTTTCAACTGAATTCATCGTATTGTCCATCTTTTCCGGTTCTGCAGTTGATGGATTAATTCCAATCGTAATAAGTGGATTATTTCCTACCGTTCCTAGTATATATCTATATTCTGTATAAAAATCCGGAATATAGATCCATTTTGTCTGATCATATTTTTCTCTTCCACTCTGCATAACCATTGCATCTTGAAATGATAATATCTTAAGTTCTTCTTTTTTCATCTTGTAGTTTCTCACCAATTCTAAAATATAAGAGCAAATTTTACATTTATCACTTACAACTATTATACCATTCCATCACATATTTGTCATGAAAATTCCTTCTCACAAAGCACATTAAAAAGTTGAGGGAGCAGCTTTTTCTCAAGCTACTCCCGCTCTCCTATCTTCCTTTTCATTTTACAGTCACAATATCCTCTTATCGATCCATCCCATATACTTCTTCTTTGTTTTTCTCAAAATATACTCTTTTTCTTCTAATTGCCGTTGTAATCTTATCATATTGTCCGTCCGCTCATTTCCCAACGCTCTTCTTAAACAATAATACTCGTCAATCTCATTTTCCATATACTGATTTTTCTTGGCAAGCTTCTCATTGGATAACTTTAATCTGTCATACCGGTATTGTATCTGCTCCGACTGTTCCTTAATCCGGATATATGCCATATAAAGTCCATATAGCAAGTTGCGGAGCTTAAGAAACACAGGAATAACTTTATTCTTTCGGTAAGTTTTAGCACTCTCCAACACCGTTGGATCAGGAACGATTTCATCTACTGATTTAGAGAATTCTCCGGCATACCTAGTAATGTCCCGTGCAATAGTCGTGGCTTTCTCCAATCTTTTTTCCTGTTTCAGTGCTGTTTGTAAAGCTTTTTCAGCATCTTGCTCCTTTTTTTTCTTTTCAGCACTTATTTCCTGGATCCTCTCCTCAATCATTTCCAGATCGTTTAATCGTTGTTCAGATATTTCTTTATAGTCCGCATTTTCACTTTGAAGTATCCGCTTCTCTTCTTCTAAATCCTGAAGTTCACCGATCTTTGAAATTTTTGAATCTTCTAATCTTTCCATTTCATGCTGCTTATCCTGAATCTGGTTTTCCAGTACTGCAATCTCTTCTCTACGCTTTTTCTTCTTAAAATTCAACACATCCAGATGTTCTTCATGAGTACCTTTCTGCTCCCAAATCACACCATATCTTTCAGCAACCTTTGCCAGCTCTTGTTTTTCAGACAACATCCATTGATCACGTTCTGTTTCTTCTCTTCCCTTACTGACAAATCCTCTTGATGCTAACGCCTGTTTCATAGATACTCTCGTATCCAAACCTCTCTTACTTCCAGTCATATAAGGTACAAAATCTATATGTAGATGAGGTGTGGCTTCATCCATATGAAGATAAATTCCAAATACACGTAGCTGCGGATTTCTTTTTTGAAACTCTTTGGCAAACTCGAGCAGGATTTCTTTGGCTATTTCCCCTTCCATACTCTGACATGCCATATTATCTTTATTCCCAATTTGAAAGATCACCTCATGGAAAAGCTTCTCCTGTTTTCCCAGACGGATGTGTTCATAATAATCTTCGATCATCCTGTCCTTCCTTTTTTGTTTTGCATTATATCTCCCTAAAGCTGCATCAAATAATTCGTGATAGACATCTTTGATATTTTCCGAAACTAACGTGACATTTTCGCATGTTCGTTCCCGATCCACATTTTCCGCAATAAATCTTCTTTCATTATGGGCAATCGAACCCTTCCCTGACATTCCACTGATAGTCCTCTTAATTTCTGCCATTGCTCACCTCCTATCTTTCCTATGGTGCCGGACACGGCACATAATCTAGTTATGCCGGATACGTCAAGTTTTGTTACTTTTGTCAAAAGTAACGCAAAAGCACTTTCGACAGCCTTCGTCCATCAAAAGTACCCTTGCGCCCTGCGGGGCTGTTTCCGTTCAGCGATATCCTTCCGTCTGCATCATCTGATTCTTCTCTTCGTCCGTGATTTACAGGTGCGTGCCACGCTCCTGTTATAACTCAAACAAGAAGAATCCCTACCAACGAAAGTTCTCCTGTATTCCTTTCTTATCCAGATACTCCTTTCTGGCTTTTTCCCGCTCTTCTTCCGTCGCTGCTGTTTTGGACTGCGTATACAATTGTCTATTGACCAGATGATCCATCTTTTCTTCAAGTCCCTTACATATCTCATCTGAACAACTGTAATCATCCAGTAAATGATACGAGACAAGCTGACGAAATAATGTAAATGGAATCTGTACATTTTTTATTTCCATACACTTCTCCTTTCAAGGTGGCAAGATGCCCTATTCTTAAGATATGGTCACCTTGCCATCTTCCTTTATTCTGATAATATCCAAAACCATTGGTTTCCCCGTTTGACCGAATCGATCTCCAGTTCCTGTTTTGCATTCCGCAGAGTTTTCTTCTTGATTCCCTGTTTGCTCGCTTCTTCCTCGATCTTTTTCTGTGCCATACCGCCATCAGCCAAAATATCCAACAGAAATTCCTTCGCTATCCGACTTTTTTGTCCTCTTGCATCTCCACTCAAAAGGTCATCTGCACTGATATCATACTCTCCACTCCACTGAAATCCTGTTTCTTTGTCTAATCGGAATGCGACGGATTTTCCTTCCGGTGCAAGGGAACTTTTCACATGGCACATTACCCTTGTCTCCGGTTCGTCCTTCAACCTCCCCACGATCAGGACACTTCTTGCCGCAGCTTGAAAATCAATGGATCCAAGGCCACGATAAGAAGATTTCCCATTGCTGTTTTTATTCATATGACCGATCAAAATAATCGCACAATGATATTTCTCTGCAAGGACTGCCATCCGCTTCATCAACGGACGGATTTCATTGGCTCGATGCATATCCACATCTGTTCCTAGAAATCCCTGTATAGGATCCAGCACCACCATTCTTGCTTTCGTTTGCATGATTGCTTCCTCAAGCCGGACATCCACCATAGTTAATGGCTGTTCTCGATCATCGATGACCAGCACTCTGGAACAATCGGCCCCAGCCGCAAGCAGACGAGGTTTTATCGTATCCCCCAATCCATCCTCTGCCGTCTGATAAATAACATTGACAGGCTGTATAGGGTTATCTTGCGATAACACTTCCTGTTTCAGATTCTCTTCGCTATATTGCTGTGCTTCTTTTTGGGATTTCTTGTTCAACAAGATTGGTTCTCCTCTGGTCAGTTTAGCAATAATCTGAAGAACCATCGTTGTTTTTCCCTCTCCTGGATCCCCTTGTATGATCGTAACTTTCCCAAAAGGAATAAACGGATACAACAGCCATTCAATCTGTTCCACTTTCACCGATTCCATGTTGATCAATTTCAGCTCCGGCTCTGATCTTTTCCATTCTGCCTTCTTATTTTCTATCGTCTTCAATTCTATCTACTTCACCTCCTGCCCTTCCGGGCAAGTCTCTGATGAACAGATAATTGGGAATTGTCGTATCTTACAAT
>BAHP02000008.1 GCA_000508865.1 Clostridiales bacterium VE202-01
TGATTACTAAATAATATCATAACACCAGCCATATAACACATCAATAAACAAGTACCTAAGCTAACTTAGGCACTTGTTTTATTGATTTAAATATCTCTTTAAAAACTCTTTTGTTCTAGCTTGAGTTGGATGATTAAAAATATGATCTGGCGATCCTTCTTCAACAATAACTCCGTCATCCATAAAAACAACTCTTGAAGAGACATCTCTTGCAAACTGCATTTCATGAGTAACCACGATCATCGTTAAACCATCATTCGCTAAATCTTTCATTACTTTTAAAACTTCATTGACCATTTCAGGGTCTAAGGCACTTGTTGGTTCATCAAATAATAAAACTTCAGGTTCCATGCATAATGCTCTAGCAATCGCTACACGCTGTTTTTGTCCTCCTGAAAGCTGCATGCTGCCAGCTTTTGCAAAACGTTCCATTCCTACTTTTTTCAAATATCTCATTGCTATTTTTGTAGCCTCTTCACGATTTCGCTTTAAAACTTTCATTTGTCCGATCACACAGTTTTCAAGAACAGATTTATTATTGAAAAGATTAAAACTTTGAAATACCATTCCAACTTTACTGCGATGAACATTAACATTGATCTCACCTTTTAAAATATCTTTACCATGATACATCACACTACCGCCATTAGGCGTTTCTAAAATATTTAAACAGCGTAGAAAAGTTGATTTCCCACTCCCACTAGCTCCAATGATCGTTACTACTTCACCTTTAGAAACAGTAAAATCAATATCATGTAGAACTTCTAGATCACCAAAAGATTTCTTTAAGTGTTTTACTTCAATAATCGGTTCCATTATTTTACACTCCCTTCTGCATCAAAAGAAATAGCTTTTTTTTCGATTCATTCTATTTTCAATATAATTCAAGATTCTTGTTGTTGGGAATGTTAAACATAGATAGATCAATGCAACAACAAAGTATGTTGGAACAAACGCATATAAACTACCAGCAACACTCTTTGCCTGATAGAATAACTCAGTAACAGCAATAACATTTAACACACTACTATCTTTAATATTGATTACAAATTCATTACCGATAGATGGGAAAGAATTTTTAATGGCCTGTGGTAAAATAATATAAATCATTGTTTGAATGTTATTCATTCCAATACTTCTAGCCGCTTCGCTTTGTCCTTTATCAACTGATTGTATTCCGGAACGAACGATTTCAGCCATGTAAGCTCCGGTATTGATCGTAATAACAAAGATACCTGCTGTAAAAGGATCCCAATGAACGATATTTTTAAGGCCATAATAGATAAATGCTCCTTGAACCATCATTGGTGTACCTCTAAATATTTCAATGTATAAAGTCGTAATTATCCATGCAATTCTTTTAATAGTTTTACTTACTAGACTATCTCTTTCTTCAACTTTGATTGCTCGAATCGCACCAATTATCAAACCAATCAATAATCCTAAGATCGTTCCCCCAAAAGCCAAAGTTAAAGTAGAACCGATCCCACTAAAAAATAACGGACTATATACTTCAAAAATCTGCTTAGCAGCAACAAAAATATTACTACTTAAACTTGTAATAGTAGCTGGAATTCTTTCAATTGCTTCATCCATCATTTCTTTTTTGTCTTCATCAGACAAAGTATCAAGATATTCATTGATTGCATCTTTCAATTCTGGATTATCTTTATTTACAGCAATCGATACTGAAGTATCTGTTAAATCAACATCAAATCCTTTTCCTTCGTCAAATTCAACATACGTTAAATCGGGATTTGTTGCAATGATTCCCGCAGCTACAGGTAATTCAGCTGTCACAGCATCAACTAATTCATTATTTAACTGCATTACCATCGCTGGATAATCTTCTAATGCTGTAGCATGTTTAACATTTGGTATTTGATCAATAACAGTATCATATAAAGTATTTAATTGTCCTAATACTTTTTTATTAGAAAAGTCTTTTAGACTTTTAGCATCTTCTAACTGATCACCTTTTCTTACAATTAAAACCATTTGTGATTCATAATATGTTTGTGTAAAATCAACCCTTTGGCGACGATCAGCAGTATCAGTCATCCCCGCAATAATAGCATCAATGACTCCAGCTTGTAATGCTGGTTCCAAACCATCCCAGCTCATTTTTTTAATTACTAGCTCTTTTCCTAAATGTTTAGCAATAGCTCGGGCGATAGTTACATCATAACCATCGGCATAACCACTGCCTTCTAAGGGCACTGTCGTATCCGTCTCATTGACCTGAGTCCAGTTAAACGGTGCATAATTACATTCCATCCCGACAACAAATGTATTGTCATCATCTTCTTCGGCCTTTACAGTATTTACTGGTACTGGTATTGAAAATACTAATATGAATGCTGTAAAGATTTTTAATAGTTTTTTCATTTCCCTTCTCCTCACTTGATATTAAAAAAGTCGTGCTATTAACACGACTTTTATTTTGCGTTAATAGCGCCCTTCATAACTGAAGGAGTGCTGTAAGTATTCCCTACAGCCCCTAGATAATAAATTGCCACTTATTATCTATCGGCAAAGATTACCTTTCCTATAGATCATCGTATGCCTACTCACTATAGTACTCTGACGCTTTGCAACCTCTATCCTTTTTCTCTTTAACAATATCTTAATCTAAGAAGTTTGTCAATATAAATAAATTTACCTCTTATATTTATCTAAATTTGATATCCGCTTGATAATTTTATGATAGATAAACAGCATATTTTTTTCAGTTACCAGCTTATCTATTTCATTGATCATAAGCCATTTTACGGCTTTATTTTCATCAAGTTTAGGTCTAATACTCTGCTTTTCATCAGCCATAAAAGCATATGAAATATTGAGATGAAGATGCGCCGGAACGATCTTATCATTTTTATAATGTGCTTGAACTGGCAGTATTTCTACTGAAATACAAATATCAGTTAAAAGCTTCAAATTTTCAATTCCCGTTTCTTCTCTAACTTCACGCCTGGCTGCTTGAACTAAATTTTCATTATCATCGAGATGACCTCCTGGCCAACTCCAAGAATCATAAATATTATGATATATCATTAAAACTTTATCTAAAGAAGAATTCGTGATCCATGCTGATACAGTTATGTGTGCTATTTCATTGTTTCGAGTCAAGTTGTCGGGATTTTCCTTAATGAATTTTTTGATAATTTGAAGCTCTTTAGCTTCAAATTCATCTTCTGAAACAAACTTTTCTAATTCTTTTAAAAACATATCTTAACACCTATGATCATTGATTTTAAAAAATTTCTTAATTTCCATTTAACTGTATTTTGGTAATTAGCTATAAGATCTATTTTATAATTTAACTTTTCCATACTGTTCCTTTTTTATTATCGATAATATTTAAGATATTTTATTGTGTTTTTGTCTAAAATCAAACTATTTTCTGTATTTGGATCAATGATTATTTCATCAGTCTTAGCCATCTTTTTCATAAATTGTAGGCAGTCGATCATATTTACTTCTAAACAATATGATTGATTAGAGGTAAAACTGTTATTAGAATAAACAGAAAAATATTGTCGATTATTTATGATTGATATATTATTTAAAATCATTAATAAGTCATCTTTGGGTATTTGCTTTAATTTTTTTTTAGAAATTTTGATTGTCGTATAAATATAAACAGATTTACTTTGTAAATAATCTAAAATATCTTTTAGATTATTTAATTCTTTATCAGCATTATATCTAGCTATTAAATTTGATAATTTATCTTCCATTATTCAGCACCTTATTTATTTTTTACTAATCGATCATTATCATCAATATTTCGCAAAATTCGACAAGGATTACCAGTGGCAACCACATTAGCTGGAATATCCTTACTTACTACTGCTCCGGCACCGATCACAGCATTATCACCAATAGTTACACCAGGTAAAATAATCGCACCACCGCCAATCCAGACATTATTACCGATCGTTACAGCTTTGCCATATTCAATATTTTTCATTCTTTCTTCGGGATCAAGGCTGTGGCAGGCTGTATATATTTGAACATTAGGTCCAATTAATGTATAAGCGCCAATTCTGATTGGACAGACATCAAGTAAGATGCAGCCATAATTCAACATAACATTTTCACCTATATATATGTTATAACCATAATCGCAGAAAAATGGCGGCTTGATCCAAAAATTACCGCTAGTATTAATTAATTTTTTCATTAACCTATTTTGCATTCTAATTTCATGAAACTTTTTTTGATTATATCGTTGACAAAGTCTGCTCGCTTTATCACGCTCTAAAACTAATCTTGGATTTAATGGATCATAAATTTTTCCATTAATCATTTTTTCTTTCTCACTCATCATTGATCCTTTCATCATCTAACTATTAAATGAATATGCAAAATTATATCACATTAATATTATGTCTACAATAAAAGCAAATTAGTAATTCTTTTTCTAATCTAAAAATAATTGCTTTCATATTTATCACTTATTTTTAATAATATATCCTATATATAAAACTGTATCCCTTTTATTGATTGACTTTGCCTCTTTAATCGTTATAATTCGACAGTGATAATTTCTAAAAATAAACTGGAGGTTCTGTAATTATGTTTTTCTTTAAGCATCTTATTTTAATATTATGTATAGTTCTATTGCTTCTATGTATGCTGGTTCCTTTAAAAAAGGAAGGGATTTTTCCTAAATTATTAAGTTATCATAAAACATATGCAATATTATTAGCCTTTTTTTCTTTGCTTCATGGAATCTTAGCCGGACATAATGCTGGAATGGCTAGCGGAATGATTGCGTGGTTAATTATGCTCGTTTTAATTTTGTCAGCATATCTTATTAATAGAGATTCTATGATTTGGAATAAAATTCATCTTTTTTTGTCATTCATTCTTGTATTTGCTGTTATATATCATATTTTTTATGTTTATAGTATTTAGAAAATAAATAAAGGAAGAATTTATTGATAAATCAATTTTCATCTTCCTTACTTAGAATCTACTATAAAATATTATATTTTCAATTATAATTTATTTTTCTTAACTTTATAACTTGGAACCCCTGGGCCCGCATCAATAATTGCTTGTGGGAAATGATCATAATTCTTAAAGTTTTCAACAAACATTTCTACTAGTTTACGAGCTGTTTTATCATATTCACTTTTATGCAGCCAGGTTGAACTTGGATCCAATAATTCTTGTGGAACCCCTGGACAAAACTTTGGAATATTTAGATTAAAGAATGGATCTGTTTCATAAGCCACATAGTCTAGATCACCATTCATTGCAGCATTGATCATTGCTCTTGTATATTTTAATGGAATTCGTTTTCCAATCCCGTAAGAGCCGCCTACCCAGCCTGTATTTACTAAAAATACACTTGCTCCAGATTTTTCTACGTGTTTTTGAAATTGTTTTGCATATAGTAAGGGATCTAATGGCAAAAATGGTTCTCCAAAACAAGTTGAAAATGTCGCTTGTGGTTCTGTGACGCCATCTTCTGTCCCTGCTAATTTACTTGTATATCCTGATACAAAGTGATATGTTGCTGAATTTGGATCTAGTTTAGAAATTGGTGGTAAAACACCGAAAGCATCAGCTGCCAAAAAGAAAATTGTTTTTGGCGGTTTGCCGACCCCACTTGGTTCAATGTTTGCAATAAAATGTAGCGGATACCCTACTCTTGTATTTTCTGTAATCGAATCATCATTGAAATCAATAATGCGGGTGTCTTCAAATAACTGAACATTTTCAGCAACTGCCCCAAATCTAACTGCATCCCAAATTTCCGGCTCATTTTCTTTAGATAGATTAATACATTTTGCATAGCAGCCACCTTCAAAATTAAAAATACTTGTTTGCGACCAGCCATGCTCATCATCACCAATTAATTTACGTCCTGGATCAGCAGATAAAGTTGTCTTTCCTGTTCCCGATAAACCAAAAAATAGAGCTGTGTTCCCATCACGTCCAATATTAGCAGAACAATGCATCGTAAAAACATTTTTTTGTGGTAGTACAAAATTCATGACACAAAATATACTTTTTTTAATTTCACCGGAATATCCTGTTCCCGCAATTAAGACAATATGTCGTTCATAGTCGATCATAACAGCAACTTCACTATTTAACCCTATTTGCGGATCAACTTTACATTCTGGTGCTGCTAAAATCAAATAATCTTCTTGAAAGTGTTGAAGTTCACGAGGCGTTGGTTTAATCAATAAATTTGAAATAAATAAATTTTGACTTGCTTTTTCATTGATAATTCTAAAAGCATATGAATATTTAGGATTAGCTCCGGCATAGCCATCAAATATATAAATATCTTTATCTTTAAAATGTTCAATCATTTGTTGATATACTAAATCAAATTTTTCACGTGATACTGGTT
Source organism: Clostridiales bacterium VE202-01 (assembly GCA_000508865.1). Classification (GTDB taxonomy): domain Bacteria; phylum Bacillota_I; class Bacilli_A; order Erysipelotrichales; family Coprobacillaceae; genus Thomasclavelia. Next base: position 6,377 of record BAHP02000008.1, read on the forward strand.
TATTCACTTTTCCCCATGCAATCAAATCATGAACAGCTGGAGTATCGACAATATATTTATCATCTGGCGATCTTCCCGTACGCTTACCAGTATGAATGCATAATGCCCCAGCACGACTTAAACGGCCTTCCCCTTTTAACAAAGCTTTTTCTACTAATGATCCTGGGGGAATATTTCTAAAAATAGATCTTGTTGTGACAATACCATACTTTTCAATACCGTATGTCTCCATATAAAATACCTCCTTTTCTTTTTTTGCCTCCTAATAAATATCATACAAGGTAAATAGTAAAAAAACTAGTTATTTTAAATAATTTTTTATATTTTATTAATAAAAAATGTATGTAATTAATAATATATCTCTTACATACTTTAATATCTAAAATAATCAAAAGTTTCATATTGAATAATAAAAAACAGATATAACTTTAAATTTTATAATCTTTTAATTAAATCTCTCTATTACATTAATGATCCAATTAATAAATATTCATAACTAATCAAATAAAACAAATCCTAAATGATAAATTAACTCATGAAACATTTTCGTATTAAACCCATAACAAATACAATCAAAATATTCTCCATCCCAGTCATTATTTAATTTATCTAATAATGGCCGTACCTCATCTTCTAATAAATCACAAGTACAATAAAATTCACTATGATCTTTTAATCCTTGATATTGTCGGGCTGGTGAAATAGAAAATTTAGGATCAATATTTAATAATAATTGTTTGATCATCTCAATATCTTTATCTGCTTCACTTGCAATAATCACATGTAATCTAGCTAACATTGTTTTTACCTCTTCTTTATTTAATATTTTAATTAAAAGTAAGCCACATTTGCAACTAATCTGATAATTCTTCTAATATAATATGTCTTATTAAATAATATATTTTTATTATATAACATTAACGTTAATTTTAAAATTTCTATTTTCTTTGATCCATAAATCATATTAAGCAGAAAAAACCAGCAGGAGATCCTACCGGTTATTCACTAACAATAGCACTTTCAATAATCAAACGACTTGCTTTAACACGATTAAAATCATGTTTTAAATTTTCACGTTCAACATGTTTTAATACTTCTTCTTTAGACATTTGATTATATGAAGCCAGTTTTTCAATTTGTTCTTCTAATTCTTCAGCAGTTGTATCAATATTTTCGATTTTTATAATTTCATCAATGATGGCTTCAAAAATAGCTTGTTGCTTAGCTGATGGTTCAACTTGTTGACGAAATGCAGTTTCATCCATATTCATCATTTGTAAATATTGTTCTAACTGCATCCCTTGTTGAGCTAATTGCATTGTAATATGTTGAAGCTGTTTTTCTAAAGCAATTTTTAATTCATCATCAGCTATCTCAACATCACTATCAGCTAAAACTTTATCAAAAATGGCATTTTCTTTTTGTGATTGATATGCTTGATCATATTGTGCTTGAAGATTAACCTTCATACTTTCATATAAATCAGCAACTGTTTTTAATTCTGGAACATTTAAAGAAGCAACAAATTCATCATTTAATTCAGCTTCTTTTTTAGTTTCAATTTTATGAACTGTTACTTTAAATACAACATCAGCTCCTGCTAAGTCCTGAGCGCCATAGTTTTTAGGGAAAGTAAGATTTAAATCTCTTGTTTCACCTTTTTTCATCCCGATCATTTGCTCTTCAAAGCCAGGAATGAATTGACCAGAACCAATTTCTAACTGATGACCTTTAGCACTACCACCTTCAAAAGCAACACCATCTTTAAATCCTTCAAAATCGATCGTTGTAACATCGCCATTACTAACTTCACCATCTTTTTCTTCAAGAATTGAATTTTGCGCTACTAATGCTTTTATTTGATCATCAATTTCTTCTTGAGTAACAGTTTGTTTATTTACCGTTACTTCGACATTTTTGTATTGTCCTAATTTATTTATTTTACTCATCATCTTTTTCCTTTCTTTATGAGATTTACTAATTGTAACATAACTATGTCTATTTAAGCAAGATTACTTAATAATCTACGGCATTATTTATTGATTTACTTTTTTCATTACTTTGCATGGATTACCACAAGCAATACTATTAGCATCAATATCTTTAGTTACGACACTTCCCGCACCAATTACACAATTATCGCCAATTGTAATTCCCGGTAAAATTACAACATTACCACCAAGCCAAACATTATTACCAATAGTAATTGTAAGAGCCTGCTCTAACCCTTGATTTCTTGTTTGAAAATCTAAAGGATGATTTGCTGTATATAAGCCACATGAAGGACCGATAAAAACATTATCACCAATTATGATCTCACCACAATCCATAAAATAGCAATTACTATTAATAAAAACATTTTTACCTAATTTAATATTATTTCCATAATCACACATAAAAGGACTGAGCAGTTCTAAATTATTAGGCTGATAGCCTAATAATTTAATCATCAAAGCCGCTCTTTTATCTTTTTCTCCAGGTCTTGTTTGATTAAGATCAAAACATATATCCTTAGCTTTAAGCCTTTGTTCAATTAAATATGCATCATTGTTAGCATCATACCATAATCCTTTTTCCATCTTTTCTTTTTCATTCATAAACATTTCCCTTGATTTTATAACTAATAAATTTAATTAATACTTATAAGTTTTTAAATAATTAACCTCATACAATTTTTGATCTTCAAATTATCACAAATATAACTTATCTGGATAAATAAAAGTAAGTCAATTTTGTAATAATTCGATGATTCTATTTACTGTATCCTTTTTCAAATATCTGTCTACTTTTTTATGCAAAACTCGATCCATTTCATCGATATTTTCTAAAATGTAGTCATTAGAAACGGGACTATTAAAATTTAATAAATACACATAACCATCAACCCATATATCAATACCATAGTATTTTAAAAAACTCTTTAAAATATAAATTTGTCTCTTTATTTGCTTTATCGGATTTTTAACTTTTTTTTAAATAAATATTACCATTTTTACTATAATTATATTTATCCCACTCATAACTATCCTCATCACCTTCTAGCTCACCTTTATAATTTTTCACTTCGATAATAAATACGCCTCTTTTACTAACAATAACGTTATCAAGTTCAGTTTCTTTATCCTCATATCTAATAGTTACATTCCTCAATAATTTATCATCTTCATCTATTATCCTTTCAATAATTAAAGCAGCTTTCTTTTCTCCTAAGTCACCAGCAATCCTGCGCTCTGACTTTATCTCTATGTCTTTAAATCTTATTTTGCTGATTTTGATAATTAATTTGATAATTAAATAGATAATAATTATCAATAATATTATTAAAAGTAACGCCATCATTTTTACCACCTGGTTTTAATAATCAATAATTAGATCTCATATCTAAATTATATCTATACTTATACAACAAAACAAGCACCTATGATGCTTGTTTATTAATAATCTGAATAACTTTTATTTGTGATTTTTAAAATATCAGTTGCATTTGTACCTTGATTTTGAACATCATCAATAATTTCTTGATCAGTTAATGATTGCAGATATACATAAGCTGTATCACCACTAAAATATACAGCATAATTAACATCAGGGTCATTTTTTTGGATAATATTATAACAGTCTGCGATTCCCCGCTTTTCAAATGTAACTGTTGCATTTGACTCATACTCTTTTTTTTCAACATTATAAATACCAAATTCAGCTGATGAAAAATCTTTGTTTAATTTTAAAAATGTTATTAAAGAAAAGCCTCTAGCATTTATATATGCTTCTGAATAATAATCAGTTGTTGTTGATGTTTCTTCATCAATGTTATCTAAGTCGGGAACATCAAGATCTTTTGCTAATGCTGGTAAATTAACAAAATCATATTCATCATAATTGAGATTAAATTCTTGTTGAAAATCATTGATCAAAGTAAGATATGCATTTAGTGCTTCTTTCAACAAAGGAACATTATCATAGGTTATTTTATTATCATTTCCGATCTTAAATGTCCCGTTTGCTTCTTTACCATCATGATAATTTTCATTTTGATACTCTTCATAACTATAAATGATTTTATATTCATGATATGATTCATCAGTTGACTCAATTGTCACTGTTTGGTCATAATGATTATTATTGTCTGTTTCACTTTTTTTTGTAAATATATGAAATTGTTTTTGTATCATTTTGATTTTGTAAAGAAAACATCGTTGTTTTAGTTACGTTTTTCTCTTCAAAAATCTCACGAATCGTTAAAGATCGATGTTCTTCGTCTTCAACCTGTGACTTATCTTGAACGCCAATTTGCCAATTTCCTTCATCATAACTATTATTTTCTAACTTATCTTCTAAAACATTAATAGTCGCTGACCAAAAATCATTATTTTTTTCTGTACTATTACCGCATCCTGTAATACCTAATATGATCATAGTCATTAAAACTAATTTTTTTATTTTCATAATACCTAAATACCTCCTGCATATATTATAGCTAGATATTATGAAATTAACAAGTTTGTGAAATTTTAATCAACATAGCTGATAATGATTCTTGTTTTCCCTTCAAAAGTTATTTTAGAACAATCGGCAGGAATCAAAATGTTTTCTGTAAAACCAAAATCTATAATTTGATCTTCATAAATTATATGACAATCGTTTAAAACATTCGTTAAACAGTAAAAAGTATCTCCATTAGGATAAAGTGTATATTTATCATTTATATCAATCAACTTTATTGTAAATTCTTTCCTTTGATATACTGTTGTTTCCTGTTGCATTTTAAATGGATAAGCAAATTTTTGCCCTTTTTTTGAAAAATCAACCACATCAAAACATTTATCTAAATGAAGTTCTCTTTCATTACCACTGGCATCTTTGCGATGAAAGTCGTAAAAGCGATATGTTACATCACTATTTTGACTAATTTCTAATCCTAACAATCCACTTCCAAAAGCATGCAGCTGTCCTGATTCAATACAAATAAAATCGCCTTCATTTATCTCAATTCTATCAACATAATCTTCAATCTTTTCATCTTTGATTGCTTGTTTGATAACTTGAATATCATCAGTAGTTGTTCCTGCAATTAAATTACTTTTAGGATCTGCTTTTAAAATATACCAGGCTTCTACTTTTCCTTCATCGTTTTCATATTTATGAGCATAGTCATCATTTGGATGTACTTGAATTGACAAAGAGTCTCGAGCGTCTAAAAAAGAAATTCTCAGCATCTGATTTCTTTTCTTTTTTCCTAAAATTTGTTTAGGATATAAGTCTAATAAAGTTGATAGTGTCTGTCCTTTATATTTACCATTGGCAATACAGTTATCAGCATGAGGATGAGCACTGATTTCCCAGCTTGAGCCGATTATTTCATTTCTACCGCGAATCTTAGCAAATTTCGTATCTCCCCATACAGTTTCTACATAAATGGGTTCGAATTTAAACGGATACATGTTCTTCATCAAATCCTTTCAAAATTGCAAATGATGCACTTGTTCCAATTCTAGTAGCCCCGGCTTCGATCATCTTTTTACAAGTTGCCCAATCTCTAATGCCCCCAGCTGCTTTAACTTGAACTTCATCACCAACTACTTCTTTCATTAATTTGACATCCTCAACTAAAGCCCCACAAGTACCAAAACCAGTACTAGTTTTTATAAAATCTGGTTTTACTATTTTTGCAATTTCAGCTAATTTCTTTATTTCTTCTTTTTCTAAATAACAATTTTCAAAAATTACTTTTGATAAGACATGATGTTCTTTACAAAGAGTTACGATACTTTCCATTTCTTCTTGGATGTAATCCCAATCTTTCATTTTTACTTTTCCGATATTTACTACATAATCAATTTCATCAGCACCATCTACGATTGCTTTTTTGGTTTCAGCCAACTTTATTTCTAAAGGCGTTTGTCCTAAAGGAAATGAAATTGCAGCTCCAACATGAACTGATGAATCTTTTAACTGTTCTTTACAAAAGCTTACTGGCGCACTGTTGATGGCTACCATGGCAGCATTGATTTCTTTTGCTTCTTTACATAACTTAATAAAATCTTCTTTTGTTGCATAAGCTTTTAAAAAAGTATGATCAAACATTCTAGCTAATTGTTCTCTTGTTAAAGTTTCTGTTTCCATTTTTACTTAGTTAACTTAGAAACTGTTCTAAGTTATATTCCTTTCGATATTTTTATTTAATGATTCCAAATTCCAATAAACAATTTTTAATTGCTTCTTTAGTCGGCATAAAAATTAAGCCAGCCTGAGTTGCTTTAGTCGTATCTAAGCGTAAATCACGGGGATCATCTTTGGTATAGTGACTATCATCACTAATTAATCTATCTTCAATGATCTGCTGGTCGACACCTAATAACTCCATAATATATTTTACTACATCATAACGACCTAAATCATTGATCGATCCAAAATGATATATTCCATAAGGTGCAGAAAATAATTTTTCTAAATTAATACATATTTCTTTAACATCACTCATTCCTCGATATTCATAATGAGTAGTTGTTATCGTTTTACCAGCAAGTAAACTTTGGATCGTATCCCATAAAATATTACTTCCTAAAGCACAATCTCTTTCCGGTAAGCCAAATAGCCATGTAAAACGGACAATCCAATATTCTTGGAGAATATCAGGCAATCTATTTTCTACTTCTAACTTATTTTCTCCATAAACAGTATTTGGACATGGTTCACTTTCTTCACTGTATGGTCCAGCTTCTTTTGAGCCATTAAAAACTTGTTCAGTAGAAATAAAAACTAATTTTGCATTGATTTTTTTACATGCTTTAGCTACATTTATTGCCCCATCAACATTAACCGCTCGAGCTCTTTGAGGATGTTCTATACAGTACTGCTGATCAGGAATCGCAGCGGCATGAATAACATAATCAGGTCTTTCCTTTAATAAATACGCGTTGACTATCTTTTCATCTGTTACGTCTAATTCTTTAGAACCAGGCGTTAAAACCTGATACTTTTTCTCCCACATTTTTAAAAAGCGGGAACCAAAAAAACCTTTTCCACCAGTTATAATGATTTTTTTCATTTTTTTGCTCCTTTGTTATATTGTAATTACAATATAACATTAGTTTTTAATAAAGTCAATAATTTAAAAAAAATCTATCTTCAAGATAGATTCTAATCATTCAATCTTAGCTCAATTTGAAACTGTGCAATCGCCCCATTATATCTTGCAATTGAATACTCAACTGGTTCTTCATTTTTATCTTTTCCAATTGTTTGACTATATAAAATTGGTTCTTTTGTCTCTATTTCTAAATAATCAGCAACTTCTTTACTGCACTGGCTGGCTTTAATTATTCTTTTTACACTTTCTACAGGTCGTCCTATTTTTTTCATTGATTCATACAAAGATTCTTTTTCTAAATCATATGAAAATAAACTTTGATAACTATCATATGGTAAATAAGTATCAATATAAACTAGCGGCACATTATCGCTATAACGTAATCTTGTTAAATGAATCAGTTTATTAGCGTTTAATATTTCACGGGCTTTTTGATCTTTAGTGATTTCAAACTGTAAAACTTTAGTCTTAACTTCCATGTCTTCAGCACTTAACTCATTATAATAATTTGTTAATTCTGATAAAAATTTACTTAGAACTTTAGGCTTGGTTACTACTGTTCCTTTTGATCTTTTTCTTTGGATATAACCTTTAGTTGATAACTCTTTATATGCCTGACGAATCGTTGGTCTACTTATTTTAAGAATTTTTACGAGTTCATCTTCTGGAGGTAAACGATCGCCTTCTACCAGTTTGTTTTCTTTAATTAATTTTTCAATATAAGTATATAATTGATAATATAAAGGAATTGCTGAATTTTTATCAATGATATTACTTTGAAATAAATCATCCATCTTATTTACCTCCTATTGTTATTACAATTTTACTATATTTTTAATGATTAAACAAACTTAATTTATTAATATTATTATATTTTATAGCATTTAATAACTACTTTAAATTATTATGATGCTATGTAATATTTCTATAAAATCATTTTTACCATAATAAAAATGTAACAGCCAAATTAGCTATTACATTTTGTAAAAATAATTTAATTAATGTTTTGCTTTTTCAGCATCACGCCAGTTATTTTGATACCCCGTTAATAAGTCAACAAATCTTTTTGCCGTTAAATGCGGTCTAGTAATAGCACTTCCGACAACAACACTATGTGCTCCTAAGAAAATACATTTCATCGCATCTTCTGGGGTATAAATATGCCCTTCCATCATAACATAAGCATCATCTTTAAAATCTCTGCACATCCTTGCAAATTCACGCATGTTTGGCTCTTCGATATGTGAAGTTTCTTTAGTATAACCATATAGGGTTGGTGCAACTATATCAGCACCGTTTTCTATCGCTCGTTTTGCTTCATCATAATTAGACACATCAGCAAAAATAATTGCTTCGGGAATTTCTTTTTTTACATCTTTGATCAAATCCCATGCCTGAGTTCCTTCATGAGTAATTTGAGCGGTACAATCTAATGCAATAATTTCTGCTCCTGCTTCCCAAATAGCTCTTACTTCTTTCATCGTTGGAGTAATAAAAACATCTGTATCATCGTGCCATACTTTCCATAAACCAATCATTGGTAATTCGGGAACCGCTTGTTTGATAGCTTCGATATGTTCAGGCGAGTTAGCTCTGATTCCGACTGCCCCTGCCCATCTTGCAGCCTCAGCCATTTTAACTACCATATCATCTGTATAAATTGGATCGTCATGCTGAACTTGACATGAAACAATTAATCCACCTTGCATTTTTTCTAATATTTCTTTTTTTCTTTTATCACTGGTTTTCATTTTTTATCTCCTCTTGATTAATTGGTAGTGTCAAAAAACAGTTAGTTTTTTATATGTCTTTTTAACTGTAAAACCTCATTCTACCTTGGTTTTTTAATATATTCTGATTTAATTTTCCCCC
>BAHP02000007.1 GCA_000508865.1 Clostridiales bacterium VE202-01
GACAGCCAAAAGGATCGAAGAAGGAATCAAAAAAGGTATCGAACAAGGGATTGAGCAGGGTATAGCTCAAGGAATCAAACAAGGAATTGAGCGAGGTATTGAACAAGGTATCGAGCAGGGAATTGAGATTGGACGAGAAGAAGGAGTTGAAATAGGCAAAAAAGAAACTTTAAAAAAAGAAAAACAAAGATGCATCAAGATATTAAAAAAGCAATATCATCAAGACTGTCAGGAATGGGTAGAAGGCTTGAGTGAAAAGCAATTAGAATTAATATATGAATATATATTTGAAGAAGATGATTTTGAAGTATTTAAACAAAGGATAGAAAGCTGATAAGTATTATTGATGGGTTTGTCAAGTAAAGCGTGTAAATATATATTAGTATTTATACCTTTAATAATTTTTCAATTAATGATTTGAAAATATATTCAAACCTAGTTTAAATTACGATTATTTCTTTGAAATTGATTTCCTAAAAATCTGGGGAATGTCAAGAAATTTGTGTAAGTAATTTTATTAAATTGTCAAAGAACTATAGAAAATCTGTTAACATTAATCCAAAAAAGAAGCCAAAAAACATTATAATCGGTGTTTTTGGCCTTTTTATATTTTAGTTAATAAAAAAGAATTAGTTTGATTTAACTAATTCTTAAATTCAATATTAACAATTCTTACATCATAAGGTTCAGCTACCCCAACTGTAACAATTTCATTCACCCCATGCCCTAAAACCGCTTTAGCTAGTGGTGATTCATTTGAAATCTTACCATTTAAAGGATCAGTTTCTGTAAACCCTACGATTTGATAACTTTCTGGTTCGGCATCTTTTTCAGATAAATCTAAAATAGTTACAGTAGTTCCAGGTTTAACCACTTTTAAATCCATCTGATCTTCAGATATAATTTCTGCATGCTGCAACATGTAATCAATTTCTTTGATTCTTGATTCTAAGTGAGCTTGTTTTTCTCTTGCTGCATCATAATCAGCATTTTCTGATAAGTCACCTTGAGAACGTGCTAATTGTAATTCTTCAATAACCTTAGGTCTTTCGACATTAATTAAATTATCTCTTTCTTGTTCTAATTTTTCTAACCCACTTTGAGTTAACAATACTTTTTCTTGTTCCATAATCTCACCTCGTAGTCTCTAATATAGCATATATTAGATTAAATATCTAGTCCTAATATTTCCATAATTTTTATCACAAATCATTGATTTTCTACAAAATATTAATTGATATATTTTTCCACCTAAATAACCCTTCTTCCCATATCATCTTTTTCTAATTCAATACTTACAGGAATCCGTAATATTTCCATCGGATGATTAGCAACTTCAACCTCAATATTATCTTCATTAATAATCTTGGTTACTAAAATAAGCACATTATCATGAAAAGGACTAAAAAACTCGATTTTATCACCTATTTTAAAATAATTGCGCTGTTCAATAACCGCTAACTTATTTTCCTTATCATAACTAATCACTCGGGCACAAAATTCTTGAGTTGGATGTTCATCACGCTGATTATATAACTGCTTTGAATTATCAGCTTGGTTATCAAAAAAACCAGTACATAAAGCACGATTAGCAGCTTTAAGTAACTCTTGATAATATTTATCATCTAAAACAAAATTATCAGGATCATTACAATAATCATCTATTAATTTACGATAAGTAGAAACAACTGTTGCAATATAATGTAACGATTTCATTCGCCCTTCAATTTTAAATGAATTAACTCCAATCTCAATTAATTCAGGAATATGATTTATTAATGCCATATCTTTACTAGACATACTAAAAGGAATTTGCCCTTCATTAAGTTTTTGATTATTTTCAAAAATATCATAGTACCAGCGACATGATTGACTACATCCGCCTCGATTAGCATCACGATGTGAAAAATAGTTTGATAACATACAACGTCCTGAATAATGAATGCACATTGCACCATGAATAAAATATTCAATATCAATATCTGTTTTATCTAAAATATTTTTTAAATCATCAAAACAAACTTCACGTCCTAAAACAACACGGTCCATCCCCTGTTTTTGATAAAACTTAATTGCTTTAGTATTTAAAGTGGAAAGTTGTGTTGAAACATGAACTTCTAAATTTAATTTCATATCTTTAGCAATTTTCATGATATATGGATCAGCTACAATGATTGCTCTAACGCCAGCATCATCTAAAGCTGCTAAATATTCTTTGATTCCCTCCAAATTATCTTGATGTAAAATAATATTACACGTTACATGAATTGCCGCATTATACTTATTTGCAAAACTAACAGCCTCTTTTATATCTTCCAAAGTAAAATTAGATGCACTTGAACGAAGAGAAAATTCTTTGCCACCAACAAAAACAGCATCAGCTCCATATCTAATTGCAACTTTAAGTTTCTCAAGATTTCCCGCTGGCGCTAATAATTCCGGTTTTTTTATTATAATTCGTTTACCATTTATTATTTTACTTACATTTCTCATTTTCTTCCCGCTTTCTTACATCATCAATTTTATAAACTGTGGCATCAAACATAAAACTATGATGAAAATTAACATCACTTTCTAAACGATAAAGCTGTGGCAATAATTCTTTGCTAACTTTACCATATGTTCCATTACCAATACTTTTTAAAGCATCCTGATATAAATTTACTATTTCTACTAATTTCAAATCATCAATGAACAAAGATTCAATATATAAATAATCAAAATCCATAAAACTACTCAAAATATCTAAACAACATAGCTGTTTTTTACTTAAAATATGACAGCCAAATTTATCTTCATATATATGACAGCCATAATCTACACCACTAGCTTGAATAACAATTCCATCATTCATCGAAACAGATTTATTCAGTTTAATTTCTTTAAAATAATTAGATAATAATTTTCGTTTAGAATAAGCCATATACTCAACACCGTGAATCTGTGTCATTGTTTTCAAGTTACTATTTTTAGCAATAATAACTTTTTCATCAAGAGGAATTTCACGTGCTAAAAAAGCACTATCAATTCCTAACATAGATAAATAATTTAACGTTGCTTGATTAGTATTTAAAGTATCCGGACTATAAATCATTTCAAAATGATAATCATTTTCCTGACAAATCTCTAAAACACCAAAATCTTGAAACAAAATACCATCTATTTTTAACTCATGTAACTTTGCTAAATGGTCCATTAAAGCATCCAGATCGTGTTCTTCGATCAAAGCATTTACCAGCACCCACAGCTTAGCTAAACCTAACTGATGTTTTAAACGGCGTAACTCTTCATAATCAAGTGCCAAAGCTTGGCGACAAGAAAAATATTTTGTTCCGACAACAAAATATTTAACCCCTATATCAATAAAATCATTAATAAATTTATCGCTATTTAAATGTACTACTAACTCCATTATACCACCTTTTTTCTTATCACACATATCCCATCACCAATATGATAATACTCAACATCATATTGGTCATTATTAAAGATCCAATCTTTGAAATGTTTGATTTTTTTCACCAATTGTTTAGTATTACGATTTCTAATATTATCAATATCAAAGATCATGCCATGAAAATCAAGATTATCAACAATACAGATCCCTTTATCAACTACTAAAGGCATATACTTTTCAAAAAATTTTTGATACTGAGCTTTAGCTGCATCAATAAACAAACAATCATATTTTTTCAAAACAAGATCATTCAACTCAAAATCCAAAGCATCACCATGATGAATAATTATCTTTTCATCTAATTCATTATCATTTATATTTTTTAATGCTTCTAAATACCTTTCATCATTCAATTCAATCGTTTCAACTTTAAAATCAGAAATATTACTAACTAACATCATCGCTGAATAACCGATTGCACTACCAATTTCTAAACAGTTACGACAATTATTTTCTTTAAAAACATTGATCATAAATTCTAATCCTTCACGTTGCATAACGGGAATATTTCGTTCAATCGCATCTTTTTCCAACTCTTTAAAATACTTCATTATTAATACCACTTATTTTCCTTTACTACTTGCTGATGTTCACCATATGTCTTTGAAAAAATTACTGTTCCATCTTTTAAAGCAAAGAAGAACAAATCATCAGTTTTTTATAATTCAGACATGAATCTAAAATTTCATTAGAAATCGTACTTATTGGTCCAATTGGCAGACCTTCATACTTATATGTATTATACTTAGAATCCACTTCTAAATGATTATATGTAACTGCAACAGTTTTAATTTGATTTGCATAATTTACCGTAACATCACTACCTAAACGCATATTTATTTCTAAACGATGCATAAAAACTCCCGCAATCTTAGTTTGAACATCTTTATTCCCTGAAGCCTCACATTGAACTACTGATGCTAATGATAAGAACTGATGAACAGTCACATTATTACCATTTATTTTAAATTCTGCAATTTTATCTTTAATTGCACTTAAATTCTTATCCATCTGATCTAACATCATTTTCGTAACATCCTCAATCGTCGTTTTTTTAGATGTTATCACATAAGTTTCTGGTCCAAAATATCCTTCTAAAGGAAACATGATTTCATTTCCTAAAATACATTGATCTAAAAACCAGTATTGGTCAACTAATGTTTGCAAATATTCTTTATCAGCCCATTTTTCCAATACCTTTTGTGTCTTTGCTGCCAAGATTTGTTCATCATTTAAATTAGTTGTATCAACCTCAATATCTAATGCTTTTGCGACTTGACTAGCACATTCAGGAATCGTATTGCCGTCTAAAATAGTAATCTTTGCAGTAGAAATATAATTTTTATCTCCTTCAAGAATCTTTAAAATCGTCTTTAAATCCATATTTTTATTTAAAACATAAACATTTGCAATAAAATCATGTTTATGTAATTTTGCATAAATATCAGCAACCATTTTATTCTTTATTAAACCTGCTTGATCTAACTGATTTATTACTGTGCTTGTTGATCCAGAAATTTCAACAACAACTTCTTCACTTTTTGCAGATACTGCTTTTTGTCCATCAAAATAAAAAAATAACAAACTAAAAACAATAATTAAAACAGCTATAATCGTACCTATAATAATTTTTTGCTTTCTTTTCATAATCTCCTCCGTTTTTTACATTATAAGATATTTTTCTCACTTATTCAACTTATCTGTAAATATAACAAAAATTGACAATTCTACATTTAGTATGTCCATTTTTCTTTCAAAAAAAAGAGATGGAGATCATCTCTAGTAATCTTTATTAAATTTAGTAATACAAACTGGTTCATTTACTAAATAACTAAAATTTGTTTCAAAAATCATTCCGCCACGTTCATTTCTAAATTCGTAGCTTTCTATAACGCCACCTTTTTGACAAGTCACTACGATCCAGCGATCTTTAAACAACACTAAATCACCAGGATTTGCAGCTGTATCCACAAATTCTTGATAAGTAAGTTCTCCAGTTTCTAAATCACGATTCAGCAGCGTTAAACTATCATGACCTCGATTCGTAACAAAGATTCGCTCCTCGTTTTCACTAAAAATCATTTGACTTGCATAATTTTTTTCATCAAATTCATTTTTAGGATATGTATCGATCATTTGAATTAAATCAAATTTTAGATCATGATATTTATAAACGCCTATCGTGCTTGATAATTCATATAAAATATAGGCATATTTACCACAGTTACTAAACATTATTTTCTTTGGGCCAGAGCCTGGTTCTAAAACAAATGAATGTTCTTCATCAAGAAAAATTTCTTTTTCCCCAACTTTAAAGAGCCATACTTTATCAGTTCCTAGATCAATCACAACTAAACGTCTTTTATCTGGCGTAAAATCAATAAAAACAGGATTTGATTTTGCATAATCAACACTTGATTCTTTCAATTTATAGCTAAAAATTGGTACAACCAGTTTTTTCTTTTCTATTTTAATTACTATGATTTCTCCATTATAATAATTTACAGCAAATAATTTATCTGCCGTTTCATGATCACCATTAGTGCAGGCATGAATATATGTTTTTCCATGATCACTGACTCGAGAAACTAAAGCTAATATATCTGCAGTTGCCGCATAAGAACAAATTCCGCCATCAACATTTGTACCCGTCTTATTTTTGTATGTAATACAAACAAATCGCCCATAATTAAAACTATATATAGGATCAGAAGGTGTATTAAAATATTTTCTAAATAAAATTTCACCACTATCAATATCTATTTGAAAAGTATAAATACCGCGTGTTTGATTATTACCAAATGAATTAACAAAAAAAGATTCTGTTATTCTTTTTTTCCAAAAATTCCCAATATTGCCATCATTTATCCCCTTTATCCATTAATAATAAAAAAGCTAAATATTTTAGCTTTTTATTATTAATCACATTTATTTTTACAGCATTCATGATCATTATGATTATGTTCACCACAGCACCCATGATCATCTTCATGACAGCAGCCACCTTCACCATGTCCATTACAACATTCATGATCATCTTGATTTTCAGCCATGAAACTTTGAAAAACTTCTTCAACTAATTCCCATTCATCAGGCTTTCAATTGGGTATAATTTTCCTTCATCATCATAAATCGATGCAAAAACACTTGGTTCTTCAGCTAACGAATCATAGTATAAAACGTATTGCTTACCTAATTCATCATTATTAAAAGTAAATAATACTTCAAACTCTTTTTCATTTCCTTGATCGTCAATTACTTGGATTTTATTTGCTTCCATTAAATTTCCTTTCTAATTAGCATCTAAATAGCCCTGTAATATTGCTACCGCTGCCATTTTATCAATTACTTTTTTTCTCTTTTTTCTAGAAACATCAGCAAAAATCAATTGATCCTGCGCTATTTTTGTAGTTAAACGCTCATCAACTAAAACAACATTTAACCCCGCCACTTTTTTTTCTAACATTTCTTTAAATTTAATTGAAATCTCAGCTCTTATTCCTAAATCACCATTCATATGCTTTGGTAATCCTAACACCACAGTTTTGATGTTATTTTTGTCAATTATATCTTTAATATAATCAGCTGCTTTTTCATATTCATCTTCAGCAAAACGATATGTTTCAACGCCATGAGCTATCATTCCTAATGCATCACTCATGGCAATACCACATGTCCTTGAGCCTAAATCTAATCCTAATACACGTTCCATCCTATTTCTCCAAATACGATTTAACTAATTCTTCGATGATTTCATCACGCTCGATTTGTTGAATGATATTTCTAGCATTTTTATGACTAGAGATATACGCAGGGTCATTAGAGATTAAATAACCTGCAATCTGATGTACTGCATTATATCCTCTTTCATTTAAAGCATCTATTACCGTTTGAAGATTGCTGCGAATCATCTCACGACGCATATCCTCAGAACTAAATACTTTTGTTTTTGTTAAATCATGCATATTATTCGACCTCCTTTTAAGGTTACACCTATATCATCATTTTACACTAATTATAAGTAAATTAAAAGAAATTTTTAAGTTCTTCTTTAATACAAATAACTTTTTCATTGATTGGACAACCACCTTGAGCAAAATCCGGTTTTCCGCCACCACGTCCTGCTACTACAGCATTTATTTTTTTAACAATATCGCCAGCTTTGAAACCATTAGCAACATAATCTTTAGTCACCCCAACATAATATGAACATTTATCTTCAAACTGTGATACTAAAATTACTATTCCCGAATCAATTTTATCCCTAAAATCAAAAGTTAACTGTTTTGCTTTAGCACTTTCTAAAGTTTCTTCGACAAATAATACTTTGACCCCATTGATTTCTTGAATATCATTAACTTTACTAGCTGCATTTAAAGCATTCAATTTAGCATTTAAAGTCTCTACTTCTTTTTTAACAGCAGCTAATTCTTCATTTAAAGCACTAACTTTATTTACTACTTCTTTACGATTTTTTAATTTCAAAAGATTACTGATAGTATCTATTGTTTCCTTTTCTTGAACTAAAGCTTCATAAGCGCTTTTACCAGTGATCGCTTCAATTCTGCGTACGCCACTACCAACACTTCTTCAGTTTCAATTTTAAATAAACCAATATTAGCACTGTTAGCTACGTGACAGCCTCCACATAACTCTTTTGAAAAATCACCTACAGAAACAACACGCACAGTATCACCATATTTTTCATCAAACAGAGCCATTGCTCCACTTGATAAAGCTTCTTCTTTAGACATGTTGACGATTTCGACATCTATTCCTTGGAAAATAACATTATTTACTTTTTCTTCAACTGCTTTGATCTGTTCGTTTGAAATCTTTTCAAAATGAGTAAAATCAAATCTCAAACGATTATCATCAACATATGAACCAGCTTGATTGATATGACTACCAACAACCTCTTTTAAAGCTGCCTGTAATAAATGCGTAGCTGTATGATTAGCAATAATTTTATTACGTTTTACTTTATCGATTTCTAATGTTAAAACATCACCAACACTAATTGTCCCTTCTTCAACTTTAACAAAATGTAAATGCTGTTGATTAGGAGCTTTTAACACATTGATTACACTTGCTTTACAATTATCATTATAAATTATTCCTGTATCTGCACATTGACCACCCATTTCAGCATAAAAAGTTGTATCATCAAAAATAATTTCACCATAATCATCTAAAACATCTGTTTTAACACCATCTTTAAATATTCCAATAACTACACCGTTAATATTTGTCGGATCATATTCAAAAGTTGAAGCAGATCAAAAGCCATTAAATCAGGTTTTTGACTAGCCATTGATTCATTATCCTCACGAGCACCACGAGATCTTTCCCGCTGAATCTTTAATTCTTCTTTAAATCCTTCTTCATCAACCTTTAAGCCTGACTCTTCAGCGATTTCCAATGTTAACTCAAATGGAAAACCATATGTATCATATAATTTAAAAGCATCTTTACCACTAATAGTACCATCGCTATTTTTAGCAATTAAACTGCTTAATAATTTTTCACCATTTGATAACGTCTTATGAAAAGCTTCTTCTTCTTTCTTAACTAAATCACTAATATAACTAACTTTTTCTGGTAAATAATCATAGAATTCTTTCATTACATCACTAACAACAGCTACTAAATTATACATAAAAGCTTGTTCAATACCAATTTGTTTACCATATCTTACAGCTCTTCTTAAAATTCTTCTTAATACATAACCTCTTCCAGCATTATCAAATAATGCTCCATCAGCTAAAGCAAAAGTAACTGTACGAATATGATCAGCAATCACGCGATATGCCATCTTATTTTCACGATAACTTACATTTGCTAGTTTTTCAGCTTCATGAATGATCGGTAAAAAGAAATCAGTATCAAAATTAGTTTCTCCATCCTGGATGATACTTGTAATTCGCTCTAAGCCCATTCCTGTATCAATATTTTTTTGTGGTAATTCTTGATAATCTTCTCGCGCAATTCCTTCTTGTGAATTATATTGTGAAAAAACAAGATTCCAAATTTCAATATAACGATCATTTTCTAATTCTTCATAAAATAATTTTAATCCTAAACCTTCAGGATCATATTTTTCACCACGATCATAAAAGATTTCTGAATCTGGTCCACATGGTCCTTCACCAATTTCCCAGAAATTTCCTGGGGTTTTTAACATATGACTAGGATCAACACCTTTAACATCGACCCAATAGTTATATGCTTCATCATCATGATCATGAACAGTAATATATAGTTTATCTTTTTCAAAAGCAAACCATTTTTCATCTGTTAATAGTTCCCAAGCAAAATCAATAGCTTCTTTTTTAAAATAGTCACCAATTGAAAAGTTTCCTAACATTTCAAAGAAAGTATGATGGCGTGCTGTTTTACCAACATTTTCAATATCGTTAGTACGAATTGATTTTTGAGCATTGGTAATGCGGGGATTTTCAGGTTTTATAGTTCCATCAAAATATTTTTTTATTGCTGCTACTCCAGCATTGATCCAAAGTAATGTTGGATCGTCATTTGGAATTAATGAATGACTTGGTTCAACTTTATGACCTTTGCTTTCAAAAAAATCCAAAAACATTTTTCTTACTTGATTTCCAGTTAATTGTTTCATTTTCTTCTCCTTATCCAATATAAAAAGCCGCTCCTAATTCTAGGAACGACTTTGATCGCGGTACCATCCTAGTTCATGAATAAATCATGCCCTCATTTAGCTAGTAACGCAGCTTACACGGTAATTATTAATTACTCTCCAAAGTAGCTTTCCTATAAACATGCTTAGTATTTTCACCAGCCATACTATCTCTTAAAACATCTTTACAGTACTCTTCTTTTTCAACGATTTACCAAATTATAAACTATCCATATTTATTTTTCAAGTCTCATCTTACATCTTTGCTTTTAAATTATCCATCATATCTTCAACACATTCACACTCACTAAATAAAATCATCAGTGAAGCAACAGTTAAACCAATCAGTAATTTATTTCTTGCTAACATATTCTCACCTCAGTTTAGTTTGTCATGATTCTAAAAAATCATACACACTTAATTCTTTACTATTTTCAAAACGTTTTTTTAAAGTTGTTTTACGACGACCATCTTGATAATTATTAAGACCATGCATAAATGCTTTAGAATTTCCCAAAATAAAGAGAGATTGTTTAGCACGAGTTATTGCTGTATACAATAGATTACGCCTTAGCATAACATAATAATCAGATAATACTGCCATAATTACGATCTTAAACTCATTTCCCTGCGATTTATGAATCGACATACAGTATGCATGAGTGATCGTATTAAAATTTTGTGAAGTATATTCGACAATATTACCATCAAAATCAACTACTAAAGTATCTTGAAGATACTCAAAGTTATCTTTTCGACAGATTTCAATCAAAGTGCCGATATCACCATTAAAAACATCATCATCGGGACGATTTTTCAATTGTAGGATCTTATCTTTGATTCGATATTCGACACGGCCAACTTTATAACTTTCACTAAATTCATCTTTAGGATTAAAAACATCCTGTAAAGCATCATTTAATGCATCGATTCCGGCAACACCTTGATACATTGGAACCAGCACCTGAATATCATTAACATCATATCCTTCATTCAAAGCCTTCTTTACGATTGTTTTAACATTTTTAACAACATCATAATTTAAACAGGGAAAGTAATTTATATCTCGATACTGATTAAAAATCGCCATATCTTCTATTTCATCATTGATAATACGATGAGCTAACTGGATGATTCCCGAATCTTTAGCTTGTCTAAAAATTTCATCTAATTCAATCGTTTTTATCCCCGCTTCAATTAGATCCTGTAAAACATTTCCTGGGGCTACAGACGGTAACTGATGATGATCGCCAATAAATAATATTTTATTGATCTTTCGTCCCGCTTCAAATAACTTACTTAAAAGCAGGCAGTCAACCATCGAAAACTCATCAATGATCAAAACATCGATATCTAGAGGATTATTTTTATTCATTGCAAAAGTATTACTATGTAGATCCCATTTTAATAAACGATGAATCGTACAAGCATTGATTCCTGTTAATTCCATCAAACGTTTAGCGGCTCTTCCTGTAGGCGCTACTAAAGCGATACGATCTTCTGGATATAAAGTCGTATAAACTTTTAATAAGGCTTGAACGATCGTTGTCTTACCGGTTCCGGGACCACCAGTTAAAATCATCACCGATGATTTTAAGAAATAATTTAATGCTTCTTTTTGTTTTAGCGCATAAGTTATCCCTTGCTTTTTTTCATAATTTTTTAAAAGACGCTCTACTTCATCTTCATCAAATAATTCATCAGGTCGATTAATTCGTGCTTTTAAATATTTTGCGATATTTGTTTCGGCTTCATACATCTCATGATAATAATATCGTTCATCTTCTTTAATGATCAATCCTTCATCGATCAATTGTTCTAAATAATCATAAAAAATCGTTTCTTCAAGATTATAGATGATTTTCTTAAACATCTTTATGATTTCTTCAAGTAAACAATAGGTACTTCCAGTATTGAAACCATACTGTTTAATACTATAGACAATAGCCGCCTTGATCCGATTGGGATCATCTAAAGTTCCACCAGTTTTTAAAGCTAGATCATCTGCAGTCTTAAAACCGATCCCATCAATATCTTCAATCAATTGATAAGGATTATTTTGAAGGATCTCCAGGGTCTTTTCTTGATAAAAAGCCTGAATCAAACCTAAATTTTTTAAACTGATCCCATGGCCCATAAAAAACTGCATCACTTCTTGATCATAATCAGCATTAGTTAAAGTATCGTAAATGATATCGCGACGCTTTTCCGTCATTCCAATCACAAGATCGAGACTATGCTTATCTGCTTTGATCTTCGTTAAACAGTCTTCACCTAAACTATCAACGATCTGTTGTGCAAGTTTTTTACCGATTCCTTTAAACAATGGACTTGACAAGTATTTTACAATTTCATCATTTTCTTTAGCTAAAATAATTCGATACTCGTTTAATTTAAACTGTTTTCCATATTTAGGATGAATCTCATAATCACCAATAAATAGATATTTATCATAATCATTAAAATTATTCATATAGCCATTCATCGTAATTAATTTATCTTCCTGCTCAACTTCAATTAGAGCTACAATATAATTAGAAGATTCACTATAAAAGCGAATCTTCCTAATATAACCAGTATATTCAATCATTATAAATATTTGATCGGTTCACCATCTTTATAGACAGTATCGATCGTTCCTCCTCCCAAACAAACATCACCATCATAAAAGACTGCGGCCTGTCCTGGAGTCACTGCTTTTACCGGCTTATCAAAAGTTAAATAGACCGTCTTTTCATCAACAAACTCTAATTGAATTGGATTATCCATTTGCCGATATCTAAACTTAGCATTACAGTTGATCTTTTCAGTTGGCTTATTTGATGCAATCCAGTTTACATCAGTAATTAAAGCTCCTGAAGAATATAACCAGTCTTTTTGATCACCCTGACATATATATAAAACATTTTTATCATAATCTTTGCCAACTACAAACCAGGCAGCTCCAGGTCCCCCGATTCCTAAACCTTTACGCTGACCAATCGTATAATACATGATACCTGAATGATCACCGATCACATCACCAGTTTCGATATCCACCATTTTCCCTGGCTGAGCTGGAATATAATTTTGTAAGAACTTTTTAAAATCACGCTCTCCAATAAAACAAATTCCGGTACTATCTTTTTTATCAGCTACTGGTAATTTTAATTCATGAGCAAGTCTGCGTACTTCCTGCTTATCAATTTCACCTAGCGGAAATAAAGAATTTTGCAATTGTTGTTGATTTAACTGACATAAAAAATAGCTTTGATCTTTATTATTATCTAATCCTTTAAGCATGATCGAATCTTTACCATCCTGATGAATCACTCGCGCATAATGTCCTGTTGCGATATAATCAGCATTCAATGTTTTAGCATAATCTAAAAACGCTTTAAATTTAATATGCTTATTACATAAAATATCTGGATTTGGCGTTCTCCCTTTACGATACTCATCTAAAAAATAAGTAAAAACATGATCCAGTATTCCTTGATAAAATCTACTCGTTTTATTTTAATATCTAAGCATTTAGCAACAGCTTTAGCATCATTATAATCCTCTTCTTGAGGACAAATATCATTGTCATTAGTAGGATTACCTAAAATATCATTGTTCAACTGGCTATCCCAATTACGCATAAAAACGCCAATGACTTCATAACCTTGTTTTTTTAATAAATAAGCAGCTACTGCCGAATCAACACCACCACTTAATCCTAATACTACTCTTTTTGACATTCTCGTCACCTCACCTGCTTATAATAACATTTCTATAAAAAAAAGAAAGAAAATTAATTCTTTCTTATTTTAGTCTTGACATTGGCAGCATTGCCGCTCCGATTGCCCCACAATCTTCCAATTTAGTTGTCAATAAAGGAATATGTCCCTGCATTCCAACATGAATCTTTGAATTGAATTGTTCAACTAATTTATCATAGAAATAATCTTTTGATTTCATTACCCCACCACCGATAATAAAACAGTGAGGGTCTACAGTATGAGCAATATTTGCAAATAAAGTAGCTAACTGAGATATGCATTCTTCAACGATGCTTTGAGCCTTTAAATCACCTTCATCAGCTAATCTAAAAACATCGCCAGCATGATTTACTATATCTTCACCTAATAATTCTTTACCTTTTCTTGTAATTGCCGTTCCACTTGCCTCACCTTCAACAGCACCTGGATTCAAAGCACCAAATTTATAGCCATTATTTTTAACGATAATATTACCGATTTCTCCAGCGTGTCCACGGCCACCAGATACTAATTTACCATCAACGATAAAAGCTCCACCAATTCCTGTAGAAACCGTCACATAATAACAAGTTGGATAATTTTTTCCAGCTCCTAATAAGGCTTCGGCTAACCCTGCCACATTAGCATCATTATCGATAAATACTGGTAAATTAAAACGATCAGCCAGTTTATCACAAATTGGATAATTTTCAAATCCCGGTAAATTAGTAGCCATGATCATCGCTCCTTTTACCGTATCAACTGGCCCTGGTACACCAATTCCAATTCCACTGACACCTTTCATCCCACCACAAACAGTAGTATCCAAACTTTCAATTTGCCGAATGATTTTAGCACACACGTAATCTGGACCATTGTCTCTTTCAGTATTATCTTTTACTTCACTGTATGTTGTCCCATTTTCATCAACTAGTAAAGTACGGACATTTGTCCCACCTAAATCAATTCCAATAAAATATCTCATCTTATTCCTCCTGTAAGCATATAAATAATTATACAATAAAGCTGCTAGTATTAAAAGATATCTAGAATAAACTTTTTTCTATTTTTTTAAACAGCTCTGGCACAGGACAAATCATTTCCTTATCCTGTAAATAATCCAATACCCCAAATGTTTTGACAAACCTGATCTTATAAGCATGCAAAAGCTGATTATTCAATCCAAAACTTTTTTTAATTATTTTATTTAATTCAAAATCTCCATATTTACGGTCACCAATAACAGGATGATCGATACTAGCAAGATGAACTCTAATTTGATGCATTCGTCCCGTTACTAAAGTTACTTCTACCAAGCTATAACTATCATTACTTTTCAATGGTTTTACCAGCGTTTCCATCGTTAAAGCTCCGGAATGATCTTTATTCACTAATTTTACCTGCGCCTGATCTTCAAGTTTTATCATGTAGTTTTTTAAACTACGTTTTTGATTTAATTTTCCTTTACAAATCGTCAAATAACTTTTTTCAATACAATGTCTTTGTTTGATCATTTCATTTAAACATTGTAAAGCCGCTAAAGTTTTACCAAAGATAACGATTCCACTCGTATTACGATCTAAACGATGAACTGGTCCTGGCATAAAAGTATTTTCCCGCCCTAGATCCAACTCATTCTTTTTAGCTAAATAGCTTAATACTTGATTAGTCAAAGTATTAACACTTTCATTAATATCTTCATGAACTAATAAACCTGTCGGTTTATAAACAATCAAAACATGTTTATCCTCATAAAGTACTTTAAATGTCTTTTCGACATCATAGATACTTTTAGCAGCTGTGAATTCCTGAAATTTATCTTCATATAAAAACATCTCTACAACATCATTATTTTTTAAAATATATTTTTCATCAACTTTTTTTCCATTCACCTTAATATCTTTTTTACGAAACATTTTATAAATAAAATTAGCTGGTGCATTCACTAAAAGTTTCTTCAAATATTTATCAATTCTTTGATTAGCATCATTTTCATTAATCTTTATCTTTTTCATATTTATCACCATAGATCATTATAACAAATTTCCCAAATAATTCCGCAACTATTTTAATGAAACCCTTTACATTTTTAAATCTGAATGCTATAATATTATTGTCAAGTGAAGATGATTCACTTTACATACCCCCTATTATCACCCTTACGTGAAATAATATAAAAAGTATGCACCCCCGCATACTTTTTTGTTATAATTTTATTTGAGGTGAAACTAATGGAAAAGAAAATAGCTAGTGAATTGATTTATGATGGCAAAATCATTAAAGTTTATAAAGATGAAGTAATTTGTGAAAATGGTAATGAAGCTACTCGAGAAGTTGTCAGACATCATGGTGGTGTGGGCGTTTTAGCAGTCGTTGAAAATAAAATTCTGCTTGTTAAACAATATCGCTACCCTAATGCCACAGATACTTTAGAAATTCCTGCTGGTAAATTAGAATTAAATGAAAATACAGAAATTTGTGCTTTGCGTGAATTAGAAGAAGAAACTGGTTACAGTGCTAAAAGTATCGATAAAATTGCAAAATTTTTACCAACTCCTGGTTATAGTGATGAATGGTTATATATCTATGAAGCTAAAGATGTTTTTAAAGTTGAAAATCCTCGTGCTTGTGATGAGGATGAAGAAATTGAAGTTATTGCCATGGATATCGATGAAGCATATCAAAAAGTTGTTAGTGGTGAAATCTTTGATTCTAAAACAATGATCGCGATTATGCACGCCTATATCAACAAAAGCAAATCATAAGATTTGCTTTTTAAATACAAAAAAAGTTCTGTTGAACAGAACTAATCATCTAATTGGCGGTCTGGACGGGACTCGAACCCGCGACCTCCGCCGTGACAGGGCGGCATTCTAACCAACTGAACTACCAGACCAATTGAATGGCGGAGACAGAGGGATTTGAACCCTCGCGCCAGTTTCCCGACCTACACCCTTAGCAGGGGCGCCTCTTCAGCCTCTTGAGTATGTCTCCGTTTCCTCGACTGCCTACTTATAATATCATGTTTAGACTTATATTGCAATATATTTTTTGATTTTTTATTAAAATCATTATTATCAATTCATGAAATCTCTAAATTATATTGATTTAATCAGATATTATCGTTTTATTTCTCTACGTACAACATAATAATTATTTTTATCAATATATAAAATCATATATGTCAGCGGTAATGAAAACCGTTTTCTGCCACAACTGCCAGGGTTAAGATAATAAGTGTTATCGATCTTTTGTTCTAAATAGCGGTGAGAATGTCCAAAAATATAAAAATCGACATTTTGAACATCCTTCTTTTGATGCGTTAAATAAAATTTATGACCTGCTATCTCACAATTAAGCTCTTCAGGCAAATCAAATTTATCATTATTCCCCTTTACCGCTATAATTGGGGCAATTTTTTGTAATTGTTGATAAATTTCTTCTTTAACAAAATCACCAGCATGAAAAATCAAATCACAAGTATTTAATTCTTTAATGACCTCATCTCTTAAAACATCGTGAGTATCAGAAATAATCGCAATCTTTTTCATTTTTTCACCTTCTATCAAAAATTAATCACTAGATATTTTCCAATCTTGAGCTTTTTGTTGGGCTTCAACCATGGCAGCATACCAGCCCTTTTGTTGTAAAAGATCCTGGTGTCTTCCACTTTCAATAATGACGCCATCATCTAAAACAATAATATTATCGGCATTGATGATCGTATTGAGACGATGGGCAATAACTAAAACCGTTTTATTTTTCATTAATTTCTTAAAAGCTGCCTGTATTTCAAATTCATTATCGGCATCAAGATTTGAAGTTGTTTCATCCAATAAAATAATTGGCGCATCTTTTAGTAAAGCTCGGGCAATTGAAATTCTTTGTTTCTGACCTCCAGATAAAGTAGAACCACCCTCTGCGAGGATCGTATCATATCCATGCTCCATTTCTTTAATAAATTCATGACAATTAGCAGCTTTTGCAGCAGCAATAACAGCTTCTTTAGTCGCATTCAAATTACCTAAACATATATTATTAAACACTGTATCATTTAATAAATATACATCCTGAAAAACAATTGATATATATTTGGTTAAAGTATCTGGGGCAATTTCTTTTATATTTTCTCCACCAATCGTGATCATTCCCTTTTGCACATCCCAAAAATGAGCTATCAAACTTGCTATTGTTGTTTTTCCAGAACCAGACGGACCAATCAAAGCAG
The DNA here is from genome assembly GCA_000508865.1 of Clostridiales bacterium VE202-01. Classification (GTDB taxonomy): domain Bacteria; phylum Bacillota_I; class Bacilli_A; order Erysipelotrichales; family Coprobacillaceae; genus Thomasclavelia. Next base: position 18,060 of record BAHP02000007.1, read on the forward strand.
TCGTTGTTCCTTGTCTAGCAAGAAATGAAACATCCTGCAGTACTTTTAGACGATCTGAATATTGAAAAAATACATGTGAAAATTTAATATCATAATTCTTGAAACAAACAGTATCCTTTGTATAAGGTAATGGTTTTTCATGTAATATCAACAAAATATTTTCTGATGCTTTTAAAATCGCACGAACTTGTGGATATAACGAGCTTAATACACTCATTATATTAGAAATTGAAACTGATAATAAAATAATAATCAAAAAATCAACTCTGCTTATTATTCCTTTTGAAAATAAATACACGCCTAACATTAAAGTTATCGGAATGATAAAAGAAGTAATAGTAGAAAATCCTAATGCTAACGGTAAGAGGGAAACTTCAGCTTTAATCGATGCCGCTTTTAAATTTTGTAATGCTTGATTTAATCTTTTAAAATGACTCCCAATCAGATTATATAAGCGAAATGTTTTCATTCCTGTTACATATTCAATGATCTGGGCTATAACATCTTGATTTGCTCTTTTTAATTTTACAGAATTTTTTGCTGAAATCTTTCCCGATATAATAAGCAAAGGCATTGCTATAATGACTAATATCATTAAAACAAGACCAAATTGCCAATTTATCAAAAAAGCAACTATTATAGAAATAATCGTAAAAGAAATAACTTTAACTAGATCACATAAACAATGTGTGATGATCGTATTAAAATCACTGACATCAGTAATTAAAACTTCTGTTAATTTTCCAATACTATTGTTATCAAAATAGCCCAAATTTAAGCGGCGTAAATGATTTGCTATTTGCAATCTTAGATGATAAGTTATTTTTGAACCCGTACACTGAGCTTTTGTAAAACTGATTGCTTGTATTATACACCGTACAACAAAAACTATAATTAAAACAGTAGTATATAATAAAAGTTTTTGATAAGTAAATGTTTTATTTAATAGATCCAGTAACAAAAACAGCATAATTCCATACATATATGAATTTAATAAAGAATCAATGATCGATAAAACAACTGGTAAAATAAGTTTTTTACTTTCTTTACCTGACAGTTCTTTAATCCAGCAAATCACTTTGATCATTTAAAATCACCTCTTTTGCAATAAATATCCCACATTTTTTTATATCTTTCATCTTGCTGTAACAAAGTGCTATGAGTCCCTTTTTCTTTCAATCGTCCATTTTCAAAGACGCAGATCTGATCAGCTTCTACTATCGTATGTAGACGATGAGCTATCATGATCGTTGTTTTTCCTTTTAATAGCGTTTCCAAAGCCAACTGTATTTTATGTTCATTTTCGAGATCTGTAAAACTGGTTGCTTCATCAAAAATAATAATAGGTGAATTTTTTAAAATAGCTCTAGCAATGCATATGCGCTGTTTTTGTCCTCCCGACATCTTTATTCCCGTTTCTCCTGTTTTGGTTTGGTATCCATGCGGTAAAGTTAAAATAAAATCATGTATTTGTGCAGCTTTAGCAGCCTTTTCCACTTCTTCTTGAGAACAGTTTTTTTTGCCAATTGCAATATTTTGGTAAATCGTATCATTTAACATAAAAGTTTCTTGAAATACAAAAGAAATAAGCTCCATCAGATTATCAGTGGCAATATCTTTTATATCAATTCCATCAATTTTAATAGCTCCCTCGACAACATCAAAGAAACGGGGAATCAACTGAGCTGCTGTTGTTTTTCCCGCCCCTGATGCTCCCACCAAAGCTGTAAAACTACCTTTTTCTATCTCTAAATCAACATTTTTTAAAACCATCTTTTTATTATAAGCAAAACTTACATTTTCAAATTGAATTGCATGTGTTTTGGTAACCTCTATATGCTGATGCTTTGATCTTATTTCCGGAATATCCATTACTCGCTTGATTTCTGCCAGCCCCGAAGAAATTTGACTAAAAATCTGGGCAAAATTCAATAAATTATTATATGAAGATAAAAAAACAATACTCATAATAATGAAAAAAATATATTGTTCTAACCCCAAATTTCCCTTTAAATACATGTATCCTCCTATTGGCAAAACAAAAAAGATCCCCGATTCAATCACGACCTTCATCACGGCACTTAGCGGAGCTAAGATCTTGCTGAATCTTATCCATAAATCATTATAATCATAAATAGCATGAGCATAGTTTTTATACGAATCTGCTGTTAAATTATAAGCTTTCATAACTGACATGCCACTAATATACTGCATGATTCCAGAATTACAATTTCCTAAAATAGTCGAAAAGTCTTTCATGATCGGTTTAGCAATATGCATCTCCAGCATTTGAATAATTAAAGTAATTAAAATAGGCACGACTAATATTAAGGTCATAAGATAATTTACATAAAACAAATAAATAAAAACAATAATAGGAACCACAACAGCTACTGTTATATCAGGAATTTGATGTGCAAAAAAATTTTCTAATCGTTCAACATCCTCCACTAATATTTTTTTGATTTCACCAGTATTATGATCAGTAAAAAAGCCTAATTCCACCTTTCCAAGATGTTTACACATTTTTTTCCTTACAACATAAAGCAGATTATAAGCACCAATATGTGTGATTGCCATCGAAAATGCCAAAAATACAAATTTTAAAACAATTGCTAAAGCAGCTATAGATCCATATAGCAAAACACTTTTTATTTCACCATTATCATCAGATAAAAATAAGATCGTTTTAAAAATCATGATATACGGTACAAAAGTCATCAGTCCTGATATGATGCTTAAAATGATTGCGATATACAGTGAAATTTTCTGATTATTATCAGTTAATTGAAAAAGATATTTTGATTTAACACGGTCTTGTTCTTTTTCCATCTTTACCTCCAATAAGTTAGAACTATCTAACATCATTTTTTTAAATAAATGTCACACTAGTGACATCTTTAAATCAATGATATAATATCAACATAAAAAATTCAATAAAACCCAAACAAGTGCTACATATATCAAATTTTGGGGCATGAAAGGAGTAATAAAACAATGACAATAATAAATATCCAAAATCTAAGCCGTTGCCAACAATGCTTTATAAAAGCTTTGTTGGAACTATTAGAGAAAAAAGTTTTGATACGATAACAATCAAAGAACTTGCAAAAAAAGCTGATTACGACCGAAAAACATTCTATCGACACTTTACAAAAAAAGAAGATATTTTGAAATTATACTGTGGTCATATTTTACAAGAAATGTCAACTTCAATAAAAAACAGAGGTCCTTTGACTTTTAAAACATATATTCTTTCATATTTTGAATTTTGGGATAAACACATCGACTTCTTATATCTTTTAGAAAAAAATCATCTGCTGCACTTTTTAGGAGACCTCCAAGATGATCTTATATATCAACACGTTGGAAAAAACATTCAACCTGAAATTCCTGAAACTCTAGAAGCTGCTTTAGATTATTCAAAATATGCTTACTATTTTACCCAAGGTGGTCTTTGGAATATCCTTATTCACTGGATCAAAGAGAATTCACGCAATGTACCAGAACAATTAACTGCTCATATTCTTGATTATCTCAAAGAGGCTCAAAACTATATTGAATAAAAATTTGATGAGGCCTTAAATTTTGCTTTTAATAAAAAGGTGTTCACTAAAAACACCCTTTTATTAGATAGCCCAATTGGCACTATCTTTTTGCAGATAAAATAATTTATGATATAGACCCTGTTGCATTAATAATTGTTTATGGGTTCCCTGTTCAACGATTTTTCCATTATTTAAAACAAATATCTGATCTGCTTCAGTAATCGTTTTTAATCTATGAGCAATCATTATTACCGTTTTTCCACGGACTAATTTAGAAATTGCTTTTTGGATCAAAACTTCATTTTCAGGATCCAGACTTGCAGTAGCTTCATCCAATAAAATAATCGGAGCATCTTTTAAAATAGCTCTAGCAATAGAAAGCCGCTGTCGCTGTCCTCCCGATAATGTTGCCCCATTTTCTCCTAAAACAGTATCATATCCCCCTGGTAACTGTTCAATATATTCATGAATCATTGCTGCTTTTGCTGCAGCAATCACTTCTTCTTTTGAGGCCTTCATATTGCCAATATGAATATTATTATATATCGTATCATTAAACAAAATTACGTCTTGAAAGACAAATGACATATACTGCATCAAACTATCAGGCTGAATTTCTTTAATATTTTTATTACCGATCGTAATCATCCCTTTATCAACATCAAAAAATCGTGAAATCAATTTAACTAAAGTACTTTTTCCGCTACCAGAAGGACCAACAAAAGCAATAACTGAGCCTTGAGGAATCTGCATACTAACATCATCAATAACGAGATTCTTTTGATAAGCAAAAGAAATATGATCGATATTAATATTAAAATTATCGACTGTCGCCTTTTTTCCGGCCATTGGTACAGCTGTTAAGACAGTACGCATACGTTTTGTAACTGTTTCTAAATGCAATAACGTTGAAAGCTGTCCCATCAATGCAATGATTGGTCCATAAATTCTAGTAGAAATCATTAAAAACATCAATAAATTTATAAACTCTATTTTACCTTCACTTAAAAGCGAAACCCCTATAAAAATCGATATTCCTAGTCCAGCCTGTAAAATAATATTAGCACTTGAAATAAACATCCCCACTATCAATTCAACTTTGATTGCTATTTTTTTCATTGCAAGTAAGGCTTGATTTAAAGCTTGAAATTGCTGTCCCGCTAAATTATTCGCTTTAATAACTTTGATTCCTTCAAGATATTCTTGAACCTGATTAGAAGCTTCTAAATTTGTTGCTACCTGTTTTTCAAATAAACTTCTTTGTTTTTTTCGACTTAATAAAATAACCAAAAAAGAAACTGGTAGTGTACTAAAAACTGCTAAAGCCATTCGCCAATCGAAAAATGACATCCCAATACAAGTGATCGTCATCGACACTACATTAGCAATGAGCGGGGGCAGCGTACTGCTAAGCATTGATTCCATACTTCGACAATCAGCCATCATATTAGTTGTTAATTCTGAAAGATCTTTAGTATTAAAAAAACTCATTGGCAGTTTTTCAAGCTGTTTAGCCAGCCGAACTCTTATATTTTTAGCTTCTAGATAAGAAACAAGATATGTCTTTTTATAATCATTTTTGCCGCCAGAAAAACGATTACAGCAAAAACAATTCCCATTACAAACATTAGCCATAATTTAGTTTGGTTTAAAGGTTTTCCATTAAGAGGATTTAATATTTCAACAAAAATACCTACTGCGATCATAACGGGTAATAACATCGTGAGATTAGTTATTGTACAAGCAATAATAGCTTTCTTTAAATCTTGATAACCTTTTTCGCTTAATAATAAATATTTCTTTAACCTTTTCACATTAATTCCGCCTTTCTATATACTTTCCATTGCTTCGCTTCAGTATAATCATGCCACATCGCAGCATAACGGCCATTGTTTTTAAGCAATTCATCATGCCTTCCTTTTTCAATTAAACGTCCCTGTTCTAAGACAATGATTTGATCGGCATATTGAACTGTTGAAAGGCGATGAGCAATCATTATAACTGTTTTATTCTTCATTAGCTGTCTAAGCGCTTTTTGAATCAAATATTCGTTTTCAATATCACAAAATGAACTCGCTTCATCCAATACTAATATAGGAGCATTTTTGATCATTGCTCGAGCAATCGTGATTCGTTGTTTTTCTCCTCCAGAAAGATATGTTCCTGCCACTCCGATCAAAGTATCGTAGCCCTGTGGCAATTTCATAATAAAATCATGACATTGTGCTAATTTTGCAACTCTAATAATTTCTTCATCAGTAGCATCTGGTTTACCGATTCTAATATTTTCTTTTATCGATATTTTAAATAAAAATGTATCTTGAAAAACAAAACTGATCGTCTCCATCAACGCTGCTGTTTTAAGATCTCTAATATCAACATCACCAATTTTAATATTTCCTGCATCCACATCATAAAAACGACAAATCAAATTAGCAATCGTACTCTTTCCACCACCACTAGGGCCAACAATTGCCGTAATTTTTCCTTGAGGAATCTTAAAACTGACATTATCCAATGCTTTGATATCCTCTTTTTTATCATATGCAAAACTTACATGATCCAATATTATCGCGGTATCTTTGATTGACGATGAATGAAGCGCTTCTTTATTTTCAGGAATATTCAAAATTTCATCCATTCTAGCTACGTCACCATTAATTTTCATAAATGATTCTGAAATATACATGATCTTATTTAGAACTCCTGCAATCGAAGGAACGAAAATTAAATAAAAAATAAATGTTGTTACAAAGGCAGGATAATTTGTCGTATGTTTCGCTAAATAGATACCTAAAGGAATTAAAAATAAATAAATATTATTAATGATCGTCGTAAATGCTGGCATCCAGTTTTTCCAGCCCATTGAAAAAGCAATTGCAAACTGCGTATATCTTTCAAATGCTGCATCTAACTTTTTAAAAAATCCGCCACCTTGATTAAATGCTTTAATAACACTCATTCCCCGAATGTATTCTACCGATGCACTACTCATGTCTTCTAAAGCCGTTTGATAATTCTGCATGTTTTTTTTTCGCTTCTTTCCCACCATAACCAAGAAATTGTGTTAAAACTGCCAAAACGATCCCAAGCATTGAAACTAGTCCATAACGCCAATCGATTGCCAATAAAATGATCATCATAACAACCACAGCTGTAAATGAAGCAACTAGATCAGGTAATTGATGAGCAATAAATCCTTCTATACTTTCAATATTTTCATCCATAATTTTTCGCATTCGACCACTGCCAATTAAATAATGATAACCTAAAGGAATTTTTGTCAGATGTTTTGCAAAGATTATTTTTAATTCATAGAGTGTTCCAAATGCAGCTAAATGAGAACATAGTAACGCTAAAAAATAAATTAGGATATTTGCAAAGATACCAGCTATAGCAAACCAGGCATAAGACATGATCACCTTGACATCCAATAAAGAAAAATCCGGATAAATTTGAATAATTTCTCTAATGATCAAATAAATTGCTAAATAGGAAACAAAAGAAGCTATTGCTGCTAAAGAAGATAAAATCATTGATCCGATTACTAATCCTTTTTTATCTGCAGCTAGTTCTAAACATCTTGATAAGCCCTTTTTGGGTTTCAATTTTTCTTCATTCATACATTTTCTCCTTTCAAAAAAACGCAAGTTAGCTAAAACTAACTTGCGTTAATTATAAAAATTTATTCTCTTTTCTTCTACCCTGATACGTCTACTATCCTTATAAAATAGCCCAAAAAGTCATTTTCTTTTTCGATATTCCTTGGGTAAGATTCCATAAACTGCAGTAAAGGCTGCTGAAAATTTACTCGGGTTTGCATAACCTAATGAAAGCGCAATATCGCTAATATTTTTATCTGTCTCTTTCAACTGCTTTGCAGCAATATTCATTTTATATTTTTTTAAATAATTATACGGTGTTTCACCATAAATTTGTTTAAAAATCATTTTAAAAACTGTCATACTTATAGAATTTTCATTAATTAACTGCACTAATGAAATTCTATTTTCCAGATCCTCGATCATTCGATCATGAATCTTTTTGACTATTTGTATTTTGCCTTTATCAAAATACTGAAAACTACAACCATGATTTTGACAAAGCTGTTCAAGATAATAACAAATTTCTAATGCCTTGATTTTATAATAATTTAAATTATGAATATCGATTCCTTGATAAATATCGATAAATAATTGTCGCATACTATTGCTAGCTTTAGATAAATACCAGTTTTTATCTAAATCAAGATGTTTGCCTAAATGTTTAATATCTAACGATAATTCAAAAACAGCATCAACAAATGACTGATCTAAATGATCTTGCTCAATTACTAAGGAAACTGTTTTACAGCTGTTTAAAGGAAAAGATGTTGAAATCGGAAGATATTTAGAGCTGCAGATACTAAAATATCCTTCAGGAATATAAACGATCTGATGATTAGCAAATTCACACTCATAACGTCCTTCTAATGTATAAGTAAGACATAAAACATCATGATCATAAGTTTGCGTAAAAATAAGATCATCGGTATCAACATCGACTATCACGATTTGCATCCCTTTACAAATCAAAAAATAATAAACGTCTCCTTTACCCATACATCCATAATCAATTTTAAGATAATCTTTTTCAATTTTTGTTATAAAGGCTTGTTTACTAAACCATTCTTTATGATATATATCTTTCATATCAGTACCTCGATTAGCTTTAACTAACTTTAGTTTATCATTTTACCCTCACATCGACAAGCCTCTTTATCCTATCATTCATCATGATTTATATATTAATATTACGATAACAATAAATCTTATATCTATTTTACAAAAATTTTCTACTAAATAAGCAGCTTGAAACTATCAAGCTGCTTATCACTTTATTATTGATTAAAATTCATATGGTGGATTACCACTGAAATCAGCAATAACACCATGCAGATCTGCTAAATAAAAGACTTCAAATGTTGGATTATCAGGTGTCTGATAATTCTCTTTAACGATGGGATTTTCTAAAGCTGCCTTTTTAATTTCTAAATTATTTTCAAATACAGCTTTCCCATTGATTCTAAGCCATGCAAATTCTGGTGATGAAATACAAATTTCAATATAAGGATTTTCTTGCATATCTTTATAAACATCTTTTTGATTTCCTGTTGTAAACCATAATTTCCCTTCTTTTTCAAAACTAAACATAAAAGGTCGGCATTTTGCTTTGCCATCTCTTCCTACTGTAGCTAAATATTGTACTGGGTTATTAGTTAAAAATTCTACAACTTTATCCATACTATTTCCTCCTTGTTGTAACTTTTTTTATTACAATAAAAAATATATCACGCCTTTATTGTAATGCCAATCATTACAACCGTTTTTTTTAAATATATAATAAATGCAATTAATATTAAAGGTAATCTAATTTTTTAGATTACCTTTAATTATTTCGTTCATTTGCAATACATTTTTTAGTATCTTCAATAACATCTTTTAAAGTAATTGACGCTAATTCTCTTTCCATCGCATTTTGTACTCTTAAAAGCTTATCATCTAATACATCATGAATGTTTCTTCCTACTTCACATTCTTGATTAGGATTTTCATGAAAATGAAATAATTCACCATTTCCAATACAATCAACTGCCTTATATATATCTAAAAATGTAATTTCATCTAATGGCTTTGCAATAGAAGCCCCGCCACTGCCCCTTACAACATTTACTAACTTTGCCGTTTTTAGCTGTCCTAATATTTTTCTAATAATGACAGGATTAACATTTGTGCTTAACGCTAAAAAATCACTTGTTATCTTTCTATCTTTAGCGAATGTATCAATACATGCAAATATATGTATTGCAAGAGTAAATCTACTAGAAATCTGCATATTTCCCTCCAACCTATTTATCTTTTATTCAAAATATATTTTAGTCTTCTATTATTGTCATGTCAATTATTACAATAATAAAAACTTAAGCTGTTTTTATTTTTTCAAATCTCGATAAATACCGGCTTGATCAAAAATAAAAATTCAATCGGCTCTTGCAAGCGTTACAAGTCAATGTATTATACTTTCAGCTTTCATCAACATTATTAACTATTTTTATCAACTAATAAAAATGATGAAATAAAATTCATCATTCTTCTCTCTTTTTTAAAATATTAACTTAAACCAAAATCACTTTTTATTATGATTGATTTCATAACGTAACCATATACCACCATGAGTCAGAACTTCGACATTCTTTAATTTAAAACCAATTGGATTATTTTGCGTCAATCCAGCTTTAGTTTCAAATAAAGTCGGTGCTGTAGCCGAACCATCAGCTGCTGGGGCAATAACAATACTTAATTCATCACATAATCCTGCCTGAATAAATGACCAGTTAAGTACACCACCACCGCCTAACATTAAAGTTTTAATTTGAAATTTTCGATATAATTTATCCAGTAGCTGTTCATAATCTAATTGGTCTTTTCCCGCAATGATATATGAAATATTTAATTTTTGTAACATTGCTTTATAGGAATTACTTGCTTTTTGGCTTAATACTTCAATAATATGGGCTGAAGTATCCTGATAAGTTAGAGTATTCTCTTGCCATCCTAATTTACCTGATAAATCAATAGAAACATAATACATCTGATAATTGCCAGTTGCAATAAAATCTCCCTCTGGTACTAACGGAGCATTTTTGTCTAATAGCGGTTTTTTGTATAATGTAAAATTATCATCTGTTGTTATTCTTCCTGACAGCCAGCCTTGATGTTTATAATAAGCATTTTTACCAAATGCAATATCATAGAATTTATCACTCGGTTCATCACACTCTTGAAGATTCATATAATTTCCCATGATTTTTCCATCGAGTGAAGTCAACATATGACAAAATATATAAGGTCGCTTCATATTATTTTTCTCTTATATCAAATTTATTTTAAACGCTGATATTCTGCTTCGCTTACTGGTTCACACCATTCATTAGATGCACCTTCTGCCGGAACTTCAATTGCAATATGGGAAAACCAGCTGTCTTTAGCAGCACCATGCCAATGTTTTACTTCTGTGGGAATACTTACAACATCGCCAGGATGAAGTTCAATTGCTTCTTTACCCCACTCTTGATAATATCCTCTACCATCTACACAAAGTAGGATTTGTGCCCCTTTATGATGAATATGCCAATTATTACGACAGCCTGGTTCAAATGTTACATTAGCAACCCCCACGCCTTGATTATTAGCCAGCAGTGCTAAATAACTTTGGCCTACAAAATATTTTGCATAAGCATCATTTTTTTCACCAATTGCAAATAACGGTTTGAATTCTTCCATTTTTATCTACCTCCACATATTTTTAATCTATCATCAGATATCTTCAATCAACAAAAAATGCAGATATCCTTTAACATCTACATTCTAACGTTCTTCTATTATTATGTCTAATACTTATTTTTAATGATTTATCATTCATTAATTGCATGATAAACTTCATCAATAAATTTAGTAATCAGCGGTGATAAAGTTTGATGCTTTTTCCAAACAAAAACTGTACCCGTCAATAATTCAGGATAAAAAGGAATAAATTTGATTTTATCATGACACTGATTAGAAAAAGCCCCTTCAATCGTAATAGCACTGCCAATTCCTTGAGTGATCAGTGGAATTATATTCGATAAAAAATTATAAGTTGCAATAAAATGGAGTTTTTCATAATCACTTTTAAACCAGCTTGCTATTTCATTTTGAACAAGCGAACGCTTAGTATTTAATAACGGGATATTTATTAGATCTTTAGCTGTTACAGATGCTTTATTAGCTAAATGATTATCCTTAGAAACAACGATTCCCCAGCGTTCTTTTTGTGGTAATCTAATATATTCGTATCTTTCTAAATCTACTGGTTCCAAAAGAATTCCTACATCTATAATACCCTGATCTAACTTTTCTTTAACTAAATCTGCGTTTCCAGTATAAAAATCGTAAGTTACTTCAGGATATTTATTAGAAAACTTTTTAATAATATCTGGTAAAAATAAATGGGTATACAAACATTCAGCCATTCCCAGCATAATTTCACCAGTCAGATTATCATTATCGCTAATAAGTTCTTTTTCTGTTTTTTCAATGAGATCAATGATTTCTTCAGCTCTTCTTTTTAACAGAACTCCTGCTTCGGTCAACTCGATCTTCCTTTTTCCTCTTATCAATAATTGTTTTCCAACTGTTTGCTCTAACTGCATTAATTGACGGCTCAATGCTGGCTGTCCTAGATGCAGGCGTTTGGCTGCTCGAGTAATATTTTCTTCTCTTGCTACCATTAAAAAATAATAAAGCGTTCTTAATTCCATTTTATTTCTGCTCCTTTTCATGATCATAAATATTATATCACAATCAGGATAACAAACTTTTATCTTAAATACTATTATTTAAGTGAATATTCTATCTTCAATAAAATGTATCTTAAAATAAAATTTCAACAAACTTCATAATTCCCATTTTACATCCAAGCTTTAAAATAAAACGAATCATCAAAGGAATTTCTTGAGCCTTTTGAATATCATCAGGCAGCTTGGCATCGATCTGAATATTTTTAAATAACGGGCTCCATTTTAAAAACATCGTTTCATCATCTACAGCAAAATACATCATCGCCCCTTTATTTCCGTTCTTCTCTACTAATTTATTAGATTTTTTTACCCCATAGGAACTCTCACAATCAAAATAAATACCGCCCTGAGGAAAATGTTTTGCTAGTGCAATCATTAAATCTTTGATCTTTTCTAGTTGAAAATAATAAAGTAAACCTCCACAAATAATATAAACTCCCTGCTCCTTCTCGATCTTTTCCATCCAAGTAAAATCAAAAGCATCATAAGCAAGATTACTTTCACGTTCCTGGCAGGAAATCAATTGATTTCGAATCGCTATTACATCTGGTAAGTCAATATTGATCCAATGACATGATCCATTATCAACACTTCCAAATCCTGTAGCTAATCCACATCCTAAATCAACGATCGTAGCATTAGGATATTTTTTTAAATATGCTTTAACTCTATCGCACAACATTCGCTGCCGAATCGCCCATGTCGTAATTTGAAATTCCTTTAGATTTAATGATTCGAAATCATAATCAATCTGATCTATTATTTTTAATGAAATTGGATCATTAAAATATGGGGATATTTTTTGGCACAATATGCTCTTCCATACAAAGGTAAAAGCAAAGTTTCTTGAACTGTATCTTTTTTAATTATCATTTTTTCACTCATCACAATACTCCTATCATCTAGTTAGCTTATACTAACTATCTTATCATATCTATTTTTTTCTTTCAATCATCAAAAATAAGACTATATTTTTCTTTTCTATCCATACTATAGTGAGGTGAAACCATGCAATATCAAAATCTAAACCATTTAATTCAATCAAGCACAAGTTCTAGAAATTACTTTCTTTCCTTACCAGTAGAAAGACAGATCCAGCTGCATCAGTTAAATGACAATATCCATTCATTACAACAATTACATTTATATGCCAATATACTAAAAAATGAGCTTAAATAGCTCATTTTTAGTCTTCTTGAAGATGTTCCAAACCTTGATTGATAATCGTTCTAACATGTTCATCAGCAAGCGAATAAAACATTGATTTTCCTTCTCGTCTATTTTTTACTAGTTTATTTTGTTTAAGAATCCGCAACTGATGTGATATTGCCGATTGCGTCATGTTAAGCGCTGCTGCTAAATCACACACACATACTTCAGCTTCAAACAAAACAAATAAGATCCTAATTCTAGTTGAATCGCCAAAAATTTTATACAGCTCAGCCAAATCATATAACTCTTCTTCTGGCGGCATCTTTTCTTCGACTATCTTTAATAAATCTTCATGAACTTCAACTGTATCACAGCATTCTACTTTTTGACTACTCACAATATTCCTCACTTTCTATAAATGACTGACCCGTAAAGCCCGAATAGCATTTAAAACTGCTAATACCATAACTCCAACATCAGCAAAAATTGCAATCCACATATTAGCAATACCAATAGCGCCTAAAATCAAACAAATTACTTTAACGCCGATTGCAAAATAAATATTTTCATAAACGATTCGAATACATTTTTTCGATATTTTTATTGCTTTAGCAATTTTAAAGGATCATCATCCATTAAAACAACATCAGCTGCTTCTATTGCCGCATCACTTCCTAAAGCACCCATAGCAATTCCAATATCTGCTCTTGATAAAACTGGAGCATCATTGATACCATCACCAACGAAAGCAACTTTTTCTTTATTTCCTTTATTTTGCAATATTTCCTCTACTTTGTCAACTTTATCAGATGGTAATAAATCACTGTATACTGCATCTATTTTCAATTCTTCGGCTACTTGATCAGCAACACTTTTTATATCACCAGTTAACATGATCGTTTTTTTAATACCAATTTTTTTCAAAGCTTGAATTGCTTCTTTAGCATGCGGTTTCATTAAATCAGAAATTAAAATATGACCAGCATATTCATTATTGATAGCTACATGAACAACGGTTCCAACACTATGACATTGTTGACATGAGATATTTAATTTTTTCATTAATTTAATATTTCCAACAGCAACATCTTGACCATCAACTTTAGCAATGATTCCATGACCACTGATTTCCTGAACATCTAAAACACGATGCTGATCAATTTCTTTACCGTATGCTTTTTGTAAACTTTTACTAATTGGATGGGTTGAATAACTTTCTGCTAAAGCCGCATATTCCAATAATTTATCTTTATCGATACTGGCATGATGAATTCCTGTTACTTCAAACACACCTTGTGTCATTGTTCCCGTTTTATCAAAGACAACATATTTCGTTTGGGCTAGCGTCTCTAAATAATTTGATCCCTTAACTAAAACCCCTTCATGACTAGCACCACCAATTCCCGCAAAAAAGCTTAATGGAATACTAATGACTAAAGCACAAGGACAGCTAATAACTAAAAACGTTAATGCTCTTGAGATCCATTCACCCCAATTCGCATCAATATTTAAAAATAATAGGGAAATAACTGGTGGTAAAAAAGCTAAAGCCACAGCACCATAACAAACGGCCGGCGTGTAATATTTAGCGAATTTAGAAATAAAATTTTCTGATCTTGATTTCTTAGAGCTGGCATTTTCAACTAGATCTAATATCTTAGATACTGTTGATTCACCAAACTCTTTTGTTGTTTTGATCTTTATTAGACCGTTTAAATTAATACAGCCACTCATTACTTCATCATTTATACTAACTTCACGTGGTAAACTTTCTCCTGTAAGCGCACTAGTATTTAAAGTAGTTTTTCCCTCAATGATGATTCCATCAAGAGGTATTTTTTCACCTGGTTTTACAACGATGATGCTTCCAATTTCTACTTCATCAGGATCCACTTTTTCAACTTCTCCAGATTCATTTTCAATGTTTGCATAGTCGGGTCTAATATCCATTAAATCACTGATATTGCGACGGCTTTTACCAACAGCATAACTTTGAAACAACTCTCCAATCTGGTAAAAGAGCATGACTGCAACTCCTTCTTTATATTCACCTAGAGCAATTGCCCCTACTGTTGCAACTGCCATTAAGAAATTTTCATCAAAGACCTGACGATTTAAAATTCCTTTGATTGCCTTTTTTAAAATATCATATCCGATAACCAAATAAGGTATCATATATAATCCAAATTCTAAATATCCTTCAACATCAATAAATTCTAAAGCGATAATACAGATCAATGCAACAATAATTCTTTGCAAAACCTTTTTTTTGTTTCTTATTCATATTCGTCCCTCCATTAAAAAACGCTACAGTCATGCAGCGTTTGAACCATTATAAGAAAATTTCACAATCATCTTCAACAATTTTACAGTTTTTAATAACATCCTGCATAACAGCTTTTACATCTGCACCATCTTCAAATTCAACTGTCATTTTTAAAGTCATAAAGTTGACAACGGCATCTTTGACTCCAGCTGTTTTCTTAGTAGCTTCTTCCATTTTATTAGCGCAGTTGGCGCAATCTACATCAATCTTATAAGTTTTTTTCATTTTTTATATCTCCTTTATTATTCATTTGAACAATTGTTCATTTGTTAATTTTATTTTACCACTTATATTGCTGATGTCAAGATAAATACTCAATATTTATCTAAAATAAAATGATGAAGATCAATTCATCATTTTTAAAAAACTTTTGCCATAATATCAAAAACTGACTCACCACAAGATATTTTATTTTTAATTGTTCTTGTACAAGAATCAAAACGTTTAAAAGTTTTGATGTTATTTTTCACATGACTATAAACTTTCCAATGTCCCGCATATCGATAATGATCTTTATCATTAATAAACCCGATCACATCACAAAGAGGATATCCTAGAAAAATACCAATTTCATGAGGAAAATCATCGTCTAATAAACGCATTTTCAAATGTTCTATAGCTTTTAAAGCACTATCACAGGGATATTGATACTGCTTTAAAAACTCTGAATCGGAAAATGAGTTAAAGTATGATAAAGTTTATCATTTTGATACACATAAATCAAAAAACTAGTTTGATATTCTTTTAAAATACAGATCTGCAAACCATACTGACGAAACTTTTGATTAAAATATTGCAAACATTCATGACAATTAGGGAAATCTTTTTTCGTGATTCGAAAAAGACTAGCTGTTTTTAGATTAGCTAAAGTTGGCGCACTATAAAGCGCTAACTTTTCTTGAAAAATATCACCATTAGTAGGCATTATTAAAGTTTATTAATAATCTCTGTCATTTTTACAATATCTTCATCAGTTCCTTCATTCTCTACCTTATATAAACATGGGACTTGATATTGCTCGCTGATCGTATCTCCAGCTTGACAATAAGCCTCACCATAACCAAGATCACCGCTGACAATGACCCCTTTTAACAAACTACCATTATCATTTAAAAAATCTTCTACTTCTGCAGGTACATCACCATAACCATCAGTATAAGTGAAAAGAATAAAATCTTGATCACAGCTTTCACTTCCGGTTTCGATTTTTAAAGAATCACTTAATCCTAATCTTTCAACGATCGATTCAACATTACCTGTTCTTGATGCATATACAAATTTCATAACTTCCTCCTTGGTTAGTTTAGACTAACTAATATTTTATTTTATAAGTTAGCCTTAGCTAACTTATATTAAAAGTATCATGTTTATCTAAAAAAGTCAAGAATATCATTAATAAAATTTCTTA
>BAHP02000006.1 GCA_000508865.1 Clostridiales bacterium VE202-01
TTATAAATTTAAATTTTAGTAAAATATTATTCAAAAAATAACATCTGCTATTTAATTAATATCTAATATACATCCTGCCTCAGTTATTTTTTTCATCAATGATTCTGGTAATAATGTATTAGTAATAATAAAATTGATTGCATTCCAATTCAAAGCTTTGTATGAACTTGTCTTTAAAAACTTGCTATCATCGACAACTAAACAAACACTTGCACTTCTCGATGCTACTTTTTTCTTTATTGCAGCATCTTCATATTCTTCAACATATATACCATCTTCTTTTATTGCCGCAGCACCAATAAAAGCAACATCAAAATATATATTATCCAGCATTTCTAATGCCTGACTTCCATACATATAACGATTATAATTATTATATTTTCCACCAATCATATGAGCATTACAATAATTAGCTAGTTTTTCAATGTTATCAAGTGAATGACTATAAGCTTCTATTTTATTAGGAACCATTTCACACATTTCTTCAATCGTTGTTGAAACATCAAAAAAACAAACTTTATGATCATTAAGATATTTAATTGCTCTAATAGCAAGTTCCTTTTTTATTTCCTTATTCTTAACTTGCCGATTATGATAATTATCAATTGGACTATGTAATGAAGTTAAAGTTATTCCACCATGAGTACGTGTTGCCAATCCTTCATTAACTAATTTGATAATATCTCTTCTTGCAGTATCTCTAGAAATATTAAATTTATTCATAATATCTTGATTTGTTAAAGTTTTCTCTTTTTTCAATAATTCCAATATCTGATAAACTCTTTCTTCTTGATACATTATAAATCTATTCCTTATCAATTAAATTTTCTAAAGCATAAACTATTCCATCTTGATCATTGGATTTCGTATGTCTAGCAATTTGGTTTAAAACATCTTGCGGTGCATTAGCCATAACAAAACCACTCCCTGTAGCTAGAAGCATGTCAATATCATTATAATTATCTCCAAATGAAACAGTCTTTGTAACATCGATATTAAGCTTTTCACACAATATATTTATGGCATTAGCTTTTGAAATACTTTTATCCATAATCTCTAAATAAGTCTCTTTTGATTTATAAACAGATAAGAAATCATATTTCTTTAACAATGCCTGTTCAACTAAATCAACAGTATTTTTATCACCCATACATAAAATCTTATGAACAATATCGATTTTACTAAAATCTAATTTCTCTGGTGTGATTCCTGTTATATCAGCTTCTTGTTTGACCCAAGGATTTTTTAAATCACTGCTCATCCAATAATCATTACTGCAAATATTAACACTGATTTGATAATTTTTTTCAATAAATTCAGAAATTTGTTTGGCATTCTCTACAGATATTCCTCTTGAATATAAAATCTCATTATCTTTGTTGATTACTAGTCCACCACTATAACTGATTATCGGGATATGAATATCTAACTGATCCATTACTGTCTTTATCCCACTTGGCGTTCGTGCTGAAACCAGAACAAAAGGTATCCCCTGATTCACTAACTCATGAACTTTCATTTTCGTCCTATTTGTAACTTCATGTTGAGAATTTAACAAAGTTCCATCAATATCACTAAATACACATTGATATTTCATTTTTCCACCTCCTAACCATTATTATACTTAAAAATAATTATAATTCAATACATATACTTAAAAATACTTAAAAATACTTAAAGAAAAAAGCATCTTTGATGCTTTAATCTTTTTTCATATATTCCCTCATTGCTTTAATACTTTCATCTGAAATAACATGTTCAATTAAACACGCGTCTTTATCAGCAATTTTTTCATCAATATGTAAAACCTCTACAAACAGCTGTTTGATTGTCTGATGTTTACTGCAAATAAACTTTGCCGTCTTCTTACCTTTAGCTGTTAACTTGATATCTGCATATTTTTCATAATCAACATAACCATTTTTGGCCAATACAACAACTGCATTATTAACACTAGGTTTAGAAACTCCCAGCTGTCTAGCAATATCACTCACACGGGCTTTTTTTCCATCTAAAGATAATTCATAAATCAATTCTAAATAGTTTTGCATAGCAATTGTCATTTCTTCCATCTATAATCACCTCATTTGTTTAATCATACCACATAATTTTAGAGGGAACAAACACAAATGCCCATATCTTATAAAATTAATTACATAATAATAAATGAGGTGAAATAATGGAATATATCCTATCATTAAGTCCTTTTATTATTGTATTGATCGTAGCAACGTTTAACTGGTTAATGACATTTTTAGGTGCATCACTAGTATTATTTGTCAAAAGTGCTAGTAAAAAATTAGTTTGTATAGCTTTGGGCAGTTCCGCTGGAATTATGATTGCAGCATCATTTTTTTCTCTTATTTTACCAGCAAAAGAACAACTTGAAAGCACTGGTAAATTGAATTTATTGATCATACCGGTTGGTTTTATTTGTGGTGTTAGTTTATTAATGTTAATTGATAAATTACTTCCCCATGAACATATGATGTCTCATGTTCAAGAAGGAATCAACCCTGATCACTATTCTAAAAACAAATTGTTGATGTTAGCGATGACATTGCATAATATTCCTGAAGGTTTAGCAGTTGGTGTAGCATTTGCAGGATGTCAAAATGAAAATTATTTAGCTGCTTTGATTTTAGCAATTGGTATTGGCATTCAAAATTTTCCTGAAGGAACGGCAATATCTTTACCAATGCATCAATGTGGAAAAAGTCGTTTTAAAGCAATGATGTATGGTCAGTTTTCGGCTCTTGTCGAAGTACCAGCAGCACTTCTAGGATATGCCTTTGCGACACTGATAAATGGTATCTTACCATTTGCTTTGTGTTTTGCTGCTGGAGCGATGATGTTTGTTTGTATTGAAGAATTAATTCCTGAAGCTAATGCAACAGAAGGAATCGACTTAGGGACAATTAGTTTTATGGTTGGTTTTGTCATTATGATGTCACTTGATATTTTACTTTCTTAATGTTTTTAATTTTTATCACTTATTGACAAATCGATAATGATAACGTATCATAATAGTAACAATTTATTAAACAAAGACAATGAAGTGAACTAGTAAATATAACTTAGATATCAGAGACATTGTGGATGGTGCAAACAATGCGTTAAGGAATATTGAATTCATCACGGAGTCGGATGCTGATATGTAGGTAATCATCGGTTACTAGCCGTTATCGTAGTTAAGTTTTATACTTACTGAGATATTAGTGTGAACTAATAATGAATTTGGGGTGGTACCACGACTCTGTCGTCCTCTTTGGAGGACTTTTTTTGTTTAATAATTAAAAATATGGAGGGATTATTTATGAAAAAACTATTAAAAGGTTTATTGGCTTTTGCCATTGTTCTTGTTATCACTGGATGTGGTACTGGTAACGAAGATAATGCTAAAGCAAAAGATTTATCTGAAGTCAAGATTGGAGTTATCCAATTAATGCAACATGACGCACTTGATGCTTCATACAAAGGTTTTAAAGATGAATTGGTTAAAGCAGGTATAAATGCTGATAATATTGATTATCAAGTTGCTGGTGATCAATCTAACTGTACTACTGTTGCTGATAAATTAGTTAATGGTGGTAATGATTTAATTTATGCAATTGCTACACCTGCACTTCAAGCTGTAGCTGCAGCAACAACTGAAATTCCAATTGTTGGATGTGCTGTAACTGATTATGAAAGCACTAAACTTGTTAAAAGCAATGATAAACCAGGAGGAAATGTTACTGGAGCTAGTGACTTAACACCTGTAGAAGATCAATTTGATTTAATGGAAAAAATGCTGCCTGATGCCAAAAAAGTAGCTATTATGTATTGTGGTAGTGAAGATAATTCTATTTTCCAAGGAAATCTAGCTGTTAAAGCAGCCAAAGAAAAAGGATACGAATATAAAGTTTATAAAGTGTCTGATTCTAACGAAATCCAAGCTGTTGCTAGTCAAATCGTCAATGATAAAAATGATGTAGTTTATATTCCTACTGATAATCTTCTTGCAACTTATATGAGCAGTGTTGAAGCAATCACTTCCCCTGCTAAGATTCCTTGTATCGTAGGAGAAGAAGGGATGGTAAAATCTGGTGGATTTGCAACTTATGGAATCAACTATGAAAATTTAGGACGTGAAGCTGGTAAACAGGCAGTTGCAATTCTAAAAGGTGAAAAAACTGCAGCAGATACTCCAATAGCTCAATTAAAGGCTGAAGATTGTACTTTATGTATTAATTTAAAAGTAGCAGAAGCATGTGGTCTTACAATTAATAAAGATGATTATCCTGATGCAACATTTATTGAAGAATAGGAGTTAAAAAATGGGATTATTTTATACTTATTTAGGTGCCGTTGATTTAGGTTTGATCTGGGGATTTTTAGCACTAGGAGTATATATTACTTTTCGTTTACTAGATATTGCAGACTTAACAGTTGATGGCAGCTTTGCTACTGGTGGAGCAGTATGTGCTGTTTGTGTTTTAAACAACATTCATCCATTATTAGCTATTTTAATCGCAATTATTGCTGGTTTTATTGCTGGAGCGATTACAGGAATTTTACACACTAAATGTAAGATTCCTGCCATTCTAGCTGGTATTTTAACACAGATTGGTCTTTATTCAATTAATTTAAGAATTATGGGTGGCCGTGCTAATCTACCACTAACTACTGCAAATACTTTATTTGCTGATTTATCAACAGCTTTAAATATTAATAAATATTATATCACTCTTATCGTAGCGTTGATATTTGTAATTATTTTTATTGCTGTACTGTACTGGTTTTTTGGAACTGAAATGGGTTCATCAATCAGAGCTACTGGAAATAATGAACAAATGGCTAGATCACTGGGAATCAATACTGATACTATGAAATTATTAGGATTAATGATCAGTAATGGTTTAGTGGGACTATCTGGCGCCCTATATGCACTATATGGCCAAGCAACTGATGTTCGTGTTGGTACTGGAGCTATCGTAATTGCATTGGCTTCGATCGTTATTGGAGAAGTTGTTATTTCTGCAAAAAAAGGCGGTTTTGCAATTAGATTAGTTTCAATTGTTATTGGTTCTATCATTTATCGTATCATTGTAGCTTTAGTACTACAATTAGGATTGAATACTGATGATTTAAAATTATTAACAGCTATTCTTGTTGGTATTGCTTTAACAATTCCAATTATGCTTTCTAAACGAAAACAAGTTGCAATGTATAAAAAATTAACAAAGGAGATTGATGATAATGCTTAAATTAAAACAAGTAAGTAAAACATTTAATCTTGGAACTGTTAATGAAAAAAAGGTTCTTCACGAAATCAATTTGGAATTAAATAAAGGTGATTTTGTTACTATCATTGGTGGAAATGGTGCTGGTAAATCAACTTTATTAAATATGATTTCTGGATTATATCCTTTAGACTGTGGGACTATTACATTAGACGGTGAAAATATTTCTTTACAGCCTGAACATCAAAGAGCTAAAAAAATTGGTCGCTTATTCCAAGATCCTATGTTAGGTACAGCTGGAGATATGCAGATTTTAGAAAATCTAGCTCTTGCAAATCGCCGAGGAAAACCACGCGGTTTATCTTGGGGAGTTACGAAAGAAGAAAAAGAACAATATCGTGAACTTGTTAAATCATTGAATCTAGGTTTAGAAGATCGTTTAACGACAAAAATGGGCTTATTATCCGGTGGTCAAAGACAAGCAATCACATTATTAATGGCTACTTTGCAAAAACCTAAATTACTCTTATTAGACGAACATACTGCTGCTTTAGATCCTGCAACGTCAGCAAAAGTTTTGAAATTAACAAACGAAATTATTACAAAACAAAATCTAACAGCTATGATGGTTACTCATAATATGCGCGATGCCATTGACGTTGGTAATCGATTAATTATGATGTATAATGGACGAATAATTTATGATGTAAAAGGTGCAGAAAAGAAAAAACTAACAGTCGAAGATCTGCTTCATAAATTCGAAGAAGCTAGTGGTGAAGAATTTGCTAATGACCGAATGTTATTAGGATAGAACTGTTTTTACAGTTCTATTTTTTTATTACAAGTAATTTATCCTTTTCTAAAATACAATAAAAAACATCTTCAATATGATCAACATGCTGTTTTTTTAGCTCTTTTTTTAACCAATTGAGATCACGATTTAGTAACTTTAAATTATCTTCATCAACAATTCCATCACAAATCAAAGCATCAGGCAATTCAACACAACACTCATCTTTAGGAATTATAGATAATGAACCATTTGTTTCTAGTAAAGCAAATTCTACTTTAGAAATACTATCAATATCATTTACTCTTAAATGATGCGAAAGATCATCTACAGTATAACGCTGTTCTTTCATCTTTTCTTGATCCAATTTTCCCTTAAAAATAATATATGTTGGCCTTCCTTCAAAAATATCTCGAAGTTTTTTTGATTTCAATGTAACCATGGAAACTAAGCGATCAACTACGATCAATGTAACAGTTGCTATTACACCATGAAAAAAAGTAAAATCCTCATTACCAACTGTATCGGTCATAATTTCTGCAATAATTAAAAATACAACAAAATCAAAAACGTTTAATTGACTAAATTCTTTTTTTCCAAAAATTCTAAGTAAAACACTTAAATAAATATATATACAAAGACTTATCATAAATACTTCGAAGATACTCATATTTCACCAATCCTTAAATATAATATTATTAAGATAACAAGGAGGAAATATGAAATCATATTTAAAAATATATTTAAAATTTGCATTATTCATCCTAATTACCTTTATGATCACTAGTCTTATCTTAGCCGGTATTATTAGTTTTATTCATTTATCTAATTTTATTTATCACACAATCATCAATCTTGTTGCAGGAATTATTATGGTTATCTGGGGCTTTATGATCGTTAAAACATTTTCTAAAAATGCTATTTACCATAGTTTATTATGTGGCTTAATTTTTGCACTTATAGCCCTTATCATCAATATTGATGATATAACATTGTTAATATCATCTCTAGACCATTTGTTTTAATTACTACTGTTATTATTTTATCTTTATATAAGAAAAAATTAAATGATTGAAAAACACTTACGATTTGATTAATTACTAATACTTAAATTCTCATTAAAAATCTTCAAAGTATCAAAATTACACTAATAGTAATAAAATTATATTTTTCTAATTTTTCATTTTTTAAAATATTAAATAAAAACATGTTTTTTTAAA
>BAHP02000005.1 GCA_000508865.1 Clostridiales bacterium VE202-01
TATGTCGCATCACTACCTTGCTTTGCATATTCTTGATTAAATGAACCATCGTAAATCTGTCCCGCATAATTTCCTAGTGTACAGTCCCCAGCAAAACTTAGTTTCACACTTGTTTTAACCGGTTCATGTTTCTCTTCTGTTTGTACTTTTTCATCATTTTCTGTACTCTCATTGCTTTCTTCTTCAGTAATAAAAGAGCATCCAACAATAAAAAATAGCATTATTAAACAAAGTAAAATCTTTTTCATATCCTTTCCACCTCTTTATTAAAAGTATATCATACAATGAAACCTTTTACATTAAATAAAACTTTGATATAATACATATCAGGAAGTGAAAGAAATGATAAAAGAAATAAAAAATAAAATGGATTTTGATGAATTATTAACTGAAAGCGACCCTAATATCAACCTAGTTAGAGATTATTTAGAAAACGGTAAATTATATGGCTATTTTGTAAACGATGAGCCTGTATCATTTATTGCTGTTGAAATTATCGATGGTGAAGTAGAAATTAAAAATATTTTAACTTTAGTTGCATATCGAGGTTGTGGTTATGCTAAAGCTTTAATTAAATATGTTGAAGATATCTACAGTACTTATGATACATTTTTGATTGGTACTGCAAACTCAAGTTTAGAAAATATAACTTTTTATACTCGTTTAGGTTATGTGTATAGTCATCGTATCGAAAATTTCTTTTTAGACTATTACCCTAAAGAAATCATCGAAAATGAAATGCAGGCAACTGATCTAATGTATTTTAAAAAAAGCAGAAAAGGTTTGAATTAACACAACATGTAAAAAGACAGTCGATCAAATTGACTGTCTTTTTATTGATATCTCGACTTTAGATAAATATCATTGATAAAATATTAACTAGAATTCTTTTTTATTCATAATACCTACGCTAATTTTAAATGATAACAAAAATATGATCATTGCTATTATTGATCCTGCCATGATCAACATTTTCATACTCATTACTGGTAAATTATTAAACATTGTAATTAAATCAACATTGAATAATTCAGCAGCTTTAATTACACCAATAACAATGATAAATATCAAACCAATAGCCCCAATAATTGCAACCCGACTTTTTTCACCACCAAACTTAAATTGAAAAGGGAGCATAACTGCCAATATTATCAGTAGTATTGGTAAGATTATTAAGGCAATCAATATTGTATCCTCGATTAAAATTGTATCTTTTATTATTTCCACAACAACAGTAACAATGATAGCAAACAACCATGAGATTCCTCCAACAATCAAACCAAATCCATATTTTTCTAAAATATAATCTTTTCTAGTAATTGGCAACGAAAATAAAAAAGCATTACCATTATCAAATTCATCATAACTAATAGTACTTAAAGTAAATAAAGAACCAACAAATGTCATATATCCGATAATAAATGATGCATCTTCCATAAAAATAGCCATTATACCAGCAATCGCGATAATAGTAATAAAAAAATTTTGTCCTTGTAATAGTTTAAAATCTTTGATCAATAAACCTTTCATAGTTTATCACCCCTTATCATCATTGTGATTACTTCATCAATATTCCCTTTTTCGATTGCTAGAGAAGGATAATTATCAAGATAATATTGTCTCTGGTTTGTAAGACAGCTATACCCATAGCTTTCTTTCTTCAAACAAAGAAGATATTGTTTATCTAGACTAGCATACTGCTTTAAATCAACTTTCAATAAAGCATAATCACTCAATAAAATATCAGTATCTTCATGCATAATGATTTTTCCATTATCAATCATATAAAGGTCATCACATAAATTTTCTAAATCACTAGAAATATGCGAACTAATTAAAATAGAATGAGCCTCATCTTTTTCCATAAATTCTCTTAATATATCCAATAATTCATCTCTTGCAATAACATCTAAACCAGCTGTTGGTTCATCAAGAATCAATAATTTAGCATTGTGAGAAATTGCAACTAAAACTTTTAATTTTGCTTTCATCCCCGTTGAAAATTCTTTGATTTTCTTATTACGAGGTAATTGAAATCGTTGTAACTGTTCAATAAAAAATGATTTATCAAAATTTTTATAAAGATTATCTAAAACAGGAATAATATCATTAATCGTTAAATATCCACTAAATCCTGAATCAGATAAAACCACACCTAGATTCTGCTTATCTTCAGCATTAAAATTTTGAATATCTTTTCCAAAAACACTAATGCTTCCTTCATCAATAGAAATCAATCCCAATATTGCTTTAAATGTCGTACTTTTACCAGCACCATTTTGTCCAATTAATCCCGTTACACATCCTGGCATGACCTTTAAGGAACAATCTAATGAGAAATTCTTATAGAATTTTTTTACATGTTCAATTTTTAACATAATTTCCTCCATTTCTGTT
Source organism: Clostridiales bacterium VE202-01 (assembly GCA_000508865.1). Taxonomy (GTDB): domain Bacteria; phylum Bacillota_I; class Bacilli_A; order Erysipelotrichales; family Coprobacillaceae; genus Thomasclavelia. The sequence goes on from BAHP02000005.1 coordinate 2,398, forward strand.
TGCCTTCATCGATAGGGTACAAACATGTGATTAAAATTTCAATCTACTATTAATCTAAAAAGTTTATTTTCACGTTTATCCTTCCAAAATCAATTCAAATAAAGTTTTAATATCTTCATCACTTATACCACATCGTCTTCCTTTTTGAATTGCTTTTTCTAAATCAGCTTCAACCTCTTTTTTTTGTTCTTCCAGCAAAAGCTCAGTATTAGTAGCAGCCACATATGTCCCTTTACCATGAACAGTTATTGTAAAACCTTCATTTTCTAAAGTATCATATGCTTTTTTTACCGTTAAAGCACTAATTTTAAGTTCTTTTGATAAAGTACGCACAGATGGTAGATTATCATTTTCTTTTAGTTCTCCATTACGAATCAAGAGTTTGATTTGATCTACTATTTGTTCATAAATAGGAACCATAATTGTATTATTTATAATTATTTTCAATTTATCTACCTCCTTTATAAAACAGTATATAACAGTACAAAACTGTAGTCAAGTGTTATATACTGTTTGTCACAAAAATATATTACAAATAAAAAAACAGTTGATCATTATTTAGATAACTGTTTTAATAATTAAGATATTATTTTTTTACATTAGAATGTAACCATTTTGAAAACAACTCTAAACCTGCCTGGATATCTTCGCTTTTATTAGCAAAACCAAAGCGTAGATGATATTCTTGATTAAAACAAGCGCCAGGAACAAAGAAGACACCGGTATCTTTTTGTAATTTGAGACATAGTTCTTTTGATTTGATTGGCAGGTTATATTTTAGAAAAGCAATCGTTCCCGCTTCAGGAACAACACAATCAACTAAAGGTTCCTTTTTTAACCACTCGATTAAAATCTGACGGTTAGTAGCAATGATTTTCTTACTTCTTTCAATAATTCTATCATAATTTTCAATTACTACAGCAGCTAAATAATCATTTAGATAACCAGTTGAAATAATATGATAATCACGTCGATCATTTATCATTTTAATAATTTCATAATTAGCTTTGATCCACCCTAATCTAAGCCCCGCAAAAGAAGTTACTTTTGATAAACTGCTCGTTGAAATTCCTCGATCGTATAAATCACTGATAGCTATTTCATCTTTACCTAAACCCTGATAAACTTCATCGCAAAGAATATATAAATTATATTTTTTAGCTAACTTGACCAATTTCAATAAAAATTCTTTAGAAAATTTTGTACTTGTAGGATTATTAGGATTAACTAAACAAATCATCTTCGTATTTTCTTTGATTTCTTTTTCAAAATCTTCTAATTTAGGTAACCAGTTGTTTTCCTCTTTTAATTCAATTAAGCTTGTCTCTACCCCAAACGATTCTGGAAAAGAATACATTTGTTGATAAGTCGGTGTAATCGTTATTAAATGATCATTTTTTCTAACAGCGAAATTAAAACTAATTCATTTGCATTGATGCAACCATGACTAATTGCAATATTATTCAAATCACCAGTTTGATACAATTTTGCGATTCCTCTACGTAAACGCTCACTGCCTGTAATAGGTCCATAATCCAGCTTCGTCGTTAATAAATCATTGAGCAGCTTGTCTTTATCATCTACAAATTCTAATAAATCATTGATGCTCATTGAGGCAACACATGTCTCCGCCAAATTATAACGATAATCGACTTCATGCTCTGTCATCCAGGCTTCAACATCAAAAAAATCAATTTTCACTAATGCATCACCTTGCTTAAAAAATCTTTAGCACGTTCAGATTTAGGATTCGTAAAGAAATCTTTTGAAGGACTATCTTCTATTATTTTTCCATTCTCTAAAAAAATCACCCTATCACCAACTGTTCGTGCAAATCCCATTTCATGAGTAACTACGACCATCGTCATTCCCTCAATCGCTAATTCCTGCATTACTTCCAAAACTTCAATAACCATCTCTGGATCCAAGGCACTAGTAGGCTCATCAAATAACATGACTTCAGGGTCCATACATAAAGCTCTTGCAATCGCTACTCTTTGTTTTTGACCCCCTGATAATTTATTAGGATATTCATCTTTTTTATCCAACAACCCAACACGTTCTAATAACTTACAAGCTTTTTGTTTTGCTGCTTCTTCATCTGCTTGTAATACCTTAATTGGCGCCAGTGTCAAATTTTCCAAAACAGTTTTATGCGGAAACAAGTTAAAATGCTGAAAAACAAATCCCATCTTTCCTCTTAAAGCTTTGAATTGTTGGGAATCAGTACTATCAAGTAATTGATTATTTATATAAATTTCTCCAGATTCTGGAATTTCTAATCCGTTTATACAGCGTAAGACAGTACTTTTTCCACTTCCACTTGGACCAATCAAACAAACGATCTCACCTTTTTTTATTTCTAAGGAAACATCATTTACAGCTTTCAAATCTTTAAATTGTTTAACAATATTTTTAACTTTAATCACTTTCAGATAACTTCCTTTCTATCTTTCTTGCAAAATAAGATGTAGTCAGCGTCATAATCAAATAAAAAACTGCTGACATTAGTAATGGTGGAATTAAATTAAAGGTGTTAGCTCCTAAAATTTGCGCTGAATATAATAATTCTGTAGCTCCTAAAACCGAAATCAATGATGAATCTTTGATTAATGTAATAAACTCACTAACTATTGGTGGAACGATTCTTTTAAAAGCCTGAGGCAAAATAACCAGCTTCATCGTTTGACTATAATTCAATCCTAAAACTTCACATGCTTCCCACTGACCTTTATCAACTCCCATGATTCCACTACGAATCAACTCAGTTGAATAAGCTCCACTATTAATACTCATAGCTACAGCACCACAAACATAAGGATCGGGTATAAACCTTTCTCCTGTAATTGCTCTTACCATTAATGGAAAAGCAATATATAAAAATAATATTTGTAGTAACATCGGTGTCCCACGAATCAATTCAACATAAATATTTCCAATAATTCTTAAAATCTTATGTTTAGAAATTTTTGCTGCAGCTCCCAAAACACCCAAAATCAATCCAAACACTAAAGCACAAGCAGCTAGTAAAAGCGACTTACCAGCTCCTTGCAATAAAAAGATCAAATTATCAGCAGTAAAAAATTCAATTAACGCATTCACGATTATGCTCCCCACTTAGTTTTTAATTCTTGATATTTATCTGATCCAACAAAAGCCTTTAAAGCTTCATTAATATCATCCATTAATTCTTGATTATTTTTATTAGTAATAATTAGATTTTCCTCTTCCAATAAAGTTTCATCTAACATTCTATAACCAGCTTCTTTAACATAGTTTTTAGCTACAGCCTCATCCAAAACAACTGCATCGATCCCACCAGAATTTAATGTTTCAATCAAAACTTTAACATCTTTAACAGACTTAACATTAGCATCTTTAATATCATTAGCAACCCCTTCACCAGTAGATGCTAACTGAGCTCCGATATTTTTACCCTCTAAATCTTTAGCTGTAGTAATTGGACTATCATTAGCAACTAAAGCAACTTGTCTAGAATCATTATATTTGTTTGACCAAATAACATCTTTCCATTCTTCATGAAAAGTAAAACCAGAAATACCCAAATCAATTTGATCAGCTACTAAACTAGTCGAAATAGTGTCAAATGAAAGTTTTTTGAATTCATATTCATAATCATGTCCATTTTCTTTCATGATATTAAATAACTCTTCGGTCATATCAATATCAAACCCTACCATTTTATCACCATCTAATGATTCATATGGTGGATAATCAGGTGATATCCCAATTAAAATTTTCTTACTCGAACTACCAGCATTTCCACCACAAGCAGCCAGTGAAACGGCCATTACACAAACTAACAATACTTTTAATAATTTTTTCATTTTTCTTCTTTCCTTTCTCCAGCAAAAATAAAAATCTCTTAGCTAAGCTAAGAGACGAAATTTCCGCGGTACCACTCTTATTGATATAAAGATTATATCCCCTCTTGTCTGTAAAGTAGACTTACTGACTATCCTACTAATAATTCAAATAGTCCTCTTCAAAGTGCGGTTCATTTAATCTTGTTTACTGATCTTACACCACCATCAGCTCGCTTAAAAACGCAATTAAACTACTCTCTTTATCAATGAGTTTATAATATATAGTTGTATTATATAAAAAATCAATTTATTGTCAACTGTTTTAGTTATTTTATCTTAAGAAATTTATGATTAAAGTGATCAATTTGTTTACAAGTTTTCTCTAATATTTCATTATATCCTTCTAATTCATTTAAAGTCTCATCAAGCATCTCATTTGTTTGATTGATCATCTCGATATTTTGATGATATTTTTTTGTATTTAAACGTTTTCTTTCATCACTACGAAGTAACATCAAACAACCAATGATCAATAATCCAAAAATTCCTACGATCATTAAAAACCATTTTATTATTTCCATCTAATCACCTACTTTAGTATACCACATTTTTTCATTCAATCCACCCAAAATATTTACATGCATATTCAATCCCCGCTTCTTGACTCGATTTAGTAATAAAAGTGGCTGCTTTTTTCACCTCATCTACAGCATTCCCCATTGCAATAGAAATTGGAGCCTGTTTTATCATCGAAAGATCATTGATTCCATCACCAAATACAACAATATCTTCTTTATTACCTCCTAATATATCAATCATTTTTAAGATTCCACGATATTTATCCATCGGTTCAATAATCAAATAGCTGTCCTGATAACGAACATGACCTATTTTATTAAGAGAACATAATTGTTTTTCTTCCTCTTTTAAAATCATAATAAAAATTTTATAAATATTTTTAATCTGATGAAAATCAAGATTTTCATCAACAATAATTTTATTATGCATTTGATAATTATTGATCAAGTTGTTACAACTATATAATTCATAAGTATCATTCAGTGCCAATCCAAAAGCAAAATTCTTTTTAATACACTCATCGATAATTTCCAAACACATAGTATGATCTAAAGGCTCATTTTCCAATAATCGATCATCTACAACAAGTCCATTTCCACCATTACATACTAAATTATCGATTTTGACCAGACGACTAAATTTTCTTGCATTCCAATGAGCACGACCAGTTGCTATCGCAACAAAATGACCATTTGCTTTTAATTTTTCTAATGTTTTAAATGTTGAATCTAAAATGACTCCATTACTATTTTGATTAGTTAAAGTCCCGTCGATATCAAAAAAGAAATATTTCATCAAGATCACCTCTTCTAACATTATAACTTATCTAAACAAAATAACAATATTTGATTAAAGGAATAAAAAAAGCTCATACTAAATTAGAAGGAGTGATAAAATTATGCCATATATTACTGACATATATGCAAGACAAGTATTGGATTCAAGAGGTTTTCCTACTATTCAAGTTGAAATAACAACAGAAAGCGGTTTTCAAGGTAGTGCTATCGTTCCTAGCGGTGCATCAACTGGAAAATATGAAGCATTAGAATTACGTGACAATGACGAAATGCGCTATTTAGGTAAAAGTGTCTTTAAAGCTGTCAACAATGTAAATGAAACAATCAACCGGCTGTTAAAACAAAAAAGTGTTTTAAATCAACGCGAAATCGACTTAGCAATGATTCGCTATGATAATACTGAAAACAAATCCAAATTAGGAGCTAATGCCATGTTAGCAGTATCTTTAGCTGCAGCTAACTGTGCTGCTAATTATCTCGATATCCCCTTATATCGTTATTTAGGCGGCTGTAATGCAAAAATATTACCAACGCCAATGATCAACATTATTAATGGAGGTTCCCATGCAACAAACTCATTAGACTTTCAAGAATTTATGATCATGCCGATTAGTGCTAATTCTTTCTATCAGGCAATGGAAATGGCAACAAATGTTTTCCATACTTTAAAAAACATTCTTAAAAAAAGCAATCTAGCGACTTCAGTCGGTGATGAAGGTGGGTTTGCTCCAAATTTAGAAAGCAATGATGATGCTTTAGATTTGATTATTAAAGCAATTAAAGAATGTCATTTAGAACCTGGTAAAGATATCGCTATTGCTTTAGATGTAGCCTCTAGCGAACTGTATCATGATGGTATCTATACAATTAATGGTCATGATTATACAAGTGAAGAACTAATCAAATATTATGAACAATTGATAAATAAATATCCTATTATTTCAATCGAAGATGGTTTGGATCAAGAGGATTATGAGGGCTGGAAAAAACTTACTAACAGGCTAAATGATAAAATTCAATTAGTAGGTGATGACTTATTTGTTACAAATACCAAAAGATTACAGGCAGGCATTGATGGACACTATAGTAACAGTATTTTAATTAAACTAAATCAAATTGGTACTTTAACAGAAACAATAGACTGTATTGAATTAGCTCGTAAAAATAATATTGCCCCTATTATCTCTCATCGTTCTGGAGAAAGTGAGGATACTTTTATTGCTGATTTAGCAGTTGCTTTAAATATTGGTCAAATCAAAACAGGCTCAATGTCCAGAAGTGAACGTATTTGTAAATATAACCGGCTTTTAAAAATCGAAGATGATTTAGCTGGCAGTTCTTATTATCAAGGCAAAATAAATAATAAATAAAACGACTTATTGCAATTAAGTCGTTTTTTATATTAATGAATAAAACAATTTGATTTTTGTTATAAAATTTGTCATACTTATAAAAGCAGCCAACAAAACAATTTATTTCTCTATATATTAAATCACTATTTAGTAGTGATATTATTAAAGGAGGAAAAAAATGTATTCAATTGCAATTTGCAATAGTGATAGATTAGATTTGTCACTACTGTCGCAATATGTGGAACTATGGCTTAATCAGCATAAAGAAGTTGATTGGAAAATAACTACATTTTTACAAGTTGATGAACTAGTCGAGATGATTGATAAAAAGAAATATTTCGATCTTTATTTACTCGATATCACCTTACCCGATATTAATGGTATTGAACTTGGACGAATAATTCGCAAAAATAACAATGATAGTCCTATCATTTATATAACATCATATCCTGATTTTGCATTAGAAGCTTATGAAATCCACGCTCTTAGATATATTACTAAACCAATAAATACCGATGAATTATATTCAGCATTAGATTTTGCATACATGTTATTTTGTAATCAACCCGTAAATACAATTTTAATTAAAGAAAATGATTCACTTACTAGTGTAGTAATCGATGATATCATGTATATCGAAAATAAAATTCGCAGCACTACCTACACATTAAATAATAATAAACAAATCATAAGTATTCGGCGTACTGGCTCTTTTGAACAAGCACTGGGACCGCTATTACAGATACCATATTTTATTCAAACACATAAGTCTTTTTTTATAAATTTAAAATATGTCAATGCTTTGCACTCTAATGCTGTTACAATGGATGATGATAAAAAGATTCCCATTAGTCGAAAACATGTCTCGTCCGTTCGAACAAATTATTTGAATTTTATATCTCAAAAAGGTCATTTAGTGTAATTTAATAATATTAGCCAAAAATTTAATTTTATTTTCTTATAATACATTAACATATTAAGATATAAATGACAAATTCTTACATTAGTTTCATTTGACTATCAAATACTAACTAACATAAAAACAAAAGATCTTCAAACCATTTCTATACATCTATAATAATAAAAAAGATATAACTTAACAAATGTAAATTGTCTATATTTGTTAAGTTATATAATATCCACTATCTATTTTATAAATTAAAAATCATAACTTCTCTATTTGCTTTAACCTTAAAAATTGCTGAATACACATTTTACTCTTCAAATAAATAAAATTAAAAATTCATTACTTAACACTTAAAGTATCAAGACATCTTCTTTATAACACATAAAAAAACAATCTTTTCAAATAATAATTTTAAAGCTCAAACCTTCACTAAATACAGTGATTTTTTTTGTGCAAAATTGCCCCTAATCAAGCAAAACTGACACATAAGCTAAATTTATTATATGATAAAATACTAAATGTATGTAAATATACATACTAATCACGTTATCAAAAGTGGAGAATGTTTATAAAGAGAAATATAGGTTGGCTGCAAAAACTATATTTTGCTATTAATTAAAAACTGCATATTTAATACCAAGATGTTTTATTAATCAAAATATTAAAAAGCAATATTATTACATTTCTCCACTCACGTGATTAAATATTAACTAATGTTAATTATGGGCCATTTAACATTGTTAATCAATGATATTGCTTATAATGATAAAAACTTTAATTTATATGATAAAATTCATGTAGTTCATAGTTATGCAGTCTTATTTATATAAAAATATCGCTATCTAGCGATATTTTATTTGTCTTTTTTTTTACAATAAATGAAAGTAATAATTACAATAATTCCTAGTATTCCTATCATGACATATGGCAGGTTTTGTTCAATTGCTATTCCTTTTTTAGAAGAAATAATCTTAGTATCTTTATTATCAGTAATATTTCCATCAAATTCATCACTACGAACACAGTAAACCACATATCTTTGATAATTATGACGATAAGGATGACATGTTATCAATGTAATCATATCTTTATCATCTTGAATTAATATTTGTTTACTTTCACTAGGATAAATTACTTTTATTTTGGAAACATTATACTCTAATTGTTCCCAAAATTTTGAATAATTATTTTATCACCTATTTCTAAATCTTCAATATCTCTAAAAAAAGGTGCTCCTTGATAACCACGATGTCCAGCCAAAACACAATTACTATTTTTTCCACCAATAGGTAAAGAAGTGTTCCCCAAATTAACAATTCCTTTTGCCATATTTTCCTTAGTTGCCCCTAAATAAATCGGTAATTCAAGATTCATTTTAGGAATCGTGATCGTCGCAATTACATCATTTTTATAATCATAATTATTTAATGTAAACTCCTCTTGTTCAAAAGTCCAGGCATCACTTATATCAGATTGTCCTGTTAAATATAAATTTTGATTATATTGATACATTTCTTGATATAATGGATCCGATTCTTTAGGTTGAGAAGATATTTCAGTAGCTTTAAATTCATTAATTGTCGTCTTGATGTCATTACTTATCAACCAGGAAGAAATTTGTGGATACAAGAAAATTCCCAATCCTACAAAAAAGCCAACAATTGTAAGTATAATTAGAAATTTCCTTAACATTAACGTTTCCTCCTTACCTTTCTAGTTATTCTCTTTGCCACAAAAACAATAACCAAAATGACAACGATCACACCTACACCGCTAATAATCGATTTAATATATTCTTTAAACCAAATATCATCATTACTTTTATTAGCCTCTTTTTTCTCATCATCAGGATTATATTCGACTCGATGACCTCGAACTAATAAACGATGACTATTTATTCCAAAAGGTGTACATGTTACTAGTGTAACATAGTCCTCACCCTTAGTAATTCTTAAGTCATCAGTCTCTGTAGGTTTTACTACTTTAATATTATCGACTTCATACGCTAAAACTTCATCCAACACATAAATATAAAATAGATCACCTTTTTCTAGATCAACTAAATTAGTAAATAAATCAGCTGAAGAAAGGCCAGAATGAGCTGATAAAACTGCATGACTGTCGACTCCACCAATTGGTAGAGAAGTTCCTACTAAATGTCCTACCCCTTTAAGCATATGTTCTTGATCAGTACCATGATAAATTGGCAAATTAACGCCAATACGAGGAATTTTAATATATCCCATAACTCCATCATTTGTAAAGTTCAAGATTTCATAATACTGCTCGTCTGCCATACTAATAGCATTAGGATCAAACGGATCGGATAAAATCACTGTCTGATTAAGTTTACGATTATAAGTAAGGGCTAATTCTTTTTCTTGAGCAATCTTTTCTTCATCGCTATCAGCGACCTCTTTTTGATATTCATTGATGACATCCATTTGACTCCTTTTAGCATACATATTACTAACTAAGGGATATAAACTAATTGCTAGGCCAGCTATAAATCCAATTATTAATATTATTTTAACTACTCTTTTCTTCACAGTAACATCCTTTATGTAAATAAAGAACTACCAAAGTAGTTCTTTATTTAATTAATTTTCTTTTTTTTCTTAACTTAACAAATACTGTTATCATACTTGCCATAATCAAAATACCACCAACAGTAAACATCCAAGTACCAGCACCACCAGTTTTTGGTAAATTGAATCCTTTAGTATTAGCGAATCTTGTTACGACAACTTTACTAATTGAACCACCATTTTCAATAGCAGTAGTTTCTGCAATTACAGTACCATTTAATCTATATTCAACATCACCTGTTTCTAAATCAGCATCGATTTCCAATTTAGCTTTACCATCTAAAATTTGATATCCTTCAGGTGCTTTTGTTTCTTCTAGATAATAAGTTCCAGCTTCTAATCCAACGAAATATGCAAGACCATTTTCATCAGTTTCAACTAAACCATCACCACTAACAACTCCATTTTCATCATATTCATAAGCCGCAATTACATTTCCAGCTTCATCTTGTAATTCGAAAGCTGCACCAGCTAATTTTGTATTTTCATTTTCAGCATCATATTTTAAAATCTGAAGACCATAAGTGTAAGTTTTTGTTTCATCCCAAGGTTTAGAAGTTTGCCCAGTAGTTGGATTGTTAGTATATTCTAATGTAACTTCATTAGGGTTTTCGCCACCACCAATAACTGCATTTTCATTAATTACAGCATAATAATTTAATTGTAAAGTATTATAAGCCATGATGTTTGGATAAACAAAATCTATTGTCATCGTCTTACCATCTGCACTGTATGATACAGTATAGTCATAATCATTGTTTTCACCATTATTTGCTACTAATGTTCTTTCATTACCAGCAAAATCAGCCACAACGATTTTAAGATCATCTTGACGAGTAAAATCTAATCCCGCACTTAATGTATCGGTAATTGTATATTTAATTGAACTTAAAAGTGTAGAAGCATCATAATGTGGAATTGCTGTATCTACTTGATATTCAAGAACATCACCAATATTGTTTGTACTTGTATTAACTAATTCGAATTCTTCCCCATTTTGTTTACGAATATTTTTATCTAATGTTACAGGTTCATCTTTAGGTTCTATTACTAAATCAAAATTCCATTTAGCATCACCATTATCATCTTTATCAACGTATGGTAAAGGAACTAACATTGATTTTGAAGCTACACTAGCAGATGAAGCTGTAGTTCCAGTTTCAACAATAATATATAATCCTAATTCTAAACCACTAGCTGTAGCAGAAGCTCCTTCAGCATCTGCACATGCAATCGTTGCAGCTGGATTTATATCATTAGTATTAATAAATGCTTGTACATCAGTTGTAAAATTAGATGTTGCTTCAGTAATTGGATCTTCAATACTTGATAAATTACCATCATTATCAAATATTTTAATATTTAACTGATTAGGCATTTTAGCAATATCATCAATACTATATTTTCCATTTTCACCAATTAAACCAGTAAATGCATTATTTACAGTATAATTATAGACATTAGTTTGTCCATTTTTATAATTAGCATCTAAAATTTTATAAATACTAAATGTTGATCCTCTTTTTGAAATCGTAATTGATCCTGAAGTTTTACTAGAATCAATTACTGGGTTGTTCTTAGTATCAACCTTTTCACTTGCTCCTGCAGGCATCATTAAAGCAAATGCCATTAGGAAAACAATAATTGTACTAAATAATTTCTTCATATTTTCCTCTCCTCATTCATATTTAATTTTTTTTATTATTTAATTTTTTTATCAATATGGCCATAAATCCCATAATCACAATTCCTAAAGACGCAATTCTTGCAGTTAAAGTAGCACCAGTATTAGGCAAATTAACACCAACTTTATCAGAAACTGTGAATGTTATAATTTTTGTATCATCAGAAAAAGTGCTCTCAATGCCATTAATATCTGTAGTATCATATTCAAATGGTACACTAAACTCAATAACTTCTGTTATGAGTTCATATCCAGGGGGAGCTTCAATTTCTCTGATCATGTATTGACCTTCGCTAAGTTTTTCAAAATAAGCCAAGCCATCATCACCAGTAGTTGCAGTACCAACACTATCCCACTGTTCTTGCTCATTAAGCTTAAATAACTCAAACGAAGCTCCTTTTAATACTTCTCCATTTTTACTATCTATTTTTTTAACTTTTACATTAAAAGATTCATTAATTATGGTATAACCTTCTGATTGATCACCACTAATCAGATTATCGTTTTCATCATTATCAGCACTGATCTTAAAAGTATTTTTAGAAGCATCAACTACTACTGTCCAGGTCGTTTCTGGTACTAAATAACCATCAGGTACAACAATTTCAGTCATTTTATAAGTGCCAGTATTAACATTTTCGAATACTACTTTTCCATCTTCACCACTAGTAACTTCTTTGCTCCAGCTACATCCTTCATCTGTCAAATAATCACCACAATCAGTATGGGGATCAGTACATTGACTATACCCGCCATTGGCATCTTTACAATGTTCAGTATGCTTATGTGTACACTCTAATCTAAATACTGCTCCAGCTAATGGCGTTTGAACAACTTCGCCTGTACCATCTAAACCGCTACCATTTTTCGTAAACTCAACATTAGTAACTGGTCGTGGATCTGATGTAAGCAATTCTTTATGATATACAAAGAAAGCTTTGATATTAACTTCACCATCAATAATTCCAGGTGCATCATTATTACCTTTATTAGAATTGATCCAATCAGCAACTTCTTGAGCAGTAGTAAATGTTACTCCATCCTGAGGCCCTGTAATTGTTTTATAAGCCTGTGTATCTCGATCAAAATAAGTAATCTCAAGATGATCTAACGCATAATTAGGATCTTCAGATATATTAACTTCAACATTATTCGAATATCGATCTATGTATACAGTATCCGGATCTTCTTGAATAGTTCCAGCATTGATATTTAAATCTTTATCACCACCAGAAACAGTTATCTCTCGCTCATCAGCGATAACACTAAAGCTAATTTTACTTTCATTGATCAAATAGCCTTCAGGTGCCTCAAACTCTAATAAATAATATTCACCAACCGGCAACGTATCATCAATCCAAAATTCACCATTATCATCAGTAATATATTCTTTATCAGAAACTCTTTCATTCGTTGAAGCATCATATAAATAATATTTAGCACCAACAACTTTTTTACCACTATAATCACATGTTGCAGATTTGCTAACTTTAATGTCAACTTTGACATCTTTTTCAGCTACAACTGGCATATAAATACGAGCATCAAAACTAGTTCCATAATCAAAAGTAACTGAATCCCATGATGGCGTATCAATTCCTGCAATAATTTGATTTTTATAAAAAGGAATAGCATCACTCAAACTAATACCTGTTCTTATAAGAGCTCGTCCACTATGCTTAATATTATCTATTTCTAAAATATTATTATTTAATTGATCATAGTTAATATAAGCATCTTCATTTATAGTAGTAATACCAGGAGCATCGATAAATCTTGTAGCTTTTCCACCATCTCTGATTTCATCAGAAAATTTAATTTCGTGACCATCTTTTTCAAGTTTTGGTAAATCAATCTGTTTAATAATTGACCACTCAGCTTCACCACCTTTTTTAATGGCATTTAATGAATCTGTTTCAATATTCGGTAGTTCTCCACTAATTCGTAAAATAATTCGTCCTACCAAATGAGCGTATTTAGTAATTGGATTTCCTGACAAATTAATTGTTAAATTATCTCTGTTTTTAAACCAGGTTTCCATTTCAGCTCTATCTGAAACATTTTCCACATCCATTATATAATTAACTGAAAGTGGTGTTAGATCACTAATTTTGTTTTTTATATCTTGATTATCAGCATTATATTTATTACTAAGATCAATACTTATTGCATTTCTTAAACATTCGATTCCTACAATGCTTTCAATGCCTCGATTAGATGCATCGATACTTCCATCAAATTCAGCAAGTATTTCTCTAACATTTTTAGATTCATCACCGAAATAGCTTCTTCAACTAAAGCATCATATATAGCAGTTGCAAAATTTATATCTTCTACACCGGCTTCCATGATTTGATTTATCCCATTATCTCTATTCGTACTATCTATTGGGCCCTGAGGAATAGTGACACTAGCTGATGATAAAACTGTAATAAACGAAAATAACAGAGCTCCCACTAATAAAAGGACTAACGATCGTTTTACCTTGTTCATACTCTCCCTCCTTTCATTTATATTTTATTTAAAATAAATAACTGCATTGATAAAAACTTGATCAACTAATATTTAATTTTCGATAATACTATACCAGTATAAAATATAATATTAATTAATCATATCTATAATAACATTTTATACTAACTAAATAACTTTTTTTCTCAAACATATAATAATTACACTTTAAAACAAAGGATTTTGTAAAAATATTACTACTAATCTTCTTAATATTAATTTTATAGAAAATTTACATTAGATATGATAAACTATCTATGCATATAATTATAGAGGGGGGATTTATATCATGTATAAAATTGTTCTATACAGTGACGAACGTAATCTACTTGAACCTATTGTTGAAGTTTTTAAAGAATATTTACCTAGATTATCAGAATCTCATTTTAAAATCCTTAAATTCTATTCATCATTAGAATTGAATGAATTTAATGAACAAGAAAATATCGCTGATATTTATTTTTTAAATATATCAAATAAAAATATTGAAAACAGTTTATCTATAGGTAAAAGAATTCGTCAACTTAATCCGTATGCATTTATAATTTACATTACTAATATTAATACATATCAAGATGATTATTTAAAAATACTACCATTTGCAATTTTACCAAAACCGGTTTCAAAAAAACAGCTTTTTGCGCTACTTTCAACTATTTTTAAATTATTAAAAAATGCTGAGCTTAGCTTATTAGAAATTAAAACCAAAAAAGGTACCGTTACTATTGACCGTCGCCTAATAACATTTGTAGAATATGAAAATCATCATCTATTTATTCATACCAAAAATGGTTCTATCATTAAAAGTACTACAATTAGGACTTCTTTTAAAAAATGGATGGAACCATTATTAAAATACGAATCCTTTATCTCACCACATAAATCATATTTAATTAATATGGATTATGTTCAAAAAATCATGAACGATCATACCTTTGTAATGCAAAGACAAGAAATTATTCCTATTTCTAATCAATCTTTTAAACAAATTAAAGCAAAATATCTTAAATACATAAAAAATAATTATGCTATCAACAATATCAAAAAAATTACTGATCATTCATATTAAATAAATGTTAAAATTTATTTTATCTAGAAAATATTTTAAATTAGCATTTATTTTATATGTTTTTATTAATACATTAGCTTTAGGATATTTAGGAATTGAAAATAATATTTTAGCTGTAATGATCATTATTTGGGCATTAATAATTTTTATCAATGATTTAACACATAATGAAATAAGTATAAATAAGAATAAAATACTTATTTATACTTATGGCATGATTTTGTTTTTAGCAACTATTTGTAACCAAAAATACAGTGATTTTAAGTCTTACTTAATTGCTATCATGCAATTAATAGTTTTTACTTTAATTTTTAGTAACAAAAAAAATATGACTAAAACTACTATCAAAGAAGAAATACAAACAATTATTCCCTTTACTAATGTCTTAGTTGGAATTGCCAGTGGAATTTCTTTGATCATGTATTTATTTAATTTTTATGATACTAAAAACGGTTGGATGATCGGTGTCTCTGGGGAGCGTTTATTTGGGGTTTATTTTAATTGTAATCCTGCTGCTTTTTTAGCCTGTATTACGATTTTATTGGCTATTTATGCAATTACAAATAATTATAAATATAAAAGAATTTATTATTTTAATATCATCATTCAATTTATCTATATTATTCTTACTAAATGTCGTAGTGCTTTAATCATTTTAGCAGTTATATTAACTGCGTTGATATATTATTTTTTTATTAAAAAGAAAAATTATCGAAAAATCAAAAAAAATCTTCGTTTTATGCAGTACTTGTATTTTAATTGTTTTTAGCAGTTTATTGATTGATAAAGGAATTTCAACGATTTTTAATAATTCAAGTGAATTACAAGAAGAAAGTCGTTTTCAATTAGAAAAAATATATGAGGCTACGATTTCTCTATTAAAAGGTGATACGTCTAAAACAATCGAACTACTTGATCAAGTTAGTAGCGGCCGATTAGAATTACTGAATACTTCATTTGAAGTTTGGCAAATTAGTCCTATTATAGGTATTGGTGCTAATAATTTTAGAAAAATGGGAATGGCAGAAACTGATGGTACTACGATTCAAGGAATTCAAGTCGTTCATAGCCATAATGAATTTATTGAATCTTTAGTTACAACTGGTATTATTGGATTTTCTTTGTTTGTCGTTTTCTTTATTTCTTGTTTTAAAAAACTTAGTAATTTATTAAAAGCTTATCATGATAAAAAAGAGTATTTTAATTTATTATTGTTTTGTTTAATTATCATTAGCGAAGTTATTGGTGGAATGTTTGATTATGGTGTTTTTTATGTCTATTCTCTTTCTACTGTTATTGCTTGGAACTTTTTAAGCTATTGCTGCTTAAATGAGCAACTAAATAAATAACCAAAATGCATCAGCACTTTGGTTATTTTTATTTTAAATATTTTATTAATATTTAATTAAATTAATGAACTTATTACTCATTGAAAGGATCTTCAACTTCAGTTTCCTCTATTTCCTGAACATCATTATCAGAATTATCATTCTGATTAGCTTGACATCCAGTTACTGTAAAAGCAATAAGAAATATTATCAATAAAAGGATCTTTTTCTTATTCATCTTTTTTCCTTTCTTTTATCCAAACGGATCCTCGAAGTCACCTTCATCAATACCAGGAACATTACTAGTAGTAATAATATCATTACTTGTAAACTTTACAATATCCACTTCAGGTGTTTCATAAATATCTTTCATTTTTTCCTCCTTAATAAGCTGGTAAGATACCGCTTTTAGATACATTAGCACTATAAATCGTCTTTTCACTACCATTTTTATCTTTATAAATTACATACATTCTTCCACTACGAGCTGCTCCTGCTTTAACGTTATTTACATTAATAACAAATTGACTTTCGTTATTTTTACTGCTACCTAACATTTTTGCAGTTGCCATTGCTGTCGTTCCAATATAAAAATTATCTATTACTGGATCTTCTTCAGGGGTAAACAACATTCCATATTCAATTAATGTATACCCTTCTGGTAAGAAAAATTTTCCATTAAAGCTTAAACGGTATTTACCATTAACTGGCTGAATCGTACATATAGGATCCATAGAAATCGTTGCCTCTTGTTCGATTTCTGTTTCATTTGGAACATATACTGCTGTTAACGTAATATTACCAACTACTATAAATGAATAGTTTTGTTTATATGAAATTATATCGCCGCTTTCATTAACCCAATGTGAAAACTGCATATTAGCTATTGTTTTAGCTGTTACCGTAGCTACTGCTCGATTAATATATTCTTTTGTTTCTGATTCATCATTTTGATCATTTTTTGTAATTACTGTATATTGTTCTTCATCTTTTTCAAAAGTAACAGTTAATTTAATTGGTGCTGTCATATTGAAAATAAAGTTTCCATCAACAGTAATCTCTTCATCAGTTTCTAAATTAACAGCCTTGATTCCAGTAAATTTATAGCCCGAATTAGCTGATTGTGTGATTTTAACTGTTTTCCCTTTTTCAATCTCATTTAAATCT
This sequence comes from Clostridiales bacterium VE202-01, assembly GCA_000508865.1. GTDB lineage: Bacteria > Bacillota_I > Bacilli_A > Erysipelotrichales > Coprobacillaceae > Thomasclavelia. Next base: position 20,207 of record BAHP02000005.1, read on the forward strand.
GTAACAACTTCATCATCAACAATAACTTTTACAGTTCCATTATTTGCTTCAACAGTTAAAGGATATAAAATTGGCTGTCCAAAAATTGTTCCATCACAAATAACTTGAAAATTCTCGCCATATTTTTCACTAGCAACTATTTTTTTATGATCAGTACCAACTGTAATTAAATCACCCGTTGCACCAGCAGTTACAATTTTAAATTGATGCAATTCAACACCTTCATCATGACTAACAGTTATTTTACCAATTGGTAATTTATGATAATCATCTTCGATCTCAACTAAATTTTTAGTTCCTGCAACAATAATTTTCATAATGCCAGTACTTTCATCAAATACAGCACTTTTAACTTTTGTATTATTTAAAGCTTGATCAAATTCTAAATCCATTTTACAGTCATTAAGATGCTGTCCATCTTCATCTGTTAACTGTAGACTTATTTGATATGAAGAAATATTTTCAGAATTTATTTTACTTAATTCTAACCAAACATTAACTCTATCATTGACATATTTTCCATCTGCTTCAGTTCGTAAAATATATGGTGCTTCATTAGTTTCATTTTCTTCTAATGCCGCAGTCGGTATGACTACCGAAAATACCATTACAGCAGAAAGAAGTAATCTCATCCATATCGATTTTTTCATGTATTCCTCCTGTTTTATATGCCACTGTAAAGCATTTTATTTTACAGTTAGCATGGTATTTTATTTAATCCTCATCATTTTCTTTTATGATGGCTTCTGGCAATGCTGCTTTAACCATTCGACTGGTATTCGTAAGTGTTATTCTAGGCAAAATACTTGGTACATCTACAACAAAACTATCGCTGACTAGACGCTCTCCCGCTAATGTTAAAGCATTATCAACTCGATATAACTGAGCATATAACTTTGTTGGAAGTTCAACAATTATATCACTACCATCACTATTAGCTCCAGGTAAACCATATTTACCTTCATTTTCACCATTTAATGGCTCTAACCAGTAAATCCAAGTTCCATTTCGTGTATTTGCAATCGTCTCCCCAGCAGCTGGTCTTTCAGCAAAGAATACCTGATAACCACTAATTATACTATTAAGGTTATTAGCTGTACTATCATCATGCATAATGTAATTTTCATTATATAGTTTAACTACATTATATGCTGCATGTCCTGTATACTGTCCTGTAACAATAAATGAACCTGCCGGAATCTTATTATCAGCATCTAATTGATAATCTTGATCTAAAATACCAATTGTATTTTCAACATCCCAGACTTCTTTTCCAGTTTGTTCGTCAATATGTGAAATACCAATATCAACATTATCTCCAGACTGTGCTAATAACTTGATTTCTGTAATACTGCAGTTTGGATCTTGAAGAGCTAATCTAATATTAGTTACATTTTTCAAACCATAGATATTATTATTGTTGTTAGCTTTTTTGAAATACGCATATGCATATCCATCTGGTCCAACCTCTTTAGCATAAGGGAAATCAAATGCTCCAAGCTGCGTATAGCTAGCACCACCATTGGTACTGTATTGAAGACCAAAAGCCCAAATTCTGGTGTTACCAGTTCTATATTTGAATCCTACAATATCCTGTGGTGAATTTAAATTAATTGTTAACCAGGCTTTGCTATTATCAGTTGTTTTACCATTAAATGTCGTATCTAAACTATCATCAAGAACTAAATTAGCAGCACTTTCTGTTTTTAATACTTCTCCAGTATCCTTATCAAGATATTTTACATCCATAATAGTTGTATATGTAACCTCTGCGTTAGTCGTTACATCGGTATATTTTTTACCGTCTTCTACTTTTGTACCATCATAAACAGTTAATACTCCTGCTGTAGAAGTTGCATTAGTGCTTACTGTCCAATTATCTGTTGGTAGTTCACCATCATGTCGGATCTTGATTGGCTCTAATTCTTTAACGGTAGTGGCATTTAAATACTTATCATAAGCAATGACCTGATAAGTCATCACACGATTATTTAATGAACTTACAATATCAGTATATTCAGTTATCTCATTTTCTTTATCTGGTTCTACAAAAGCAACTGCTTTACCATTTCTAATAATCTCATATCCTAAAACAGCATTTTTATTTTGTTCATTAGGTAAGCTTAATTTTAAAGTCACTTCTCTTGCTTTAGTACCTGTACCTTGAATTAATTCAACATCTACATCAGTAGAAGTCATTGGTGCCCCATTTGCAAGAGTGTATTCGTGAGCTGCATCATTTAAATATTGAATTTTGCGTTCTTCTTTTGGAAATTGATTTGCATAATTTTGGGTAGTTGCATCAACTGTATATCCCCATGCTTTAAAGAAATCAGTTAAATCTTTACCAGCAGCTGCAATCGCTGTCCGCATAATATTTTGATCAACAGTACCTTCAGAAATTGCTATTCCACCAGGTTTAGGAGCTAATGACCAGTCTCTTCTCATAATATAATAACGTGCAAAGAACTCATTATTCCACATTATAGCATAATTTTCTTGATTATAACCTGTCTGATAATAATCGTAATGTGAATAATTTTGATCATAAGCTAAATGAAGCTGCCAATACATACCTAGTTGTGCAAATACGTTTGCAGGTTTCCCTGTTGTTCCTGATGTAACATGCTGATAAACTTCAGAATATGGGATTCGTGATGTATCTGCTGTATCTCTAGTTTTTTCAAACTGTGACCAGATGTTATTTGTAACTTCAGCAATCGTCATTTTAGTAACATCAGCATTATGTCCCATTTCATGAGCAATACCCCAACCAAACATATTTCCTGATATTGGTTTACCATTTTCATCGACTTCAACACCTTTACCTGAAGCAACTAACGGTACTTGTGCATATTCAATTCCTAAATGATTTCCACCAGCATACATAAATGCTCCTGCAAACATTCTTTGATATCTAATATTAAAGCGTGCTGTTGGTGTTCCATGTCTACCATTTGCTGCAGCTGGACTTAACCCTCTTTGCTTATAGAAAAGTTCTACCATTTGATTCATTGCCACAGCATTATCATGAGCTGCTTTTTCAAGATCAGATGCATTACTATTTTTAAGTCCTTGTAAAAATTGATCAGCTGAAACTGAAATTAAAACATTATCCAAACTTATTTCTGTAGCATTTAAATAGCAGTTTTTTGCATCATAAGCTTTTTCAGTCTTATCGAAATGATCATTATGACTGTTCTCTAATTTTTCAACATAATCTTGTAATTCTTGTACATATGCAGCAATTTTTGCTTCCCAGCCCTCTTCGCTTCTTCGAGAATCGCCAATTGTTCGATGAAGATCAAGTACCGGAATCTTGACTGCACCACTTATTCGAACTTTAATAGGATTGTTTTTTATATCATTACTATTAGTGTGAACAAGATATAAAGAACCACCTTTTTCAAAATCAAGATTAGATACTTCTGGAACAGTTACCTCATTCAAGCCCTGTTTCAATGCGATTTCTCCAGATTTCCATGCTGAAGATTCTGCGTGATATTGAGTAAAGACTAAACGTACTGGTACGTCATCACCTATATTTTTACCCTTTTGTCCAACGTAAATATTGATCTTATCACCTGAACCAGCAACATATCCTAATGGTTGGAAACCACTAAGACCACCATTAAAGCCTAAATTACCAGTGCCTTCTAGAGTTACATCAGATTTGACATCGACTGTACCGCCAACATCACCATCATTCAATATCTTTCTTGCATTAGCAAGCTCACTTAATAATAATGCTTTTTTAGGGTGTTGTTCACCACTGATTTCATCTATAATATCTGTTCTTGCTTCAAGTTCTTGAATTTCTTTTTCGGTAACATCATCTCGCAACGTTACATGCATCTCATCTGTATATAATCCATATACATCATCTTCTAAACTATCGTATTCAAAGAAATTAATTTCAGAAATAGTCATAACTGCAGCCATATATCTTTGAATAGCAATTTCAATTCTGTTAGTTTTAATTGGCTGATTAAAAGTAAATCTTACCGTTCCTCCACTTGCAGTAGTGATACGTGTTGGTTTTATTTGGCGAGTAACTTCTACTCTATTACCATTTTCATCCCAAATAAATACATGATATTCAGAATCAGGATAAACATTATATCCAGCTTCAAGACGTGACGTCATAATAAATTCTTTAATGTTGTAAAAATCATCAAACGTAACTTTTGGACCAACCCACCAGTAGTCTGTTTAGAATGCCAGAATGTTGTATAATCACCATCTACAATATCAGACCAAACAAAATTTGGACATTCATTAGAATTGAACCCTTGATAATACATCGATCCTGTAATTTCTTTTATATGAGTAGATCCTAGTGGTGCACTCTCGCTTTTTTCTGTAGGCCAGTTTAACATTTTATATTTTGAAAATTCTGGTACTGTAACGATCGTCTTACCAATAGCTGGTAATGAATGTGGTCCACTTCTAGGATTTCCATTATCGTCGCTATTCCATCCATAAACATAAATTTCATATTCAGTATTATCAGCTAATCCTGTAATTGAATAGCTGTTACTATAGATGTTATGAATTTCTGTATATTCACTGTTAGTTCCTTTTTGGCGATAGCCTAAAGAATAATATTCAGTATCTTCCATTGCTTTCCATGAAACATCTAATTGGCGATATTTACCATTTACCTTGACGTTATCAGGACCAGCAGGAGCTTCAGCAGCTAATTGCTTATGCTCAACTTCTGACGAATATGGACTTGACCAGTTACCATTTACTGATTTAACTTTGATATAATAAGTCCATAATGAAGTAACTTTATCTTTAGTTCCACCAGTAAATCTTTCAATCTTGATTTGATTCACACCTGCTGAATATGTATTAGCAGCAACTGTAGTTCCATCTGGTTTTTTAGCATACATAGACACTTCATAACCAGTAACATTTGGTTGAGCATTCCATGTTACAGTAATTTCGCTACCCTTTCCCTTTACTTGAATATTATCGGGAATATTTAATTCTGGTTCTGGATTCGAGATTCCATATCATTTAAAAATTCAACTTTTGCAATTTCTGTCAAGTTAGTATTTGTAGCAGTAGCAGTTACTACAATTGTCACTTTTTTAATTGCAATTTGCTCTTTTAAATCAATAACAATACTTCCATCCGCTTTTCTAACTGCAGTAGCCGTAGTTGCAGATCTTCTTGATGTATTTTCATCAATGATTGGAATCATAACCATTTCTGTTTCTTCAGATTCTCCATCTCCAGCGGCTTTAATGATCTTTTCTACTTCAATCGTCCCCGCAGTTGGTCCACTTTCAACAGGAGCAGTAATAACAATTCCTCCGGTTTGCATTTGTGAACTACTTAAATCCATTTCAATCTTAACTGGATTTTCTTCTGAAATATTTTCAGCATTTTTAGGTGCCAAACTAATTAGCTCTTGAACATCTTCCATAATTGTGTCCAGTTTACGATCACCTGTAGGAATTGCAGCTTCTTGGACTGATGCAACTTTTACTGCTGATGGTAAAAGTGTTTCAATTGGCGTTGCTTCTTTTACTTCCTGATCCATATTACATACAAGAATAGCTAGATCTGCAACATCGATAACACCATCTTGATTAAGATCATAAATTGCTTCAAAAGAATGTTCCTGTTCACCACCTTGATCAATTGGTCCGTCTATATCTGGTAAATCTGGACCATTTTTATCATCACTGATAGTTTCACTTTCATCTTCATCTTGATTATTAATTTCCACATTATCAATTTTTTTATGACCATTATGTTCAATTAAAATTTTACTATCTTCTTCATTTATCAATCCATCAGCATTAATATCACCAAGTGCATATATTCCAATATTATCAGAATATATCGTATTATAGCTGTCACTAAAAACTAACGTCGTTTTCGTATCTTCTTTGATCGTTACTTTTTGTGAAAAATCCTGGAAAAAATAACTAGTTTCTAATGTTAGCTGATATTCACCTGGCTCTACATTTTCAGCTTTAAAAACAATTAAATCTTCATTATAACTGCTAATATAAGCATGAACATGTCTAGTTGAATATTCTGGATGACTTGTTGTCTGTGCTGCTGTTTCATCTGTGTTTACATCTGTCCCTTGTAAACAAACTTTAAACATATCTTTTAGTTCTTCTAATTGTTCTAATGATATTTTAAAATCTAATCTTAATTGCAGTTCAAAATTCACGTTTGTAACATCACCGATTTCATTATCTACAACATCATCTTCATCATTAGAAATTTCATCATTCCCTGTATTATCTATTGTTCTTACATTAGAAACAGGTACCATTGTTTCATCATTGTTAGTTTCATCATATGCATATACAGCAGCCATTTGAAATGTCATGCATAATGCTAACAATAACGCAAATATTTTCCTTTTCAATTAATCATACTCCTTTCCCTATTTTTATATAGATATCCTAATTTTTACAAAAAAAATGTTTTTTCTCTGCTACTAAAAACATATCGACAAGCATACCTATATACCTTCATTATCTCTTAATATTTAAAAGATTTAGTAAAATTTTATATGATTAAAAATGAGTAAATCTATTTACCATAATAAATTGATTTACTCATAATAAATTTTACTATCTTTTACCTTTATAATTAAGTCACAGCAGGCAATAGCAGCACTCCGATGAGAAATGCACAATACCGTTTTTTGTTGGAAATTCTTTAAATTATCTAATAATTTCTTTTCAGTATCACCATCTAAAGAAGCAGTACATTCATCAAGTAACAACACTGGCGCTTCACTAATAATTGCTCTAGCTACAGCAATGCGCTGTCTTTGTCCTTCTGAAAGACCAATACCTCTTTCTTTTAATACCGTATTTATCCCTTCTGGCAATTCATCGATTACTTCTTTTAAACAGGCTATTTCTATAGCCTGTTCAATTTGCTTATCAGAAGCATTTTGATTACCAAATAAAATATTTTCTTTGATCGTTCCTGATAAAATCATATTACCCTGGGGAACATAAGAAAACATATTTCTTGTTCCAGCATCAATCATAATTTGATCATCATGTGTTTGAATAAACAGCTTCCCACTATTTAATTTAATTAGACCCAATAGCAGATGAAATAATGTTGTTTTTCCATTACCAGATTCCCCTGTAATAGCAATAACATTTCCTTTTGGAATGAAAATAGAAACATCCTTTAATACTTCTTTATCATCATAAGAAAAATTACCATTTTCTAAAACAATTCCTTCAAACTGTTCATAAAAACTTTTTATATTTTCAATTTTATGATCCTTACTTTCATCTTCCAAATTCTCAATTTCCATTAAACGCGCAGCTGAAGCAATCATACTATCGTAACGAGGAATCAATCCTGAAACATTACGAAATGGTGCTTTGATTTGGTCAATGATCTGTAAAAAAGCTGTCAACGTCCCAAAAGTTAAAAGGCCTTGAGAAATTTGAATCGCGCCCCAGCCAAGTGCTACATAATAACCAGTTGTCATCATTACGTAAATACTAGTACTAGCAAGATTGCTTATTGCATTTTGCTTGACCCTTAGCTGATAATTATAATTTTGTTTTTCTTCTAACTGCTCTTTTATTGAATCTTCATTTACAAACGATTTAATTACGATTACATTTTCAATACATTCTTGCATAAATGAACGCGCTATTCCCTGCGATTTCTGTACCTCTTTATGAAGAAAACGGAATCTTTTACTATAAAGACGGCTGCATATAACAGTAATCATTCCAATTATTAAAATAATTAACGTAAATTTAGCATCTATCGTAAACAATACCCAAATCCCCGCAATAATTTTAGTAAACAAAGAAAACATCTGTGGAATAAAACCAACAATTCCACCGGCTACGATTTCAATGTCACTTGTAAAACGATTCATTAATTCTCCGGAATGCAAAGTTATGATTTCTTGATATTCTTTATGTAATAGTGTCGTTAAAAGATATTCTTTCATGCTGTTTTCAATTTTTGCCTGTGAGCGTACCCGACAATTATTTGAAATAATATTAGCTACAGCTTGAAAAGCAATGATTCCAAACAAAAATACACAAGTATTTAAAATTGAACCTGTAGTACTTTTGGTTGCGATATCTAATATTTTTTTGGATACTACGGCAATCAAAATAAAACTTCCGGAAATTGCCATACTAATTATTGTTAACAGTCCTACCATCCATAAATATCTTTTACTACATTTATATATCCATTTTATTGTTCCATTTTTTTTCATCATTTCTGTCCTTTAACTCATCAATCTTCTAGACAGATGACTTCTGTCAACTATTATTCATCAATCAAATTATCTTTTCTTAATTTTTCAATAAATAAAGTAATATCTTCTTTAGCCTTTTCTAAGCTTATTTCGTATTTTTCCAACATTAAAGACAATATCTCATCTTCATTTTTACCAGCTTCTAATTGTTGCCAAATAAAAGCACCTGTTTGATTAAGCTGAATCATCCCTTGAAACTCATTTTGATTATTGACCGGAACGACTACATAATTATCAGCTAATTTTCTAATTATAAATCCAGGTTTTATCTTCATTATTTCATCACCTTTCTTAGTTCTTTTTATTTGATAAAGTCTCATCATTATCAAATCCCACTTTTTTTAAAACTTTATCTGTTTCTTTCATGCCTTTTTTATTAAAGGGCATTTTGATTATTTTCACAAATTCACTATGTTCAAAAATAAACTTAATTACACCACGGTGAATCCAGGCAAATGGTAGTAAAAACGGAAACTTATTTAAATATGTATATTTAGACTTCATATTCTTTAAACTAGGAAAAACTAGCCCATGTAACATTTTGACTCTGTTTTTTATGATCCTGTTTGTTTTATTTCCATCTTTCAACATCTGATTATTCAAACTATTTTGAACAGTACCATAAGCACCACTATTAATAATACAATTGATTAAATCATCATTTTCGAATTGATAATCATCATCAAAACAATTGGTTATTAAAATCTTTATTTCTTTTTCAAATTTCAATAAACCTGCTTTTTCTAAATTTGTCTCAATATAATTTCGATTACAGCGAGCCTCTAATTTATCTTCAAAAATTATAAAATCCAGCAGCATCCTAATTCCAATTCCGCCATGTATAAAATGTTTTGCTAGATGTCCGACCATAAAAAGATAATAATCATCAATATTCATCTCATAAGCATATTCACTATTAGCTGTTTTAGTACAACGTTGCCAGACTGTATCAAATAATGCATTTAAAACATCATTATCACTGTAACAGCTACGATGCATTTCAACAGTTAGATGAGGTCTTTTGAAATAAATATCATGATGACCTCCAAGGGCATATATTTGATAATCAATTTCCAATAGTGCCTGTTTTACTAATTCTGTCTTTTCTTCTTTAAATAAAATATCTAAATCTGTTAAAAAGCGCATGTCTGGTGAAGGATAATAGTTCTTAAGAATACTACCTTTTAAAGGCACATTTTCAATTCCGCATTCCTCAAACTTTTTTGAATCTGCTGCAGTTCAAAATGCTGATTAGCCTCTCTAACTATGCCTTTTTGCATTGCCAGTTTAAATTTTTGATAGATGTCTTTAGGCATATTTGTCTGCTCATTTGATAAATAACCAATAATATTATTAATGCGATGATACTTACATAATTTATATATGTAATTCCAATCTAATCCTTCTTCTACTGTTAATGTATAATTATTGTTTAATACTGCTTTTAACATTTTAAAAATATATTTGTGTTCTCTTGTCTTATCCACTATAACCTCCAATTTACACGAAATAAAAGCTATCAAAATGACTAACTTTTAAGATTTACTGTTTTTATCTTAAATTGGTAAACTAGATTTAATTTTCTGATATTTTTATGCTGACAAACATTATAAAAATACCTGATAAATTTTTATATTTAATAGACAATAACTAGTGTGTTGTAATATTTATTCTAAATATTACAACAGCTTATAAGCTGTTGCGTTTTAAATTATTTAATTTATCCATAAATTCTTATCAATTTTCTAGTTAGAAACCACTATTATTCTATCTAATCTAATGATAAATTACAATAATTTATCAATCAATTATTTCATTTAAAATCCAATAAAATTAATACTACTTATATTTTTCAACCATTACTGGATTTTAATCATCTTATATCCTAATCATGTCTTAATTCATTAACTATTTTAAACAGATATATCATCATTTTCCTAAGCCATAAAAAACAGCACCAAAATCTTACATATAATTTATATCTATATGATGATATCTCAATATATTTATTATCACGATAAAAACCATCCATTACCCCTAATATTTGCTGTTCAGTAATTCCAAACTCTTTTTTCCATTGGTTATCACCACACATGACATATTCTTTATCTTTTATTTTTAAAACTCGATGTAAAATATACTTTCCATTATCTCTTTTATATAAAACAACATCATATTTTTTAGGAATCCTTCTTTTGATAACTACAGTATCTCGATCAGGTCTTATTAATGGCAGCATACTACTTCCAGATGGCATTGTAACTAAATATCCTTTTTTTAATAAGATATCTTCTAATTTTTCATTCATCATTCAAATAATCCCTTTTCCATTTTTACTAACTGCAAATAATATTAAATAAATGTTTTAATTTCGCGCTTATCATCTTTCATCTTATTATAAGCCATTAATGCTGCCTCTTTGGAAATATTACATTTCATCCGATAAATTGGTACTTTTTTTTAAAACCTCCTCTAACATTATAAATAATTCTTCGAGCATAATCTGATTTCTTGGCAAAATTGTTTGTTGTAGAATCAGTGGTATTACTTTTTTAGTCGTGATCAAATCAATTCTGTTTTCTATTCCTCTTTCAAGCATACAAATTGCCTGTAAAGGCACTCTTAAATTCAAATTTTCATCAGTTTTACCACTAAAAGGTGTCCCATAAGCAAAGCACTTCCCCTCTTCAATCCTAATTGCCGGTTTATCATCATTAATAATAATCGCTTTATCACCAAAACATTCCTGCCATAATTTAGTATGTGTTGATTTACCAGTACCACTTGGAGCTGAAAATAAATAAGCTTTATTATCAACCACTATAGCTGAGGCATGCAGCATGAATCCCCCTAAATTAATTAATTTGCGATAAAACTCTGACCCTGCAAAAATATATTCGCATTGTTCTAACGTCAAATGAGGATTTTCTTGTTGTTTAACACGACAAAACGCTTCATTTATCGAAAGTTGTATATCTGATTTTTGTTCATCTACGCGATATTCTTCCATTTGCTTTTTTAATAAAAAATAAATTGGTTCATATTCAACTATACAACCAGCTATTTTATAAAATCCCATCTTTATTAAATCCTCTTTTCATTATTTTTTACTATTTTGAAAACAAACACCTTAAAATATACAGAATAAGAGCTAATAGAATTAGCTCTTATACACTTATATATATTGATTATTTTACAACAAACTCTTTTTCAAGAGTATATATTGTTCCATCCATACAAATATCTACCATTACTTTATAAGTAGCTCCTTGGGTAAATTTATATCCAGCCTCTATAAAATATACAGTACCATCTGAATTATATGAACTTCTTAGCATCATTTTATTGGTTAAACTTCCTCCTGAAACTACTGCAAATTTAACTTCATCATAACTTGTTGATGGTCGATAATCTAAAATATCTACCGAATTAGTAAACTTGATATCAATTTCTGTAGGAAGCATAGAATCGCCAGTTAAATAAGCTTCAACAGATTCAATATCTATCGGTAATACAGGATTAGGATCTACTGGTGGAATATAATCAGGAATTTTGGCTACTGTATGCGAAGCATATCCTGCCTGATAGTTTCCAGCTTCATCAACATATACCATAAATACATTTTTGTCAGTTCCATTATATGGAATCTCGATTTCGTTATATCCAGCATACATTACTTTACTTGTTGAAGCAACTGCACCACTTATAACGTCAGCTGCTTTTGGTGTATTATTTTCATTACTAACAGCACCGTTCCATGAATATGTACCAATATACAATGTTCCCGCTTCATCAGAATTAAAACTAAACTTAATTTTGTCTTCAGCAGTACGTTCTACTGTTTCTGATGTTATTCTTGGGGGATTAAAATGTACTACAAAGTTCTTTTTAGCCACAGTACCATCACTAAAAGTTATTTTAGCTGTGTATTGATTATCAAGATGACCATAGTTTTCTGGAATAACGATCGTATAAGTTAAACGATCTGGACTTGTTATTAAGGTTGCTTTATCAATTGTAATTGCTGAATTAGCAGGACAGATAAATGAGAAGTTTTGTAATGTCAATACTTCTTCTGGAGCCTTATTCAATTTAATTGTAATTGTATTCATTGGCTTTTCTTCAACAAATTCAATTTGATATTCTCTAGAAATATTTGGATCTTCTTGAATCGAACCACTAATATCTAAAGGTCCATGAACATCAGATTCTCTACCATCATATGATTCTAAAACATAATACATTTTATAACTGGTACCCTTATTTAATCCATTAATTAATACTTTATTAAAACCTGTTTTAATTTCTTGTTTATATCCCTTTTTAACTAAATCAACACTAATATCACTTGATCTTGAAGTTTCCATTATTTGCGTATGTCCAGGAATATAAATATATACATATCCACCTTCATCAACATCAAATAAATCGAATTCTGCTCTAGTTTCTTCACTTCTTAAAACAGTTGCATTGGTTACTGTAGGACAATTTACTTTATAAGAAAATTCTTTTTGAATAATTCTTCCATCATCTAATTCGATAGAAAATGTATATGTGTCATCTCTAGCAAAAGTCGATGTTGAAATATCATATGTCTTATTATCCGCAGTTGTTACATCTAAAATCGTCATTATTGTTCCACCATGGCATAAAATTGCCATATCTTCTTTTGTCAACGATTCATTAGTAGCGTTAGATAAAGTAACGATCATTCGATTCATCCCTTTTACTTCTACAGCTTCAATACTATAATTAATTACTAATCCAATATTGTTGTTTCCATTGTCTTCAACTTTATCAACATTTCCACTACCAGTAATATTTGTACCTGTTCCATTAACAATAATATTTCCAACGTTATTATTTAATTCAATATTTGAACCACTAGCACTATTAGAAATACTAACATTACCTACTGTATTATTGATTACTGTATTTTCGACTTTGGTATTGATATTTATATTATTAACATGAGCCACACCAGATACAATAGCACTTCCATTAAGAATTACATTATCTACATTTTTATTTAATGTTAAAATACTTCCATTAGCACTTGCATTTACTGTTATATTCCCAACTGCAAGATTAATACTTAAATCTGCAAGATTAGATACTAATAAATTATCAATAGTTAAATCACCATTAACAGTCATATTACTAGCAGCCACTAAATTTGGTAGATTACTTCCTTCTTTTAAATTTAAAACTACCTTACCTGAAGAACGCACACTTCTAGCTTCCATAACTGTATCAATGCTATCGAAAAGAGTTTTTTCTGCATTGATCTCAACGTTAGCTTCACTTGAAACCTCTAGGTTTCTAATTCTAATATTATTAAAATTGATCTTTCCTGATTGTACAGAAGAATCAATAATAACATTTTTATAATTTCTGATACTACTTGTTCCATTCAAATCATAATTATCATTAACAATATCTGACTGTGTAATTGTCAAAGTATCGCGATAAAACCCTTTGTATTCATCGCAAACATCAATTATATTTTTTACGACCCAATCCTTTTCTTCACTACTTCTTTGTAAAGAACCAGCCATTTCTTGAGAAACTGTATAACTAGACTGCATCAAAGTCTGATTAGAATATGCAATATCATCACCAATTTTAATGTATGCTCTAGCTGCATATCTTGTATTAAAATTAGAATTTTTAAGTCCCGTCAAAACACCCGTAAAATACACTTTATTATTTTCTGTTTTAAAATTTTGACCAGCAACAATTTTCATAGGAGTATAAGTTGTACCATTTAATACATATTTACCATCAGCAGTTAACTCAGCTCCTCTATTGGCTTCTAAAACCGATCCTGGTAATATTATTGTCCCATATTCAACTGTTTTTCCAGCTGTCTTTAATTCATTTAAATAATCTTGATCAATAGATGAAATAACTCGTAGTCCTAATTTATCATCTATACGTATTTCCATTGAATCAATATTTAAATTTTCATCAACTTTAGCTGGTTCTACAGCAAATAATACTCCTAAATTCCCAAAAATCATCGTAAATATAAGAGTTAAGCTTATCCATAACTTTTTATTTTTTATATTCATTTCCTCTCTCCTTATTCTGTTAAATCCCATGGTATTTCAGCCTCATTATCACCAAAAGAATCTACATTTTTATCTTGAGCGTTTTGATCAATATCTTCATCACTATCTTTACTATTATTATCATCTGTGTTTTTAAAATCTTGTTGAGGAACAGGATTTCTTTCTACAGACTGTTTATTTTGAATTCCTTTATTACAAACTTGACCCAATATAAATATTCCAATAATAATTAAAATAGTAATAATGCCCATGAATATCTTTTTTTTCACTCTACCACCTTATTAATCAATAGATAATTAGACAATCTTTAAATTTGGATAGCTTTTAATCTGGTACTCCTTCCCAATCACCACCGATTTCTCCATCATTATCACCGATTCCACTCATTAAAATAATATCTTCAGCATTAAATTTAATAACATCAATTTCTGGTACTGCATAGTTTTCTTTCATAACATTCTCCATCCTTTATAATATTTAATAATAGGTAATAACTAACATGTTGTAATATTTAGAATAAATATTACAATAGCTTATAAGCTATTGCGAATCAAAATATTTTTTCATTTCACTCCTTTCTGTTATTTTTATCTTCAAATTCGGTTAAAACCTCTATTATTCTATCTAATCTAAATATAAATTACAACATTTATACATCATTTCCATCAATTCTTTCATATCTAGCATTTGTTAACTGCCCACTTCTTGAAACTTGTTCTTGAGCATGAAAAACAGTTAAATTAGATGCTACCATACTAGTAGCTAACACCAAGCTTAACCCGATTTTCTTGATGTTTTTTAAACTATAAAACATTTTCCTTTCCCTCCTTGTCTTAATAGTTCATCAATTTGCAAATAATCTTAAAATATCTCCTCCTTACAGCATAACACTTATTCTATTTCATCTCCCTCTACAATAGAACAAGTGTAATATGCTAAAAAATGGTCTAAATTATCCCACCTGTTAAATTGTATCATTTTAAATACAATTTTTCTTTGTCCTTTTTACATATTAATTTATACTTTTGATAAATTTTAAGAATAATCTATTATCACAATAAAAAACAGTAAGTATATTTCTTACTGTTGATTCCTATAGTTATCGCATATTTTTTCCTAAATAATAAAAACTTGCATACTGTCCCTTTTTCTTTAATAATTCATCATGAGTTCCTTCTTCTACGATTCCCTCATGAGATAAAACACAGATCCTTTTAGCATTTTTAATCGTTGAAAGACGATGAGCAATTACTAAAGTAGTTCGATTCTTTGCCAGGGCTTCTAAAGATTCTTGAACAACATGCTCACTTTCATTATCTAAAGCGCTCGTTGCTTCATCAAAAATCAGAATTGGCGGATTTTTCAAAAATACTCGAGCAATACTTAATCGCTGTTTTTGACCACCAGATAACTTAACACCACGCTGTCCACAATCTGTATTATAACCATCAGGAAGTTCCATGATAAAATCATGAGCATTAGCCTTTTTAGCAGCCTCGATAACTTCTTCATCACTAGCTTCAAAGCAGCCATAACGAATATTATCTAATATTGTTCCGGCAAATAAATATACATCCTGCTGCACGATTCCGATGTTCTGGCGCAATGAATTTAACTTTATATCTTTAATATTTTGACCATCGATCAATATTTTTCCCTCACTGACCTCATAAAATCTTGGTAACAAAGAACAAATCGTAGTTTTACCAGCACCTGATGATCCAACTAAGGCAATATATTCCCCTGGATGGATTTTCAAATTTATATTTTTTAAAACATAATCACTCTTTTGATTGTATCTAAAAGCTACATTACAATATTCTATTGATCCTTTTACATTTTCTAAATTACGAGCATCCTTTTTATCTTTTATATCTGGTTCTATTTCTAAGACTTCCATAAATCTCTCAAAACCAGTGATCCCTTCTTGAAATTGTTCCGTAAAGTTAATGAATTTCTTAACAGGATCAATCAAATTGTTGATATACAACAAAAAGGCTACTAGATCCGCTACATTAATAATATCTTTAGAAATGAAAATCGAACCAAAGATTGCTGCTGCAACCGTAATCATACTTGTAAAAGCACCTAAGCCTGAATGAAATTTTCCCATATAAAAATAACTATTTCTTTTACTATTTACATAGTTACTATTTTCATCATGAAATTTATTTATCTCATAGTCTTCATTTCCAAAGCTTTTTACAACTCTGATTCCTGATAAGTTATCCTCAATTCGGGCATTTATGTCACCTACTCTTTGCTTATTTATTTTAAATGCTTTTTTCATTTTTCGATTATAGTAATAAATAAAACCACCCATTACAGGAATAAAAGCAAAAACGATCAAAGTTAATTGAAGATCAATATTCACTAAAATGATAAAAGCACCAAAAAACTTAATAAGAGAAATGACAATATCTTCAGGTCCATGATGATATAATTCTGTCAAAGAAAATAAATCATTAGTTAAACGCGACATTAACTGCCCAGTCTTTTGTTCATCATAAAAACTAAAAGACAGCTTTTGATAATGCGTAAAAAGTTCATTTCTAAGATCACGTTCCATATAAACACCCATTACATGACCCTGATAAGCAACAAAATAATTACATAGATATTCTATGATAACTAATATGATCATAAATATTCCCAATTTATAAATGACGCTGATTTCAAAATTATGATCAACTAGAACTGTTCCTGTTAGGTAACGGATGATCATCGGAAAAACAAGAGTTATTCCAGCAGCAATCATGGCACAGAATAAATCCGCTAAAAACAATCGTAGATACGGGCGATAATATGATAAAAATTTTCTTCCTCTACTACCCATCTAATGCATCCCCTTTCATAGTTATCTATCATATCATAATTTGTCAAAGATTTTAAGTAAAATAGTTTTGTTAAGATTTTGTTAATTTATTTTACAAATAATTTACAGAATCTTAACATTTTATTATTATTGTCTTTAGGAGGATGATTTTATGACTTTAGCAGATATAAACTGGCCGCTGATATTAGCGGGACTGGGGCTATTTTTATTTGGAATTGAATATATGGGGGATGGATTAAAAGGCTATTCTGGTGATAAATTGAAAAATATTATCGACAAATATACTTCTAGTCCATTTAAAGGAATCTTGATTGGAGCTTTTGTAACCTGTTTAATTCAATCAAGTTCGGGAACTACTGCATTGGCGATCGGTTTGATTCGTTCAGGCTTAATGAGCCTTGAACAATCAATTGGAATAATTATGGGGGCCAATATTGGAACTGTTATAACTTCTGTATTTGTTGGTTTAAAAATATCTCAATATGCTGTTTATTTTATAATTATTGGTGCTTTTTTCTTGATGTTTTCAAAGAACAAAAAGACTAAATATATGGGACAAGTTATATTTGGCTTTGGCTGTTTATTTTATGGTCTAGAATTAATGGGCGATAATTTAGCCAATATTTCTAAAGTACCTGAATTTAGTCAAGTTGCCAACTATTTGTCACAAAATCCATGGTTAGGATTATTAGGTGGCACTCTTTTAACTACAGCTGTTCAATCATCAGCTGCAGTTATTGCAATTGCTCAACAAATGTATGGTTCAGGGGCAATCGGGCTATCGATTGCATTACCATTTCTATTTGGTAGTAACATCGGTACTACCATAACTGCGGTGTTAGCTTCATTTGGAGGAACTATTCCAGCTAAAAGAGCTGCTTTTTTCCACGTCTTATTTAATGTTGTTGGTTCAATTATATTTATGTTGATTTTAACACCTTTTACAATGCTGATCCAATGGTTAGCAAGTTCATTACATATTTTGCCAGAATTACAGTTATCACTAGCTCATGGTATTTTTAACATTGTAACAACAATATTCTTCTTTCCTTTGATCCCTTCAATTGTTAAACTAATCAAAAAAATTCTACCAAACAGTAAAAAAGAAAATTAATATGGATCTAAGCGAGCTTGATCAAAACGTCGTCCATCTATTTCCTAGTCATGCTCTAGAAATCGCTAAAAATAAAATCATCGAAATGGGACATATTACAATGGAGGCTGTCGAAGGAATTCGTGCTTATTTTGATACTAAAAACAGCACTGCTAAAGATGGTGTATATGAGATGGAAAATGCCATCAATACTTTAGATACTAAAATAACAGATTATTTAGTTTTAATTTCTCATGAAACATTAAATGATCATGATTCTAATGATTATTTAGCTAATATGAAAGCAATAAAAGATTTTGAAAGAATTGGTGATCTATGTATTAATATCGTCAAATATTATGAAGCTGTCTATGATGAAAAGGAAGATTTTTCATCAGAGGCAAGAAAAGATCTTGAAACGATGATGGATATGGTAATTGATATGTTGAATCGAGCTGTAGTGGCATTTAATGATCATAAATTAGAAGATATTGAATATGTAGATGAAAAAGAATCTGATCTTGATTATTTTAATAAAAAGGCTAAACAACGGCATATAAAACGTGTTAGTAATAAAATTGAAAAATCGACTTTAGTTAATTCCACTTATGTTGATATTTTAGCTAATTTAGAGCGTATGGGTGATCATTGTCAAAATATTGCTGAAGCTTATGTGCTTGAAGAAGCTGCTTATATAAGTGAAGAGCCAGAATCTGCTTTTTCTAAGTAAAACCATGTTTAACATGGTTTTACTTTATTATTTCACCAAAAAATGATACTCTATACTATAGAAAAGGAGTTATCTATGAAAATAAAATTAACAAATTATGATACAAGTGAATATAAACTATTGGAAACTAAGCTCAATGACTTATCTAACAAGGTTATAATTGTGATAATGCTGATTTCTTTACCGTTTTTAAACATGATGATGAACGTTTTTATTATAAAACAGATATTTTTATTCCTAATAAAAATAGTCATCAAAAAAACCGTGAACAGCGTGATAAGTGGCTATTAAATTATCTTGATCATGGTTATAAATTTATTGGTAAAACGCATAAAATATATGTTTTTAAAAATAAAAAAGATGTAAAGGTCAAAGAAACTGATAAAAAACTATTACTCAATTATTTTAAAAAGAATAAAACATTATATAATATTTTATTTGTCTTTATTAGCTTATTTTTATCTTTTTTATTGATTCCCAATGTTTTTATAAACAATGAACCAAATGAATTTATCACCAATGGTGCTATTTTGATCCATTATGCCCCGCTAATGCTATGTATTTCATTGATAGTCCGCTCCATTAGCAATTATCTTCAAACTGAAAAAATTAAAAATAAACTTGTTAAATCGATTGCTTTAAAACCAGCTAAAATACAGCAGTATCGTTTTATTTTATCAAACTGGCTTTTTATTATTTCTATTTTGATGATTATTAGCGGTTTTTCACTAGATGTTATCGAAAGAAAAAACATTCCTATAACAGATAATATTTTAACTTTAAATGATTTAGGCTATTCTAGTGAACCTAGTGATACATATACTAAAAGTTCTAGTTTAATGATCAAAGAAGCATCTAGTTATTTTGAAAGTAATGATGATGAAATTTTAAAAATTAATTATTATTGTTTTTCTTCTAATGATAAAGCTAATAAATATTTAAATAATTATTTAAATGTTTATAATTATGAAAAGAAAAAGCAAATAGCTAATGGCTATTTACTTTCTAATGATTCTTTTTATAATAACATTATTTTTGTTCAAGATAAACAGTTGATTATTATTCAAACATCTTTTGATTTATTAGAAAATGATCTTTATCAAAAAATACTTGATTTTAATTACTAGTCTCGTTTTAAACGAGACTATTTTTATAATTTAGTTAATAATTTGATTACTTCATCAATTTTTTATCTGCATCATGTTCATTAATAGCATTTTTTACACAATGATTTAAATGATTTGATAAAACTTCATTATTAGCATTTTTAATTAATGACTGTATCGCAAGTAACTGATTAGAAATATCAATACAATATCGATCATCTTCAATCATTTTAATAACAGCATCAATTTGTCCTCGCGCTGTTTTTAAACGCAACAATACTTTTTCATTAGACATTATTGATTTCCACTACCTTATATCCGGCTTTCTCCACCGCTGCTTTTAAAACAGAATCATCTAAAGTTGTTTCAACAATTGCATTATTAGCTTCCAAATCAACAACTGCATTTGTATCAGCTAAATTGTTTAAAGCTTCTTCAACATGTTTTTTACACATTTGACACATCATACCTTCAATTTTAATTTCTTTTTTCATCTTTTTATTCTCCTTTTTATAATATGGTTTAAAACGTTTTAATCTAAGAGCATTACTTACAACACAAACAGATGAAAGTGACATACACAATGAACCAATCATCGCATCTAAACGTAATCCTAATAAATGATAGAAAACTCCAGCAGCAATAGGAATTCCAATTATATTATATATAAAAGCCCAAAATAGATTCTCTTTGATATTTAAAATTGTCTTTTTTGACAATTCGATTGAAGAAACAATATCTCGCATATCATCCTTCATTAAAATAACATCAGCAGCATCAATAGCAATATCATTACCTTTACCAATAGCAACACCAACGTCACTGCGAACCAACGCTGGAGCATCATTTATTCCATCGCCTACCATCATAACACTATTACCCTGACTTTGTAACTTTTTAATTACATTTTCTTTATCCTGTGGTAATACTTCAGCAATAACTTCATCTAATCCTAATTGTTGATTAATAGCATTAGCTGATGTTTTTAAATCACCAGTAAGCATTACTGTTTTGATCTTCATCTCTTTTAAACGCTCAATTGCCTGTTTACTAGTTTGTTTTATTTCATCAAAAATACTCACTAAACCAATTAATTTATTTTCACTAGCTAGAAAAACTAATGTTTTACCTTGAGCTACAAAACTATCTATTTTATCTTGATAATCACTAAAATCAATCTTATTTTCTTTGATCATTCTAAGATTTCCGACTAAATAATCTTGATTTAAAACTGTTCCCTTGATCCCTAATCCACTTAATGATTCAAACTTATCAGTTTCAATCAATTCAATATTTAATTCCTCAGCTTTTTGAATAAAAGCATCAGCTAAAATATGACTAGAACCTTTTTCCAAAGATGCAATGATCTTAATTACTTCTTCATTAGCTAAACTGTTGCTATAAACATCACTAACCTGTGCTTTTCCTTGGGTCAAAGTCCCAGTTTTATCAAAAACAACAACATCAATATTATTCTCATTTTCTAAGACACTAGCACTTTTGATCAAGATCCCATTTGTAGCCCCAACTCCGGTAGAAACCATAATTGCTACTGGAGTCGCTAAACCTAATGCACATGGACAAGAAATAACTAATACAGCAATAGCATTGGTAATTGCAAAATTCAATCCCATTCCCGCAATCAGCCAATAAATAAATGTTATGATTGCAATAATGATTACTGTAGGAACAAAATATTTTACTACTCTATCAATCATTCTTGTCATTGGTGCTTTGGAACTAGAGGCTTCTTCAACTAACTCGATTATTTTAGCTAAAGTACTATCTTCAACTGTTTTAGTTACCTCATATATAAAACTTCCCTGAAGATTATTTGTTCCTCCAATTACTAAACTAGCAACTTCTTTTTCAACCGGTAAACTTTCTCCAGTGATCATTGATTCATCAACTGAACTAAATCCTTGAATGATTTTTCCGTCAACGGGAATCGTTTCATTAGCTTTGACTAAAACGTGGTCATTGATTTTGAGCTCAGAAATCTTAACGATTTCCTCATTTCCATCATTTACTCGACACGCTACATCAGGTGCTAACTCTAATAATCGACTTATGGCATCTGTTGTTTTCTTTTTTGATTTTGCTTCTAAATATTTACCAAAACTGATTAAAGTAACGATCATTCCTGCTGATTCTAAATATATATTGTGAACCAAATGCATTTCCATCATTGAACCAGTTAGACTCAAAACTAAAGAATATAAACTATATATAATTGCCGCACCTGAGCCTAAGGCAATCAATGAATCCATCGTTGGATCTAAATGAATCAAATTCTTAAAGCCGTTAATAAAATAATCTTTCTTCAAAATTAAAATCGGAATTAAAAAAATAGTCTGTAAAGCAAAATTAATATAACTATTTTCTCTAATAAAAGCAGGTATTGGATAATTAAACATCGATGACATCGAAACGTACATCAATAAAGCTAAAGCAATAAAACAATAAATAAGACGTTTTTTTAAATCACTTAAATCATCATTATCTACTAAACTCTCATCAAACAAACTCGCTTGATAGCCACCATCATTTACAGCCTTAATAATCAGGGTATCACTAACTTTACCTTCATCATAATCAACATTCATCGAATTAGTCAATAAATTTACTTCTACATTATTGACCCCTGGTAATTTACAAACACTATTATAAACGTGGTTTTCACAAGCAGAACATGTCATTCCTTTAACACTATATTTCTGTTTCATATTTCCCTCCTTACCCCTCCCTAGGGGGTACGATTATAGTATAAATGATAATCTTAGAAATTGCAAAAGAAATGCATAAAAAAACTATTACAAAAAGTAATAGTTAATAAAATGTTGCAACCTCCGCAACTGATTTACGTTTCGGACGATCAGGTTCAATATCACCAATGCCTAATGCAATAACAGCAACAATTATTTCTTCTGTAGGAATATTTAGCATTTCTCTGATTTTTTTCTCATCACGTATTCCCATGATCAAAGTTGCCAATCCTAATTCTGTTGCTTTTAAAATCATATTTTGATTATGAAGTCCTAAATCATAGCAACCCCAGCCATTAGCCAACTCATTGCTAGGACTACCATCTCGTTCAAAACCAGAACGATCTTTAACAAAAGTAGTAACGATCAAAACAGGTGCATCTTTACAATTTTCTTGATTAAATTCTGGTAAACATGTGTTTTTAAAGGTTTCTAATAATTCTTTTGAGCTAATTACATGATATCGCGCTGTCTGACTGTTTTTCCAAGATGGTGCTTCGATTCCTGCTTGAATGATTTGTTTGATTTTTTCTAAATCAACAGTTTCATTTTTATATTTTCTAATACTACGACGTTGTTCAATAACACTTTCTAATTCCATTTTTATTCCCCTTTTTTTACTATTATAGCATAAATAGGCTAATTATTAGCCTATTTATTATTTATTTAATTCAATCATTAAATCACAAATTTTATTTGAGAATTCAACTGGATTATCAATTGAGAATCCTTCAATCAATAATGCTTGATCATATAAAATACTTGCATAGTCTCCAACTTTATCTTTGTTATTTTCATAAACCTTTTTCATCGCATTGAAAATATCGTGATTTGGATTGATTTCTAAAATTCTTCCTGCTTTAACATTATTACCTTCAGGCATTTGATTTAAAACCTTTTCCATTTCAAATGATACCCCATCGCTTGATACTAAGCATACTGGATGTGATTTTAAACGTGAAGATACTTTAACATCAACAACTTTATCACCTAATGAATCTTTGATTGCTGTCAATAAATCTTTATTTTCTTCATTAGTCTTTTCTAATTGTTTCTTTTCTTCTTCTGTTTCAATATCTAAATCACCTTGAGCCACAGATTTAAATGGTTTTTCTTTATAATCTCGCATCATTTGAAAACAGAACTCATCAACATTGTCAGTTAAATATAAGACATCATAACCTTTATCTTTAACTAGTTCCACTTGTGGTAAAGTAGCGATCTTTTCCCTAGTTTCACCACTTGCAAAATAAATTTCTTTTTGTCCTTCAGGCATATTTTCAACATATTGAGCCAAAGTAATAAGTTTTTCTTCTTTACTAGAATAGTATAATAATAGATCTTGAAGTTTTTCTTTTAACATTCCATAACTATTATAAATACCAAATTTCAACTGTAAACCAAAGCTATCAAAAAATTCTTCATATTTTTCACGATCTTTTTTTAGCATTGTTTCTAATTCACTTTGAATCTTCTTTTCAATCTTATCAGCAATCACCTTTAGTTGACGATCATGCTGTAACATTTCTCGTGAGATATTTAATGATAGGTCTTCAGAATCTACTAATCCTTTAACAAATCTAAAATGCTCAGGTACTAATTCACTAGCTTTATCCATAATAAAGACACCACGTGAATATAATTGTAATCCTTTTTCATATTCATTTGAGTAGTAATTCATCGGTGGTTTAGAAGGTATAAACAATATTGAATCATATGACACATTACCTTCAACACGAGTATGAATCACTTTCAATGGATCATTGAAATCATTAAATTTATCTTTATAGAACTCATTGTATTCTTCATCTGTAATATCTTTTTTATTTCTTTTCCATAAAGGTACCATTGAATTTAATGTTTGATTTTCAATTACATCTTCATATTCATCACTATCTTCTTTTTTCTTAGAAACAGTCATATCCATTTTAATTGGATAATGAACATAATCAGAATATTTCTTTACTAAATCACGAATATGATACTGATTTACATATTCATCATAATTTTCATCTTCAGTATTATCTTTTAAATATAATTTGATCGTTGTTCCATGTTCACTAACATCTGTTTCAAAAATTTCATAACCATCACTAACTTCAGATACCCAAGTATGTCCCTGATCACTACCATATTTTTTAGAAATTACTTCTACTTTTTTAGCGACCATAAAAGCAGCATAGAAACCAACTCCAAATTGACCAATAATATCAATATCATCATGATCATTTTCATTTTTGAACTCAAAAGATCCACTATTAGCAATCGTACCTAGATGAGTTTCTAATTCATCTTTATCCATCCCGATTCCATGATCTTTAATTGTTAAAACACGTTTATCTTTATCTAAACCAATTTCGATATTCAAATCATCACGATTAATTGATGAAATATTTTCAGTAAGTGCTTTATAATATAATTTATCACTTGCATCACTTGCATTAGAAATTAACTCTCTTAAAAAAATTTCTTTATGTGTATAAATAGAATTAATCATTAAATCTAATAATCTTTTTGATTCCGCTTTGAATTGTTTCTTTTCAGCCATAATTACATCTCCATTCTTATATTAGCACTCATCTTTCTTTTGTGCTAAAGCTATTTTAATACAACGTCTTAGCACTGTCAACCCCCGAGTGCTAGTTTTTTAAATTTTTTTGCTAAACTTTATATTTAATAAACATTTATTATTTTGAACTCAGTTTTTTATGCATAAACGCAATAAAACTTTGAATTCCGATAACTGCTAATAAAATATAATATGGTGAATACAAAAACAAATATCTGGCTCTTGCTTCAAACAACAATAAAAATAAGGTAATTCCAATAATTGCCAAAACAATTACATATATATCTTTTTTATCAGTATTAGCAATTCTTTTAACTGCAAGCAGAATAAAAAATAAAATCGTTATCCAAATACTTTGTTGATAGGTTGCATAACTTTTGTAGTATAAGCCATCATAATAATAAATATCTCGCAATATTTTAGCACTAGAATTATTGGGTGCTTCTAAAACAGTAAGATAAAAACCGCCTTCAACACTCCAGGCAAAAGTACCATCATTATAATTAGTCATCAACTTCTCACCTAATAATTTAAAATATCCAGAAATGCCATAATCTTCTAATCTTTTTTTTACCATTTCTAAATTAGCCTTGATTTTTTCTTCTTTTCCGATAAACGAAGCTGTATACATCACATCATCTTCATAATAAACACCTTTTGTAACTGGATTCATCCCCATCATCAAAAAATGGGTAAGTGGAAAAGCATCAGCTTCATTTTCTTCATAACCGATATAATTATTAGAATAATTTTTAATAGTCAAAAAAACCATCATACAAGAAAGTAATACTAATAAAAATCTAGTACATTTTAATTTTCGCTTATTACTATAAAAAACAAATTTCCAAAATTCCACTAACATGATTGCAATTAAAATAATGATACAGGTTGGTTTAATTAAATAGCCAATCAATGATAAGATAAAAATTAAACTCCAGGCTAAATATTCATTCATATTCTTTCGATTTAAATAAAAGTATAAAACTGCTGTGGTAAAAATAATTGAATAACTATCTGAATAAGGAATTGTTATCCATGGTGATAAAGCAATATAAATACTATAAATAAACAATGTTAAAACTGAATAATATCTATTTTTAAAAATAATTGCAGCACTTTTAGTAATAAACCAAGCTGAGATATTCACCAATAAAACACTTATTACAACTAGTGAAAAATCAAGATTTTCTATTTTTAAAAATATCGCGACTTCTTTAATTATTGTAAAGATAAATGTTAAAAAGACATTATTAGGATATCTTGTAAAATAACCATAATTTACATACTGCGAATTTAAAAGCTGCTGATTCGCTAAATCAGTTGAAGTATTTCTTAAAATAGAAACATCCCACCCTGATAAAAATAAATATTATAAGCTATATATAATTGAATAATTAATAAAATAATACAAGCAGCAATCAGTAAGATATTACATTCTCTTTTAGATAATTTATTAATATGTCTTCTAAAAAAGATATTATAAATCGTCCCCAAGACTAGTACCCCTATTATTCCTAAAATCAACAATACCCCATTAGACATAGTTACATTATTTTTACATGCATAATCCATACCTTGAGAAAATATAATATTCATTCCTAAAATCATTAAAATCATAATTCCAAATAATCCAATTATTATTTTATAAAAAACGCTTGAAATATTTTCTTTATCACGCATTATGATCACCTGTTTTTACATTACTATTTTTAAATCCATAACTGTTAAATTATTCCTAAATTAACAAAACCATCATAAACTCCATCTTCATCAACACTCTTACATATACTTGAAGCTATTTCTTTAAGTTTTGCATTGCCATTTGCCATAACCACACCATGATCAACAAAATCAATCATTTCATAATCATTCATACTATCACCAAAAGCAATAGTATCTTTTATATCAATATTTAGATAATCAATTGCATATTGAATTCCTGTAGCTTTATTATCTGTCTTTGAAATTAACTCTCCGTTGATCGTAGTTTCATCAAACATCTCATGAATTACTATATTAACATCATCTTTTAATTGTTTTAAAGCATTATCAAGTTTTTCTTGATTTAATGAAATAAAACAAATCTTATGAACTCCTTGATTAGTGTAAGTATTTATATCTTTGATATTAAACTTATCATGCTGTTGAGCTTTTAAACGTTCAAATTCAGAATTGCCTATTTCAAAATTTATTCCTCCAACAAATAACTGAACCATCTTATCTGACGTAAAAGTCATTGTTGTACATTCATAATTATAATAAATATTAAATTTATCAAAAATACTTGTAATTTTATTAACTAATGAATTATCAAAGTATGCACTATGTACTACTTTGTTATTGATTTCTACGTAGCTACCAGCACTAGCAATAATACCATCAAATTCAACTGCATTTAACTCATTTTTTATACCAGCTTTATTTCTACCCGTACAAATAAAAACTTTATGTCCATTTTCACGAGCCTTTTTTATCCCTTCTTTTACTTTTTCGCTCATTTCTCGATGATTAGCTACTAAAGTTCCATCAACATCTAAAAAAATTGCTTTTTTATTCATAAGCCCTCCTAAAATATAATTTATTTCATTATACAACTATTGTAATAATTTTTCTTCTTTTTTACAAATAAAAAAGGAAGTGTATCAACACTTCCTAGCATGATCATGATGATAAGTATCAACTAAATTACTTTTACTATTACACAAGCCGCCACAGCTATTACAATTACCACCACAACTTGACTTGCCATTAGCTTTATCTTTCCTAATTGAACGTATCGCTAAAACTACTGCAAACACAATAATTAAACTCACTAAAATCGTTGAAAAATTTTCATTTAGCCATACCATCATTAACATCTCCTCTATTTTTGAGTAACTACGTTATCTAAATTAACATCAAGATTTTTACTTTCTTTATATGGACGAACTAATAAATAGATAAATCCAATCACTACTACAATTGCAATAATCGTTGCGATCGTAAATGATCCTGTAATGATCGTATTACCGATCTGATATACAGAAAATGCTACTAAGTAAGCAAATACAGTTTGATAAACAATTGCAAAAGCAGTCCATTTACCATTGTTCATTTCTCTTTTTATTGCTCCGATAGCGGCAAAACATGGAGCACAAAGTAAATTGAAAATCAAGAATGAAAATGCTGCAATTTGAGTATAACTTGAAGCTAATGTACCCCAAATCTCGGCACCATCTTCGGCAACTTCAGCAAATCCATAAAGAATACCAAATGTACCAACAACATTTTCTTTAGCTACTAATCCTGTAATTGCAGCAACTGCAGCCTTCCAATCACCCCAACCAAGTGGTGTAAAGATCCAAGCAATTAAATTACCAATAGAAGCTAAAATACTATGATCTAATTGAGTATCTTCAAGCATTGTGAACTGACCATCGACAAATCCAAAATAAGAAGTAAACCAAACTAAAATAGTAGATAATAAGATAATTGTACCAGCTTTTTTAATAAATGACCATCCTCTTTCCCACATACTTCTTAAAACATTTAAAAGAGTAGGCATATGATAAGCAGGTAACTCCATTACGAATGGTGCTGGATCTCCAGCAAAACGTTTTGTTTTCTTTAAAATAATACCAGAAGTAATGATTGCGGCAATACCAATAAAATATGCTGCAGGGGCAACCCAAGAAGCACCATTAAATAACGCTCCAGCAATCAATGCAATAATTGGTAACTTAGCACCACAAGGAATAAATGTAGTAGTCATGATCGTCATTTTACGATCACGATCGTTTTCAATCGTTCTTGAAGCCATTACCCCAGGAACTCCACAACCAGTACCAATTAACATCGGAATAAATGATTTACCTGATAAACCGAATTTTCTAAAAATACGGTCCATGATAAAGGCAACACGTGCCATATAACCACATGATTCAAGAATCGCTAAAAAGAAGAATAATACCAGCATTTGAGGTACAAATCCTAATACGGCACCAACTCCGGCTACAATACCATCTAAGATCAAACCATTAAGCCAAGCAGCAGTTCCTAACGATTCTAATAATCCTTCAATCAAACTTGGAATTGATGGAATAGCTAAACCAAATAAACTCCATCCATCTCCAAACACACCATCATTAGCCCAATCAGTAGCCCATGTACCAACAGTGCTGACAGAAACATAATAAACTATATACATAATTACCGCAAAAATCGGTAAAGCTAACCAGCGGTTAGTAACAATTCTATCGATTTTATCAGAAATCGATAATTCTTCATTATTTCCTTTTTTATAACAATCATTAATTATTGAAGTAATGAACTGATATCTTTCATTAGTAATAATACTTTCAGCATCATCATCAAATTCTTTTTCAGTTTTAACGATAGTTGCCTCAACATTAGGAACTGTGCTCATTAAACCTGTAATTTTATCATCACGTTCGAATAATTTAATAGCATAAAAACGTTTTTGTTCTTCAGGAATATCTCCTGGAAGCATCATCGCAATATTATCTAATTCCTTTTCAACTGCTTTATCAAATTTATGAACTGGCATATTAATATTTTTTGAACGTGCTAATTTTACTGCCTGATCAGCTGCTTCTTTGATTCCTGTTCCTTTTAAAGCTGAAATCTCAACTACTTGACAGCCTAATTCATTAGATAACTTTCTAATATTGATCTTATCACCTTTTTTATTAACAAGATCCATCATATTAATTGCCATCAAAACCGGAATTCCTAATTCATGATTTGTGTTGTTAAATAAAGATTTCTTTCTAAGTTAGTACCATCTACGATATTAATAATTGCATCTGGACGCTCTTGAATTAAATAATTACGAGCTACAACTTCTTCTAATGTATAAGGTGATAAAGAATAAATTCCTGGCAAGTCCATTAATTTAACATCTTTATTTCCTTTTAATTTCCCCTCTTTTTTCTCTACCGTTACTCCTGGCCAGTTTCCCACAAACTGATTAGAACCAGTTAAGGCATTAAATAGTGTTGTCTTTCCACTATTCGGATTACCTGCTAACGCAATTGTAATTGACATTTTTTCACCCTCCTATAAGACTTCAATCATGGCAGCATCTGCTTTACGTAAAGATAATTCATAACCTCTTACCTTTACTTCAATTGGATCACCTAATGGCGCAACTTTGCGCACAAATACTTCTGTACCTTTAGTGATTCCCATATCCATGATTCTTCTTTTGACAGCACCATCACCATGTAGTTTTACTACTTTAGTACTTGTACCGCATTTTACATCTCTTAGTGTCTTCACCGATTAATCCCCCTTAAATCATAATCTTATTAGCCATTTCCTGACTAATCGCAACTCTTGATTCTTTAATTTTAGTAATTAAATTTCCTTGATTCTTACTTACAACAGTGACAGTGGTGCCCACTGTAAAACCAAGTGATTCTAAAAATAACTTTACTTCTTGTTTTCCACCAACTTTTTTGATAGTTTGTGCTTCACCAATATTTGCCATAGTTAAAGGCATCATCACCACTTCCTCACTTTTCTGTTAGTTATATCTAACTATGTTTATGTTATACCCCGCTAACTAAAATGTCAATACTATCACATAAAAAAGTTAGAATATTTTAACTCAAAATTTAAAATAGTTTATAAAAAACCAGAGCATTTATTAATGCTCTGGAATTGATAAAACTTTATATTTCAACGATTTGACCATCATTGATTTTCAACTGTACATCACACTTTTTAGCTAATGAAGGTGAATGAGTAACAATAATAACACATTTATTATTGTTATGTGCCAATTCAATAAACGCTTTTAAAATCTCTCGAGAATTTTTTTCATCAAGATTACCAGTTGGTTCATCAGCTAAAATCAAATCAACATCTTTAGCTATTGCACGAGCAATCGCAACTCTTTGCTGCTGTCCTCCAGATAATTTTCTAATATCACGAAGGCATTGTTCTTTAGATAATCCTAAATCATTTAAAATTTTTAAACAATATTCTTTTTTGTTAGGAATCTTTACCCCAGCAATTTCAATAGCATTGACAACATTTTCATAAGCATTCATATAATGAATCAAATTATATGATTGAAAAACGATTGAAATATTGTTACGACGATATTTATTAAGACCTATTTTTGCAGTGTCTGTCCCTTTGAAAAAGACCTTGCCGCTTTTGGGTTTATCTAAACCGCCAGCTAAAATAATCGTTGTCGTTTTTCCACTACCACTAGCTCCTACGATTGCATATATTTTCCCTTTTTGAAAACTATAATTTGCTTTATCTAAAATCGTTACATTACTAGAACCATCCAAATAATGGTATGAAACATCTTCAAATTCTAATATTGTTTCCATATTACCCCTCCTTTTTCACTAGAATTTCTCTAGGTGATAGTCTAAGTATATAAGCTGATGGAATCACGATTGAAACTAAGCAAATAGCAGCAGTAATACCTGCTAATTTAGCTGCTGTCGGCACGGTTAAAGAAACATCTAATTCTGTATTCTCCGGCCCGCTAAAAGCATCATTAAACATTCTTCTTCCAAACTTTGAAACTTCTGCTCCTTGATCCAAATTACTATCTGCTGTTTCTTGATCAACTGCAGGTATTTCCATTTGAACATGATTATCGTTAGTTCCTGCTTCAAGCATATTCCCAACAAGATTAGAAACCATTTTCCCTGTTCCTAAAGAAATTACAAATGCAACTGCTGCTACTAGAAGCATTTCCAATAATTG
Organism: Clostridiales bacterium VE202-01; assembly: GCA_000508865.1. Classification (GTDB taxonomy): domain Bacteria; phylum Bacillota_I; class Bacilli_A; order Erysipelotrichales; family Coprobacillaceae; genus Thomasclavelia. Next base: position 52,402 of record BAHP02000005.1, read on the forward strand.
TTGTAAAATTATTTTGATTTTACTTTGTCCAAGAGACAAGAAAACTCCAATTTCATAATATCGATTTCTAATAGTTAAAATTAAGATCAAACATAATATTGCGCTTCCAGCCCCAATAACAACGATTAAAAATATTGTTGCAAATGATTGAGTATTTTCTAAACTGTTTATATTTTGCTGATACAAGCGATCATTTGCATCTAACTATAAGTTTCAAAATCAATATCACTTTTTTCTTTAGCTAATTCTTGAAAAGCTTCCAAATTTTCTGGATCGTCTAAATAATAAACTGCTGATGTTAGATCAGAATCACTTCCCAAAAAAAGTTGACCAATTGATAAATCTGTATAAATTGTATTAAAAGGATTACTTTGACCAGGTCCTCCTATTTGTTGTGAATCGTTCACTTCATAAATTCCGACAATCGTTAAGTCATGACTAATCGTTTCATCATTAACTGTAGCTGTTAGTGTTATTGTATCACCTACATCTAAGTCATTATCACTTGCTAAAGTCGTTTCAATAACACAATTATTAGTTCCAGCATCATTTGCTGATAATAATCTCCCCTCGATTAAAGTACTTTTCTCTTCGCTAAAAGTATCTATATATTCCATTGTTGTATTAGCGCTGATTGAAAACTCACCCTGATTACTATCAAATCCTCCTTGAAAGTTATCAGGTTTTTGCTTATTACCTTGCATACCACCTTCACTTTGATTTTCTTCATCTGCAGTAAGTTCAACTGGATCAATAGTGTCACTATCAGCTGAAGTTGAAATGTTGTAATTGTAACTCTTCACATATTGTAGATTTTTTAATTGATCAGCCATTGCAATTGTAACGCTTGCCCTAACTTCATCTACAGCCTGCCCCTTTTCTCTTTGATTCATCATGTTTTTCATATTCGTTGTCAAAGTAACATCACTACCAAGTGTTGAACGAATTTGATCCATTGATTTTTTTGATGCACTTTGTATTGATAATCCAGCAATTATTAAATTTGCAATCACGATCATAATTACAAATAATAAAATTGTTTTACCAATATTTTTTCTAATACTTAGAAATGCATTTTTTAACATACCTCTACCTCCTAGTATCAATATATCAAAACAAATATATTGGTAAAATCGTACAAATATGTGAAAAAAAGTAATCCTAAAGGTAATTTATCTTTATAGCTATCAAATGCCTTATTTTTTATCGCTATATTTATTTTAAACAAAAAAGTCTTTAGAATCTTCATTTACATGAAAATTCCAAAGACATGTTATTTATGCTTTTATTTTAGAATTTTTCTTATTTCCTGATACAACAATGTTATCATCACCTAATTGATCTTTTGCATTTTGATTATTAGATTGTTGCTCGTGTTTTGGTTTATTCATAAATTCACCTCAATAATAGTATCCCCAATTTATTTTAAAAAATTCAAAATTTTAAAAAAAATAAAGAGATGGTCACCCATCTCTATTCATCTCCAAAACAAATTCCAATTGCTTTAGCCGCTTTTACTAATTCACCATTTGGATCAACGTGTTTTTGTCTACCAAATTTTGCATCTCCAATTACTTCTTCTAAAGAAGTATATGACATATTTTCACCTTTTAAAGTAACTACATTACCAAACTTACCTTCTTTGATAAGTTCTAATGCTTTGACTCCAAAACGAATTGATAAAATACGATCATATGATTGAATATCTCCGCCACGAATAATATGTCCTGGATTTACAGAACGTACTTCATGATTTGGAATTGCCTTTTCCAAATCATCAGCAACTTTTGCGGCAATACCACCTAAACGAATTGGATCTGGACTATCTTCAACAATTTTTCCAATTACTTTTGTACCATCAGCATATTTAGCACCTTCAGCAACAGCAATTACTGTATATGGATATCCTTCTTCATCACGTTTAGCAACATGTTTTACAATATTATCAATTGTAAAAGGAATTTCTGGAATCAAAATACATGAAGCATTTCCGGCCATTCCTGAATATAAAGCGATCCATCCAGCATCACGACCCATTAACTCACAACAAATAACTCGATGATGAGATTTAGCTGTCGTATTTAAACGATCAATAAATTCTGTACCTACTGAAGAAGCACTAATAAATCCATATGTTAGATCTGTTGCTGGTAGATCATTATCCATTGTTTTAGGAATTCCAATTACATTAACACCTTTTCGTGAAAAATCACGGGCACTTGTCAATGTTCCATCACCACCTAAAACAACTAATACGTCAACACCAGCTTTTTTTAAATTTTCAACCCCAACATCTGAAACGTCTTTTTTAACTTTTCCACCATTTCCATCATCAACAAGATAATCAAATAAATTATCTTTATTAGAACTAAATAAAATAGTTCCACCTTCTTTATAAATATTTTCTACCTTGTCAACTGTCAATTCTATGTAATCATTGTTATATAAACCGCGGTATCCATAAACATAACCAATAACTTCATACCCGTATTCGTTAATTGCAGCTTTTGTTACCGCTCTGATAACTGCATTCAAACCTGGACAGTCTCCACCACCAGATAATAATGCGATTCTTTTTACGTCTGCCATAAACATCCCTCCATGTATTATATTATAATTTTTTTTTACTGAAACACAACAAAAATGTTACCGTTTCCATAAAATAATAACATTATTATTCATAATTGTATAGAATTTTATTCTATAAAATTCTATTTTTTAAATAGCTTTCAATGATTTTAACCGGCAAACCAATGACAGTTTCAATATCTCCATCTATTTCAGTCACTAAACTTCTTCCAGTCCCTTGAATAGCATATGCTCCTGCTTTGCCCTGCCATTCGCTTGTATTTAAATAATCATTAATTTCCTGATCTGTTAAATCTTTAAAAGTCACTTTAGTACTATCATGATAAGTGTTAACTTTATTATTATCTATGATAGCAACCGCAGAATAAACGATTTGTGTCAGATTAGACAATTGTTTTAACATTTTAAAAGCTTCATCACGATCACGCGGCTTTCCTAACATCTTTTCTTTTAAACATACCATTGTATCAGCCCCAACAACTATATCATTGGGATATTTCAATGATATAGGTAAAGCTTTTTGATAGGCTAATTTCTCCAAACGTAAAGGAAGTGCTAGCTTTTCATCTAACACTTCATCTATTTCTACATAATCAATTATAAAATCAATTTTATGTAATTCTAAAAGCTCTTTTCTTCTAGGTGAGCTACTAGCTAAAATAATTTTTTTTCATTATTCTGCTTTACTTTCTTCTTTTTTTACAGGTTTAGGAAGCAAAGCTTTTCTAGAAACATTAACTTTTCCTTTTTCGTCAACCTTAGTAACTTTAACTTTAATAATATCTCCAAGCTTTACTACTTCACCCATTTTTTTAGTTCTTTCATAAGCATAATCAGAAATATGTAAGAATCCGTCTGTTCCATCAAATAAATTTACAAAAGCATAATTATCTTCAACTCTAACGATCTTACCATCATATACTTCACCAACTTTAGCCTTTTTAACAATTTTTTCTATTAATGCTATCGCCTTATTGATCGCTTCTTGATCATAATGATAAATAATAACTGTTCCATCCTGCTCAATATCAATTTTAACACCATCAGACTGTTCAATAATTTCATTAATTGTTTTTCCACCCTGACCAATAACTGATTTAATTTGATCTGGTTCAATCTTCATCATCTGAACTTTTGGCGCATATGGTGATAACTGTGCTCTTGGCTCACTAATTGCTTCTAACATATTAGCCATAATCTGTTTTCGAGCTACTTTAGCTTGAGCCAAAGCCTCTTGTAAAATTTCTTTAGTAATTCCATCTATCTTAATATCCATTTGTAAAGCACATATTCCCTTTTCCGTTCCAGCAACTTTAAAATCCATATCTCCTAAATGATCTTCCATCCCTTGGATATCTGTTAAAATTGTATAATCATCACCCTTTTTAACTAATCCCATGGCAACACCAGCAACTGGAGCCTTGATCGGTACTCCTGCTGCCATTAATGACATTGTCGAAGCACAGATAGATGCTTGAGACGATGAACCATTAGATTCTAATACTTCTGAAACAACTCTAATCGTATATGGGAAAGTATCTTCACCAGGAATAACCTGTGCCAAAGCTCTTTCACCAAGCGCTCCATGCCCTATTTCACGACGACCTGGCGCCCCCATTCTACCAACTTCACCAACTGAATATGGTGGAAAATTATAATGATGCATAAAACGTTTTTGATCTTCTAGTCCTAAACCATCAATTTTTTGATGTTCACCGATTGCCCCCAAAGTTGTCACTGATAAAACCTGTGTTTCCCCACGTGTAAATAAAGCTGAACCATGAACTCTCGGTAATAAGTCGACTTGTGAATCCAACGGTCTGATTTCATCAAGCTTACGTCCATCAGGTCTAATCTTTTCTTCAGTAATTAAACGACGAACCTCATCTTTTTCTAAATCATGTAAAATGATTCCGACTTGTTTCATTACATTAGCTTTTATTTCTTCATTTTCATATTCTCTATTATCATATTCTTCAGTCACTTGAGCAACTAATTCATCAATTGCTCCATATCTTTCTAACTTCCCAGGAATCGAAACAGCAGCCACCATTTCTGCTTTTGCCCGATTTGAAATTTCTTCAACTAAATCAACATCTAATTCAAATAAAGGAATTTCTAATTTTTCTTTTCCACAAGCTTCCACGATTTTTTCCTGGAATGCAATCAATTCTTTAATTTTTTCATGACCAAATAACAAAGCCTCTAACATGACTTCTTCACTTACTTCTTTAGCATCTGCTTCAACCATATTAATGGCATCTTTAGTTCCTGCTACTTCTAAATTAATTAATGATCTTTCTAATTGTTCAGGCGTTCCGTTAACAATAAATTCACCATCAACCAAGCCAACATTGACCCCAGCAATCGGCCCATTAAAAGGAATATCAGAAACACATAAGGCCAATGACGCTCCTAACATCGCAGCCATTTCTGGAGTTGCATCTTGATCGACTGATAAAACAGTATTAACACTTTGAACTTCATTTCTAAAACCATCCGCAAATAACGGTCTAATTGGTCGGTCGATCATTCTTGCTGTCAATGTTCCATGCTCACTTGGGCGCCCTTCTCTTTTTAAAAATCCTCCTGGAATCTTTCCAACAGAATATAATTTCTCTTCATAAGTCACTGTTAGTGGAAAAAAGTCAACATCTTTTGGTTCTTTTCCGGCAACAACAGTAGATAAAATAACTGTATCATTATATCTTACTAATACAGATCCATTAGCTTGTTTAGCTAATTCTCCAATTTCCACACTTAGATTTTTACCATAAAAATCCATACTAAACACTTGTTTACTCATTCTTTCACCTCATCTATTATCTTAGCCATTATAACATATAAATTTCTATTTCAAAACAATTTATTACTTAACTACTGCAAAACCGTTTAAAAAAATGTTATAATACTAATCAGAGGTGATTTTATGAATGAAAACGAATTAAAAAGCTTAGAGGTATACAATGCAAAATTTAAAGAAGATCCTACTTCTTTCAATGATTTCCAAGCTAACGACTACATCAAATTATTGAAAAAAAGCGACAACAACGAAGAAGCAATTGAAGTTGGAAAAACATTTTTGTCTTTGTGCCCAAACTTAAGAGGATTTTTAAACCAGTATGGTTATGCTCTTTACAACAAATTCATCAACATTGATGATAACGAAATTAAAGAAAATGAAACACTTTTCTTTAGTGTCCTTGATGATATCTTGGCTATCTGTAAACAAGAAAGATACTCACCAATGGAACCATCTGTAAATCGAGCAATTAAGTATTTGCAAAGAGAAAAACCAAAAGATTGTGAAAAATTAATTGAGATGCTTGATTTACTAGATCCAAATCTACTAGATGATAAACCATTTACTAATCTTGAAGGAAAAGAATTTGAATCTAAAAAAGAACGTTACTATCGTTTAAAAGTAAAAGCTCTATACGAAGCTAAAAAATACAAAGAATGTGTAGAAACAGCAAACAATGCACTATCTTTACCTTTGAAATGGCATTTTAACACATTACAATGGATCAATTATCAAAGAGCTTGTTCATTAGTTGAATTAGAACAATATGAAGAAGCTAAGAAAATCTTTTTATCTCTACATAATCGTATCCGTAATATTAACTTTTACGAGGTTTATATAAAACAAATGCTAACATCGGTAATATCAAAGAAGCTAACGCTTATTTATTATATGAATTCTTTGAAAATGGCTATAGCATTGATCATTTAGGAATTTATCTAAGATTAAAAGAGGCAACAAAAAGAACTAACGATCCTGAATTAATCGAAATCGTTGATCTTTTTTTAACAAAACTTTGTCAAGAAAACAACAAAGAATATACTCCAGAAAATGATCATGGCGATAAATACAAAGACCAAGATTCTAGTGAGCTTTACGACATTATGTATGAAAAAATCATGAATAGTCTTGATAAATATGTTGAAAGAGTTGAAGGTACAGTAGTTCATTACAACAATCAAAAAGCATTAGGAACTATTTCAAAATATGATGAAGATGGCATTTTCTTTAGACAAGCTGATTATGTTTATGATGAAGAAGTTCAACGTCGTGATAAAGTTGAATATACTCCAATTGAAACTTTTGACAACAAAAAAGGTGTTGTTACCAGCAAAGCTATTTTAATCGTAACAACTGAAGAATATTTAGACTTTGGTTACTAAAAACAAAACTAACAGAAGAATTATCAATTTCTTCTGTTTTTTGTTTAATTTACTTATTTAAGCATATGTAGTAATTGTTTAATGATTGTCTGAAAAATATCTAAAAATAATTTACACATTTTTCTTGACAAAAGTATCTATATAAAAAAAAGAAATTTCTTATTCTATTAAAAATACCACAGTTTTCGAAATTTCCTTTTAATATTATAAATTTTCTTAATAAGTATTATCTACTTTTTGTTTAAACACTGCAAAATCATCTTCTTCAAATATATATTCATATATTAATTCTATTTGCTTTTCACTCAATCCTTCTACCATTCCTGGCAGTCTTGATGATATTGCTTTTTTAATATCTTGATGCATCTTTGTTTTTCTTTTTTTAAAGTTTCTTTTTTGCCTATTTCAACTCCTTCTTCTCGTCCAATCTCATTCCCTTGTTCGATACC
>BAHP02000004.1 GCA_000508865.1 Clostridiales bacterium VE202-01
AAAAGGCATACAACCTTCAAAAAACTTCTCTTCAAAATCTTTAGGTTTTACCACTTGAGCATTAATCAACTCGTCATAAAAATGATTAAATTCTTCTTCACTCATCGGACAATTAATATATTCATTATCACCTTTATCATAACGTGATTTATAATATGCTTTTTCAAAATTGATACTTTCTTTACTAACGATCGGTGCTGCAGCATCAAAAAAATAAAAATAATCTTCTCCTAATTTATCTTTAATTGCATTAGACAAGGCATCACTTGTTAAAGGACCCGAAGCAATGATCGTATGGCCTTTTGGAAACTCGGTAACTTCTTCATGGATAACTTCAACTAAAGGATGATTTCTTAAATACTCAGTAATATCTTTTGAAAAATTATCACGATCGACTGCTAAAGCTCCACCAGCAGGAACCTGATGCTTTCTAGCAAATCTAATAACGATACTATCGAGCATTTCCATTTCTTTTTTTAAAACACCAACAGCATTAGCTGTTCCATCGGCTCTTAATGAATTAGAGCAAACTAATTCGGCAAAATTTTCACTATGATGGGCCGGTGTCATCTTTTGCGGGCGCATTTCATATAAACGAACTTTATACCCGCGTTTAACTAACTGATAACAAGCTTCGACACCTGCCAACCCAGCACCAATTACATTTATTATTTTTTCCATTTTTTATCACCTTTCATATTTTAACATTTATTATTTGAAAACAAAAGTAGAACTTCCGTTCTACTTTATGATCGTCTTGCATTTAGGATAATTTGAACATGCTTTAAATTCACCCCAGCGTCCCTGTTTGATTACAACTGGTGAGCCACAATTTGGACAAATTTCATCAGTCATGACAGGTTCTTTTTTCTTACTATTTTTAATATACTTACATTCTGGATAATTTGAACAGGCTTCAAAACGTCCATAACGGCCATTTTTAAAAACCATCTTACCGCCACATTTTGGACATTCTTCACCCGTATATTCTATTTCTACAGGATCCTTTTTGATATATTTACATTCTGGATAATTTTCACATGCTACAAATGTCCCATAACGACCTTTGCGCTCAACTAGATCATGTCCACATTCAGGACATTTCTCCCCAGTTTTCTTAGGAGCAATTACTTCCATTTTATCATAGGCATCATCTAATAAAGGCTGGAAAATATCCATAAAACTTTGCAGTGCACTTACGTAATCATCTTCACCTTCAGCAATTTCATCTAATTCATGTTCCATTTTAGCAGTGTATTCAACATTTATAATGTCATTGAAATATTGCGTTAAACGATCACTTGTTAAAATTCCTGATTCGGTTGGTTTAAATGCTTTATCAATCAATTCTACATAACCTCTAGTTTGAATCGTATCGATGATCATCGCATAAGTACTAGGACGTCCAATTCCTAATTCTTCCATTTCTTTAATTAACTTTGCTTCACTATATCGAGCAGGTGGTTTAGTAAAATGTTGAGTTTTTTCAATCTTCTTGCTTTCAATCATTTCTTTTTCTTTTAATTCTGGTAATAATTCATTATTTTGTTTTTCATAATCACCATAAACTCGCAAATAACCATCAAATTTAATTACTGAACCGCTAGCTCTAAATTCATATCCATTATTCATCAAAGACACTGATGTAGCATCAAATTTAGCTGGTGCCATCAATGAAGCCATCGCCCGAGCATAAATCAAAGCATATAATTTATATTCTTCTGGTTTTAAAAATTTCTTTACACTTTCAGGAGTTCGTAGAGCACTTGTTGGTCTAATTCCTTCATGAGCATCCTGGACATTTTCTGTCTTTTTACTAACTTTGACTTTTCCAACATAGTCCTTACCATATTTTTCACTAATATACTCATGAGCACTACTTACAAAAGAATCCGATAAACGAGTCGAATCGGTACGCATATACGTAATCAAACCAACTGTTTCATCCTCTAAAGCAACCCCTTCATATAACTTTTGGGCAATCGACATTGTTCTTCTTGCTTTATAGCCTAATTTAGAAGAAGCCTCCTGCTGTAAAGTTGATGTTATAAATGGTGGTTTTGACTCTCTTTTTTTGGTTGTCTTTTTAACATTAGCAATTTCAAATTCTTTATTTAATGATTCATAAATGTTATTTGCTTCTTCACCATTTTTAATTTCTAATTTCTTATTATTATATTTTGTTAGTTCGCCGGTAAATTCAATTTGATCTTTTTCAAATTCAGCTTTGATTTTCCAATATTCTTGAGGAACAAATGCTTCAATTTCACGTTCTCTTTCAACGATCAAACGTAAAGCAACTGATTGAACACGTCCGGCACTTTTAGATTTGATCTTCTTTTGTAATAACTTAGATAATTTAAATCCAATAATTCGATCTAAAACCCTTCTTGTCTCTTGAGACTTTACTAAATTTTGATCGATCTTACGTGGGTGCTTTAACGCATCAACAACAGCATCTTTAGTTACCTCATTAAATACGACCCGATTTTCTTTATCCATATCAACATTTAAAACCTGTGCTAAATGCCAGGAAATTGCTTCCCCTTCGCGATCAGGGTCGGTCGCTAAATAAACATCATCAGATTCTTTGACCAATTGCTTCAATTCTTTAACAACATCTCTTTTATCTTTATTTATTACATATTTAGGTGCAAAATTATTTTCAACATCTACACCTAATCCCTCTTTTCCTGAAGTAGCCAAATCCCGAACATGACCTTTTGAAGAAGTAACCAAATAATCACTTCCTAAATATTTCTCAATTGTTTTGGATTTTGATGGCGACTCGACAATAACAACTTTTTTGCTCATTTCATTTCCTCCACACGAATAACACAATTATTAGTGTTTTTTTAACTTTTGTCAACTAAAATTTAAAAAAATGTTTAATCATCAATAATATCATTAATATCAACTATCAATTTTGCTCCTTGCTGGATCAAATGATTACACCCTAAAGGATCCGTAATTCTACTAGGGATACAATATATATCTTTACCCTGTTCTAAAGCGTGCCCCACTGTAATCATCGTTCCACTACGTAAATTTGCTTCTGTTACTAATATAGATTCACTTAATCCAGAAATTATGCGATTTCGCCGTGGAAAATTAACTTTCTTTGGCACCAGATTTCCTGGATATTCGCTAATAATCAACTGATTACATTTCATAGCCTGATAAACTGACTTGTTTTTTAAAGGATAGCAATAATCAATTCCACTTCCCAATACTGCAATCGTTTGCCCAAAACTATTCATCGCACTTTTATGAGCCGTAGCATCGATTCCTAGTGCCATTCCACTTACGATCGTATAATTTTCTTTTATCAACTGCTCAACCATCATTTTTGTCACCTCAATACCATATTCACTAGGATGACGCATTCCGACAACCCCAATACACTTATTTTTGACCAGCTCTAAATTTCCATGATAGTATAAAACAAAAGGTGGACAGCTGATTTCTTTTAAACTGATCGGATAATCTTTTGATATTATGGTTGTATACTTAGCTTTTAAACTCTTAAATAACCTTTCTTTTAAAATTTCATCTACTTTTTCTTTTTGCTGTAAAGCTCGATATATTTCATCAAAATTACCTTCATATTTTAATGAGAAATATAACAAAATTTCTTCCATAAATTTATCACCTCATTATCTTTTACTCCAAAAAAACAAAAATTACTACAAAAAATAAAAAATGTCATTTAAAAATCAAATGACATCTGTTTATTTAAAATTTTTTGTACTGGTGCAAAAGATTTACGATGAATTGGACAAACACCATATTTCTCTATCGCCTCTTTATGCATCTTTGTAACATAGCCTTTATGCTTATCAAAACCATATTCTGGATAAATTTTAGCATATTCTTTCATTAACCGATCTCTTGTGACCTTAGCTAATATACTAGCTGCCCCAATAGAAATACTTTTAGCATCGCCTTTGATGATAGCTTCATGATCAGCATAATTTAGGGGCATTGCATCACTTAATGCAAACATCTTTTCACGTTTTAAATTTTCAATACATTTTTCCATTCCCAGCTTACTAGCTTGATATACATTTAAACTATCAACATCCTCAACACTGATAATTTCAATATCATAAGCTAGAGCATTTTCGACAATCAAATCATACAGTGCTTCACGTTTTTTTTCTGAAAGCTGCTTTGAATCATTAATTTTTTCATCATAAAAACCTTTTGGAAAGATCACCCCAGCTACAACTAATTCCCCAGCCATAGGGCCACGGCCAGCTTCATCTAGACCAATAATATAATCATAGCCCATCTGATAATATTTACTTTCATACTCATAGCGATTCATCTGGTTTCTCCCATGTAATTCTTCCCATACTGCCATCAAATATATCATTAAAAAACACTTCCATTACCCGATCATAGTCTGTATAACCCCGCACTGGTTTAATTTTACGATTTTTAGCTATATCATCATAGACTTTTTCCACCCAGTCACTATCAAAATCGATTTCAATATTATAACGTTTACTAACCATTTGATAGTATGTTGTTTCTAAATATTTGACTGCATAAATAAATAATTCATCTAATGGTAAAATATCCTGTTTGATTGACCCGATCAAAGCAATATTACGAGCTGTATTTATATCATCAAATCGCGGCCATAGAACTCCCGGTGTATCAAATAATTCAAAATCTTTATCAACTTTGATGATCTGTTGGGCTTTAGTTACACCAGGACGATTACCCGTAACTGTCGCTTTACGCTTAGCAAGACGATTAATAAAAGTAGATTTACCGACATTGGGAATTCCTAATACCATTGCCCGCATTGCTCGGGGCTTAAGACCTCGCTTGGCTTCACGTTCCATCTTTTCTTTTAAAATATCTTTGCAAAGATCAATTATTAAATGATATTCATTGAAGTTTTTCAAATTTACACATATTGCATAAATACCTTTGTCTTTAAAATATTTGATCCACATATCAGTTATTTTTTCATCAGCTAAATCTCTTTTTGTCATAACAATTAAGCGAGGCTTATTATTACAGACTTGATTAAATAAAGGATTCTTTGATGAAAGTGGTGCTCTAGCATCTACTAACTCAATAACAATATCAATCAATTTCATTTTCTCACTAATTTCCCGACGAGCTTTAGCCATATGTCCAGGAAACCATTGAATTTGCTTCGACATACTTTACCTCCTTTAATCAATAAACTTCATATTACTAAATGGATAAATGATTACTCCCTTTTTACCAATAATATCACTATACTTAAAAGTCCCTAGTGTTCTTGAATCAGCTGAACGTAAGCGATTATCACCTAAAACAAAAATCTCATCATCACCTAACGCTACTTCAAAATCATTTGTAAATAGATCAGTAGCGTATCTTTCTTTTGCCTCTTCAATATAATCTTTATCTAAATAATCTTCTGCATAATATGAACCGTTTATATATAACTTATCATTACTAAAAACAATAGTATCACCAGGCAACCCAATTACTCTTTTAATAATATCTTTATCTAATTTTTCACATTTCAAAACGACAATATCAAAACGTTTTATATCATTTTTGCCTAAATACAAGGCATTTACTATTGCGGTATCCTTATCGTGTAATGTAGGATACATACTTTCCCCATCTACTTTTACGGGTATCACGATCTTCGTAAAAACAACTGCTGTTACTGCAACAATTGCTATCATTCAATTGAAAACTTAACTAGTTCTTTTTTCTTTGTCATCTGAAGGCCTCCTGCAATAGTATCATTATACAAAAGATTATAAAAAAAAGAAACATTAGTTCCAAAAATTCTATTTTTTAACACTTTGCAGTTAAAATAATACCTATTTTCACATATTTGTAAACATTTTATCGTAACATAAAAAGAATTCTTTAAAGCTTAAATGCTTTAAAGAAATTTACTTATTTATGGTTCTAAATCATTATTATCCTAATCTAGGTTATTAATAAACATGTATTAATACTATAATATCCATATGGGGTAATAAATTATTGTCTCGATATATCTTAAACCTAGATATTCTTTACAATACATCTTATGTTGATATTAAACTTTAGTAAATTGCTATATTTAATTTTATCAGCTTCAATTTTTAATCAAATATCCAGCCAGTAAAATCACTTTTAAATATAACTTAGTACATTTTGATTATGCATAAGTATTAAAAAAAACTATGACACTGTTTTTTTGTATTCTTTTAATACATGTTCATGCATTGCTTTTATATCATTAGTCATAACAACTTCTACTTTATGATATATTTTTAATTTTTTTAATTCCCGTTCGATAATTTTTCTTGTCTTCTTATCAACAAACGGAATTACTATTGATGTTCCATACTCTCTAACATATTCCAAATCCATTTCATGTATAGTTTTAATAATTTCTTCTTTTGTTGTTGCTTTTTTATATGTAATCATTTCTTTATCCCCCTTTAGTCCAATACTAACACAAAATTAGCATTATGTCACTTCCCTATGACACTCTCTTGTCATTTTTTTAACTAAAAAATAATATTTCAGTTTGTATAAGCTATAAATAGAAGAAATTTGATTTTTTTATAAATTAAAATCAATAATACTAAAAGCATTATTGATTTTAAAATTATTGAATTTTAGATAAACCTAAAACAATTACACCACCAAAAATAACAGCTGCTAATGATGTAATGATCAAATTAAGATCATAACTAACATCAAAAGGAATTAATACTAATGATGAAGCAACGATTAGACCAAGTATCAAACTTAAAAATCCCGCTTTATGTGTTTTAGTAAAATAAGAACATAATTTAGCACTGATAACAATACCTAAAGCAATTCCGATTGCCATAAAACCAAGTGGCATGATCACATCTAAACTAAAACTAGTAACATTCGCTAGATAAGATTTAAATAAATAATACTCTCCTAAAATCAACAATACCATACTACCACTAACACCTGGCATGATCATCGTCGCTCCAGAAATAGCCCCAATTATCATCATCTTAATAAACAAACCGGCACTTAATGCTGGAAAATCAGGATTCACAACTGTTTTACCTTCACCAGGATTAAAATATTCTAAAGCAAAAATAATTGCTAGACCACAAATAAATGGAATAATTGCAAACTTTTGCCCTTTCATCTCACCATTTAAAAATAAAGGGATACTAAATGCAATTAGTCCGATAAACCAATAGATCGTCTGTGTTGGATAATAATTAAATAGTACTTCTAAAATTTTAGCAAACCCAATAATTCCAACAGCAGCACCGATCAGTACTTGAAAAATAAAAATAATATCTCTTTTTCGATTAGGATTTTCACGTTTAAAAATGCCACTAATAGCATCCATCATAGGATTAAAAATACCTAAAATAACCATCATGGTTCCCCCACTAACACCTGGGATTACATTAGCAATACCTATGGCAATACCACCGATTATATTTTTTATCATATACTTCTCCTTGTTATTTAATTTATCCCTATTATAATCAAATCTTTTAGAGATAACAAGAGATTTTATTTTCTTATCTCAAGAAGATATGCTATCAATTATAGTACATACTTATAAAGTAAATATTTACTTTATATTTATATAGATATCAAAATCTAATTTCCATAAAACACTCATCTTTCATTTATGATATCTTTTTTTTAAATAAGCTATCTGCTCTAACCGTTTAATCACTTTTGCTTCAGTACCCTGATTAGTAGGGAAATAATAGCGTTGCTCTTTAAGACGATCAGGCAAACACTGCATATTTGTTATTTTATCTTCATAATCATGAGCATACTGATACCCTTTACCATAATTTAATTCTTTCATTAATCGTGTCGGTGCATTACAAAGATGTAACGGTACAGGGTCAGCAACTGTATTTAATGCATCTTTTTTTGCTTTTTCATATGCCATATATAAAGCATTCGATTTAGGTGCTAAAGCCAGATAAGTTACGCAATGAGTTAAATTAACATTACATTCAGGCATTCCAATATAATGACAAGCTTGATATGCGGCCGTGGCTATTTCTAAAGCACGACTATCAGCCATTCCAATATCTTCTGATGCAAATCGAATCAAACGTCTAGCTACATATAAAGGATCTTCACCTGCTTCAAGCATCCTAGCCAGCCAATAGATTGAAGCATCAACATCGCTATTACGCATTGATTTATGCAAAGCACTAATAATATTATAGTGTTCTTCACCGTTTTTATCATACAATAATGATTTTTGGTTGATACATTGTTCAACTGTCTCATTAGTAATAAATATTTTATCTTTATCGATATTTCCATTTAAAACTACCATTTCTAAAGTGTTTATTGCTACTCTTGCATCACCATTAGAAAAATTTGCAATCATATACAATAAATCATCTTCAATGATTATATTTTCTTCTTTAAAACCGTTTACATCATTTAAAGCCCGATGTAATAAATTTACGATATCATCGATCGTTAGTGCTTTTAGTGTAAATACTTTACAACGCGATAATAAAGCTGAATTGATCTCAAATGATGGATTTTCTGTTGTTGCACCGATTAAAATAATGCTTCCTTGTTCAACATATGGTAAGAAAGCATCTTGCTGAGCTTTATTAAAACGATGAATTTCATCGACGAAACAATTGTTTTTCCCCTTGTTCCTGCATATCCTTGGCCTTTTTCATGACGTTTCGAATATCTTTGATACCACTGGTAACAGCACTGAAATTGATAAAATTTGCTTTTGTTTGATTGGCAATGATTCTTGCGAGAGTTGTTTTACCAACACCAGGAGGACCCCAAAAAATCATTGAAGGCAAAGTATCACTATTGATCAACTGATACAGAATTTTTCCTGGTGCAACTAAATGACTCTGTCCTACATAATCCTCTAGTGTCTTAGGTCTTAAACGATTAGCTAACGGTTCATTACTAATATTTGTAAATGGCATCTTTTGTTTCATCTTCTATCACTTCCATTCATCTACTATTATACAATATAAAAAAGAGCAAAATGAATAAAAATCATCTGCTCTTTCAATTATTACTCAGTTATCCCTTCAAATTGAGATTGATATAAAGAAGCATAGAAACCATTTTTCTCAATTAAAGAATCATGATTACCAAGTTCAACAATATCGCCATCTTTCATAACGATGATCGTATCAGCATCACGAATCGTAGATAAACGATGGGCGATGACAAAACTTGTTCTTCCTTCCATTAATTTTTCCATTCCCCGTTGAATCAAGACTTCAGTTCTTGTATCAACTGATGAAGTTGCTTCATCAAGAATCAAGATCTTAGGATCTTTCAAAAATGCTCGAGCAATCGTCAATAACTGCTTTTGTCCTTGAGAAATATTTGAGGATTCTTCATTAATGATCGTATCATAACCATCTTCAAGAGTTTGGACAAAATGGTCAACATAAGCAACTTTACAAGCTTCTTTAACTTCTTGATCACTAGCATCCAGTTTACCATACATTAAGTTCTCTTTGATTGTTCCATTAAATAACCAAGTATCCTGTAAAACCATTCCAAATAATGATCTTAAATCTTTACGAGCAAAATCACGAATATCTTTACCATCAATAAATATAGAACCGCCATTCAACTCATAAAATCTCATCAATAACTTAACAATCGTTGTCTTACCAGCACCTGTAGGGCCAACGATCGCTACCGTTTGTCCAGAATGAACATGTAACTAAAATCATTAATGATCGTTTGATCTTTTACATATCCAAAATTAACATCCGCAAAAGTTACTGAACCATTGATTTTCTTTACTTCTTCACTTGTTACTTTCGGTGTTTCTAATTCTAACTCTTCTTCATTCAAAAATTCAAAAACACGTTCTGCAGCTGCAGCTGTACTTTGTAACATATTCATCGTTTGAGCTAATTGACTAATTGGCTGATTGAATTGACGAACATACTGAATAAAAGCTTGAATATCACCGATTGTGATATTACCACCACCAGCTAAAACACCACCTAATAAACAAACCGCAACATAACCAACATTTCCGACAAAGTTTGTAATTGGCTGCATCAATCCTGAGAAAAACTGTGATTTCCAGGCACTTTCATATAAACTATCATTAAATGCATTAAACTGTTCAACTGAAGCCTCTTCACCATTAAAAGCTTTAACTACATTATGACCACCATACATTTCTTCGATATGACCATTTACATCACCTAGAGCCTGCTGCTGTCTTGCAAAATATTTTTGTGAACGTTTCATTACCAAAGCAATCAAAATCATTGAAACAGGCAAAACACAAACCGCAATCAATGTCATTTGTGGTGAAATGCTCAACATCATAATAAAGATACCAACTACAGTAACACTAGAAGTGATTACCTGTGACATACTTTGATTTAATGACTGAGCAATTGTATCAATATCATTAGTAACACGACTTAAAATATCACCACTTGTATGTTTATCAAAATAGCTTAATGGCATTTTATCCATCTTAGTAGAAATCGACGTTCTTAAGTCATAAGCTACTTTTTGAGATACCGTAGAAGTAATAAAACCTTGAACATAACTAAATAATGCACTTAATAAATATAACCCAACTAAAATCAAGATAATATAGCCGATATATTCAAAATCGATTCCACCAGTACCATTGACCTTAGCCATGATCCCTTCACCTAATTTGTCTGTTGCTTTAGCTAAGATTTTTGGTCCTACGATCGAAAATACTGTTGAAGCCGAAGCAAAAATTATTACTACTACCAATTTAAAATAGTATGGTTTTAAATATTTAAATAACTTGCTAAGTGTCCCTTTAAAATCCTTAGCCTTTTCACCACCACGCATTCCCTGCATTCCTGGTCCGAATTTAGGACCACTTCTTTTTTCTTTACTACTCATGTCCTAATTCCTCCTTTGATAATTGTGAATAAGCTATTTCCTGATACACTTTACAATTTTTCATCAATTCACTATGTTTACCTTTACCAACGATCTTTCCCTCATCTAAAACTATGATTTGATCAGCTGACATGATCGAAGCGATACGTTGTCCAACGATTAAAACAGTATTTTTAGTTTTCTTGATCATCTTATCTAATTCGCGACGTAAGTTAGCATCTGTTTTAAAATCAAGAGCTGAAAAACTATCATCAAAAATAAATATTTCAGGATTTTTAGCAATAGCTCTAGCAATTGCTAGACGCTGTTTTTGTCCACCGGAAACATTTGTACCACCTTGAGAAATTTCTGAATCAAGGCGCTCTTCTTTATGATCAATGAACTCTTTAGCTTGAGCAACTTTAATAACTTCTTCTAACTGTTCATCAGTTGCCTCTGGTGCTCCATAAGTCAGATTAGATCTAATCGTTCCTGAAAATAACAATCCTTTTTGTGGAACTAAACCAATCTTCTCTCTTAAATCATGCTGTTTAACATCACGAATATCAACACCATCAACTTCAATTTGTCCTTCACTCACTTCATAGAATCGTGGAATCAAATTAATCAATGTACTTTTCCCCGAACCAGTTGAACCAATAAAAGCTGTTGTTTGCCCTGGTTTAGCTGTAAAACTAATATTTTCTAATACCGCTTCATGAGCTCCAGGATATTTGAAAGTAACATTTTTAAATTCAACTAAGCCACGTTTACTATCATCAAAAGATTTTGGTTCTTGTGGATCTACGATCTTTGGTTCCATTGATAATACTTCATAAACACGATCAGCAGCAACACTTGCACGTGGTAGCATGATTGCAATCATGGCAATCATTAAAAATGACATAATGATCTGCATTGCATATTGCATAAATGCCATCATCTGACCAATTGCAATATTTCCTAAATCAATTTGTTTAGCACCATAATAAACAATCAACAAACTAACAACATTAAATATAAACATCATAATTGGCATCATCGATGCCATTGTCCGATTGACGAATAAATTAACTTTTGTTAAATCAAAATTTGCTTTTTCAAATCTTTTTTCACTATGTTCCTCATTCCCAAATGCTCTAATAACCAGCATTCCTGATAGATTTTCACGCATCGTTAAATTAAGTCTATCGATCAATGACTGAACAATTTTAAATTTTGGCATTACAATTACAAAAGTAACCCCAATTACTAAAAAGATAATAATTAATACTAATCCAATGATCCATGTCATTGATGGCGTATTTTGAAACGCTTTAATCAATGCTCCAATTCCCATCATCGGTGCAAAGCAGACGATTCTAATAAACATGATTACAACCATCTGAACTTGTGTAATATCATTGGTAGTTCGCGTAATCAAAGAAGCTGTTGAAAACTTGTTGAATTCTTCATTAGAAAAACTCTCAACTTTTTTGAAAACATCGCCACGTAATAATCGAGACACCCCAGAACCAACTCTACTAGCTAAAAATCCACAAGCAACAGCACAGACAGTTCCTGCTAAAGCAATGCCTAACATTTTAAGTCCTGACATTAAAATATACTCTTTTTGAACTTGATCAACATCACAACCAAGTTTTGTATATTCTGCTTTGACCCCATTACCAGCAGCAATTTTTAACGTAGATTCTCCCATTGCTTCCATTTGGCTGTCAATTTCACTAAACATC
Organism: Clostridiales bacterium VE202-01; assembly: GCA_000508865.1. Taxonomy (GTDB): domain Bacteria; phylum Bacillota_I; class Bacilli_A; order Erysipelotrichales; family Coprobacillaceae; genus Thomasclavelia. The sequence goes on from BAHP02000004.1 coordinate 12,606, forward strand.
TCAGCTTTTTGATCATCTGGAATCATTGCCAGAGCATCGTAAGGACTCATTCCTTCAGGTAAATTACCAAATTTTTCTTGATATTCTTTAGAACCTGGATCCATTGTATCTATTGATGTTACTAATAACATAGGTTTTTCAAGAATCTGTTCTAATTTATCCATATTTTTATCGTTAAGATCTTTTAAAGTATAGATATTTTGACCTTTAGCATCAGGAAACTTATCTAAAATGTCTTTATCAATATCTTTACTAGTTACTAATTTATAAGACTGTTTGAAAAAATCCTGGTCATCTTTATCTATCAAAACTAGTAAATGATTATACGTATCTTCACTTAAAACATCACTAACAGCACTATCAAAACCGCCTGCTTGAATACCAACCGATACTATATCCGACATATAATCAGGTAATGCTAATTCTGATTGTGATTGCAAGAACAATAAGCCTACACAAAGCAAAATCGGTGCCCAAAATTTTTTAAAATAATATTTTAATTTTAGCATCATTTCTCTCCTTTACATTCTTCAATATTCTTTTTCATGATTTTTATGACATCATTTAACACATTAATTTGTTCTTTTGAAACTCCTTTAAACAAAATCATGGTTTTTTCTTTCATAATTTTAGTCGCTTGTTCAATAAAAGCTTCCCCAGTATCTGTAATATTTAAGACATAATTACGCTTATCGTGTTCATCTTGAACGCGAGTAAGATAACCCAACTTTTCCAAACGCTGCAACCTAACTGATAAAGTAGCCTTAGTGACATTGAGCTTTTTTGCTAAAGCATTTTGATTAATATTATGATGTTTTTGTAACATCAAAAGTAATTTCGTTTGATTGATCGAAATATTAAAACGTTCTGTTTTTTCCATCATTGTATAATTTACAGTTTTATGAAAGTTTTGAAAATTATCAAACAATTCTTTTATATCATCAAAATTAATCTCTTCCATTTTCTACCTCCTTCCATCAGTTAATACTAACCAATAGTTAGTATACTAAGTATTATAGTTAGTACACAAACTAATGTCAATAGAAAAATAAAAGATGTCAAAACGACATCTAATCAATTAAATATTTTTCCAATAATCTAACAACCTCAGCAATTAGATCATCACATGTAGCGCGATTAACTTCTTTATCTGTTTTTCTAATTCCTAATAACTCACCACAAATAACTGAACCATGTGATTCTTCGAATTCTTTACATAAAGCAGCTACTTTTTCATTAACAAATTTCTTTTGCTTTACATCAGCTTCACCTTTACCGTATTTTAGACCTAATGCCATCGCACCACCAGTCAAAGTTCCACAGATTTCTCTAGTCATTCCTACACCACCACCAAAACCATAGGCAATGCTCATCGCTTGATCCATATCGATATTTAATAAATCAACATACGCTCCTAATACAGCCTGGGCACAATTATAACCCATATGATGTAAATCATAAGCCTTTTTTACTCTTTCTTCAATATTCATAAATTTAAACCTTACCTTCCTCATTACTATCTATAGTGTAGTAATATTTGGACATGTTGTCAAGAATCCCATAATTAATTTTCAAGTATTAATTCAGCATATAAAAGATTGTGATCTGAAAAAGATGACATGATCAATCCTTGATCATTTACTGTAAATTTATTAGAATAAAAGATATCATCTGGGGCAGCAAAATCACGAAATGTCATATATTCTTTTTCACTATTAATACTTTTAATACCTTCGAGTTCAAAATCACCATTCATACCAAAAGAATTAAAATCACCGGCTAAAACTGCATAATCATCAAAATCAACTACTTCTTTAACAAAATCCATTTGTGAAATACGATAATCATTATTTTCATATGTTAAATGGGTATTATAAACATTGATTTCTTTATTACCAAAGGTAATCGTAGTTTTAGTTAATATTCGTGGTTCTTTCAATAAACTGTTTGGTAAAAGTTTTGCCGATACTTCAATGATTGGATATTTACTCAAGATTCCTAAACCATAATATCCATCTAAGATCCACATCGTTGAATAAAAGTGATAATACGAATATCCATTAGCTTTTGCCATTTCTTCCAGCATGTCATAATTACCTGAACGATATGCATTTTTATCAACTTCTTGTAAACAAATGATATCGAGATCCAATCCTTCAATATCATTATTAAAATCTTCCAAAGATTCTTTTCCGTAATTCAAAGATTTTATATTATAACTGCCAATTCTTAAACTATCAAAATCATCCGAATTTAAATTATCATCATTAGCTAAATTACATTGATACTCGCTTGCATAAACACTATAATAAAAACGTCCTACAACAACAAATAATAAAACGACAGTACATATCATTAGCTTCAATATTTTTTTCATTTCTTTCACCTACCATACACTATTATCTTCTATACTTAAATCTATATGATAAACTTAATTTACGTCAATATTTTTGAAATAATTTGTTAATTTACGATAAATTTTCCGTGATATCACATGAAATTACAAAGAATTTTTTATATTTATAAAAAATATCCAGAATGTTTTTTACATCTGGATATTTTTGTAGCTATTTAACGAATCTGCCCTTTACCATAGATCATATATTTTGTTGATGTCATTTCCTGTAAGCCGATTGGTCCTCGAGCATGTAATTTTTGAGTACTTATTCCCACTTCAGCCCCAAAACCAAATTCACCACCATCAGTAAATCTCGTTGAAGCATTATGATATACACAAGCTGAATCTAAAGATTCCATAAAATATTTAGCTGTATTTTCATTTTCACTAATAATACTTTCAGAATGTTTAGTCGAATAATTATAAATATGTTCAATTGCCTCATCAACGTTTTTGACCACTTTGATATTACAAATATAATCATCGTATTCAGTAGCATAATTTTTAGATGTTGCTAACTCGCCATCAATAAACTTTAATGCTTCAGGGTCGCCATAAATCTTGATTTTTGTAAACTCCGGTTTCAAGCTTGTCAAAAAAGCATTAGCAATATCTTGATGAACTAAAATCGTTTCAATCGCATTACAAACTGAAGGTCTTGAGATTTTAGCATTGACTGCAATTTTTACAGCCATTTGCAAATCAGCATCTTTATCGACATATAAATGACAAATCCCTGCTCCAGTTTCAATTACGGGTACTGTTGCATTATTAACTACATGCTGAATCAACCCTGCTCCACCGCGAGGTACCACAACATCGACATATTGATTAGCTGTAATTATCTCTGTAACGATACTGCGGTCTGTATTTTCAATTAACGTTACAACATTATCAGGTAAAATATCTTTAATTACCATATTAATAACATTAACTAAAGCAATATTTGAATAGATTGCTTCCTTACCACCTTTTAAAACACAGACGTTATTAGTTTTGATACAGATTGAAGCAATATCAACAGTAACATTAGGGCGCGATTCATAAATTGTTGCTACTACCCCGATAGGAATACGCACTTGATCAATAACTAATCCATTCGGACGTTTGATTTCACGTACTACTTCACCAATACAGTCTTTTAAATCAGCAACTTTTTCAACATCTTTGGCCATCGCTTTGATTCTTTCTTCTGTTAACAGTAAACGATCGACCATCGCCTCACTAATTCCATTATATTTGGCATTTGCAATATCTTTAGCATTTTCACCTAAAATATAATCGATATTATCTAATAATCCTTTACTAATGGCATCTAAAGCATCCATTTTAGTATATTTATCAATATTTTGCATTTTACGACAAGCTAATTTAGCATCTTTTAATTGTTCTTCGATCATTATTCCTTCACCCCTTCTACCAAGACCAGATTATTTGCATGAATAACTTCATCATAGTCTTTATAATGTAACACTTTTTCTATTTCACTTGTATTTAAGCCTTTAATCAACTTAATTTCATCACTTGAGTAATTAACCATTCCTCGTGCTAATAAATCATCATTAAGATCTCTTATATCGACGATCTGGGAAATTAAAAAATTTCCTTTCACATCTACGATTCCTTTAGGTAATAAACTAGTATGCTTATTGATCAACGCCATTTTAGCCCCATCATCAACAATAATACTCCCTTTTGGCATACTTCGATACATGATCCAATGCTGTCGCGAATTTAATCTTCTGCTAGCGTCACTGTTAAAATATGTCCCTACTTCTTTACCTTCGATCAAATCTATTAAAACATTTGGTTGACCCCCATTAACAATTGCCATATCACAGCCAAATTCATTACATACTTTAGCGGCTCTGATCTTGGTGATCATCCCGCCTGTTCCAACTTTACTCGAAGCATCTTTAGCCATATTTTCAATTTCTTTAGTAATGCCATTAACATTTCTAATCAACTTAGCCTTCTTATTGATATGCGGATTATCATCATATAAACCATCGATATCACTAACCAGCACTAGCATATCACCACTTACAGCTGGTACGATCAGTGATGCCAAAGTATCATTATCCCCAACTTTGATCTCATCGACTGCCAAAGTATCATTTTCATTAATGATTGGCACGACATCATACTCAATTAATGCCTGCATCGCATGATTGAAATTCATCAACCGTTTTCGATCATCAAAATCATCATGATTTAATAATATTTGAGCACACTTTAAATTAAACAAACTAAACAGATCCTCATATATTTGCATTAATGAGGCTTGACCAATAGCTGCCAGTGCTTGTTTTTTCGGAATTGTCTGAGGCCGCTCATCGAGTTTCATTACATGAACGCCAGCATTGATTGCCCCACTACTAACTAGTGTAATTTTGATCCCCTTACGCTTAATATATGCTATTTGTTGGATTAAGTTTAAAATTTTTTCCTTATTTATATTTCCCTGATCATCACATAACGACGAAGAGCCGATCTTAATAATCAAATTTTTTATTTTACTCAAATCTCGCATACTAATTCCCCCTGCAATTATTTTCTTAATTATACAAGTTTTATCATTACTTAACAACAAATATTTTCTTACTATATAATATAATGGATTTAATTAATGTTAATTTCAATAAATATAAATTGTATGTTTTAAAAAACATTTCCTAAATTTCATTTATAAACCTTATACGTTTATAAATACATCTTAAAAGTTTACAAAATTACTCTATTTTCTTATTGTATCCAAGCATTTATACATGTTACAATGTAAAAAAATATTAAAGGAGAGTTATTACTACAATGAAATTAATTATACCTGAAAATTATGATCCTGTTTTAGACTTACGTCAAACTCAGGAAGCAATCAAATATATTCGTGATACGTTCCAAAAAGAAATCGGAAGAGCTTTACAGTTATCTAGAATATCAGCTCCATTATTTGTGGAAAAAAATAGTGGTTTAAATGATAATTTAAATGGCGTAGAAAATCCGGTCTCATTTGAAATCAAAGAAATACCTGATGAAACAATCGAAGTCGTTCATTCTTTAGCTAAATGGAAACGGATGGCCCTTAAAAAATATGGCTTTAAAATGCATGAAGGTTTATATACAAATATGAATGCCATCAGAAAAGATGAAGCTGTTGATAATCTTCACTCATACTATGTTGATCAATGGGATTGGGAAAAAATTATTTCTAAATCTGAAAGAAACGAAGAAACGCTTAAACGTCATGTTTTAAAGATTTTTAAAGTAATCAAACACATGGAGCATGAAGTTTGGTATAAATATCCTCATGCTGTTAATCGTTTACCTGATAAAATCTATTTTTTTACATCACAAGAATTAGAAGATCGTTATCCTGATCTAACACCAACTGAGCGTGAAACAGCAATGTGTAAGGAATATGGCTGCATCTTCGTTATGGGAGTTGGAAAGAAATTAAAAAGTGGTATTAAACATGATGGTCGAGCACCAGACTATGACGATTGGGATTTAAATGGTGATATCTTATTTTGGTTTGAACCACTTAAATGTGCCTTAGAAATTTCATCAATGGGAATCAGAGTTGATGAAGATGCTTTAGTAGAACAGTTAGAAGCTGAAAATTGTCTAGAACGTTTAGAATTACCTTATCATAAACAGATTCTTAATAACGAATTGCCATATACTATTGGTGGTGGAATCGGACAATCTCGATTATGTATGTTATTACTAAAAAAAGCTCATGTCGGTGAAGTTCAAGCTAGTATTTGGCCTCAAGAAGTAATCGATGAATGCGAAAAACATAACATTCATTTACTATAAAACTAAATTCTTATTTATTAACTATAAAATGATATATAAAAATAAAGAAGGTTATCGCTATTAATAAATTCAAATAGCTATAACCTTCCTTTTATTTTATTTATTTTTATAATAAAAAGTTTATTCAATGAAGATTTAAAATCTTAAAGAATAAACTTTTTAATTTCAAAATTATTTATTTAAATCAATATCTGCTAAAACATTAGCTAAACCAATATAAGATGCTGGTGTCATTTCAACTAAAGTCTGACGATCTTGATCAGATAAGATATCTAAACTTTCTGCAAATTTTAAGATATCTTCTTTAGAAATACTCTTTCCTCTAGTTAATGCTTTTAAAGTATCATAAGCATCAGGTACACCATATTTTCTTAACATTGTTTGAATTGGCTCAGCCAATACTTCCCATTTTTCATTTAAATCACTAGCAAGTTTTTCTTTGTTTACAACACATTTAGCTAACCCATTCATTGTTTCATTGATTGCCTGTAATGAATAACCAAATGCTAAACCTAAATTTCTTTGGCTTGATGAATCAGATAGATCTCTTTGCATTCTTGATTTAGGTAATTTATTTGATAAAGCAACACAAATATTATTTGACATATCAACGTTTGCTTCACTGTTTTCAAAACGAATTGGATTAACTTTATGAGGCATCGTACTACTTCCAACTTCTCCTTTAACCGGAATTTGTTTAAAGTATTCCATTGAAATATATAGCCACATATCAACATCAAAATCCACTAAAACATTATTAAAATGACGAATACCATCTAAAATATGGCAAGTATAATCATGACTTTCGATTTGTGTTGTCAAAGGATTAAAAGTTAAGCCCAAATACTCTTCAACGAATTTTTTTGCAAGACTTTGCCAGTCTTCATTAGGAAAAGCTGTTAAGATAGCACTATAGTTTCCCGTAGCCCCATTGAATTTAGCTTTAATTTTAACCGCTTCAATATTCTCGATACTTGATAAGAAACGATAAGCATAAACTTTAAACTCTTTACCAATCGTTGTTGGCGTAGCAGGCTGTCCATGAGTATGAGCTAACATCGCATCATCTTTATGGTCAGTTGCCCATTTATCAATAATAGCTGCAAATTCTTTAGCTTTTGGTAACCAGACATCTTTTAAACCATATTTTAACATGCAGGCATAAGATGTATTATTGATATCTTCTGAAGTACAGCCGATATGAACAAAACTTTGTAAATAACCAAATCCTAAAGCATCTACTCTTTCATCAATGAAATATTCTACTGCTTTAACATCATGACGCGTTGTATTTTCAATTTCCTTAATTCTCGCAAAAGAATCATAGTTAAATTCACTAGCAATAGCAGTAAGTTTATCCATATCTTTTACATCAAATTTAGCTAAAATATCACTTTCAACATTTTCAATTAAAAATTTCAACCATTGAATTTCAACGAAAACTCTATATTTAACTAATGCATATTCCGAAAAATATTCTCCTAATGCATCTTTAACACCAGAATAACGTCCATCTAATGGACAAAGTGTCAAACATTCAAATTCTTGTTTTTCCATTCTATTTTCCACCCTTAAAATAATCTACACCAGCTTCAAATAATTTTTGGTCCATTTCACCATAAACATTTTTAAAGCGATTTTCACCTTGACGTTCACTATGTCCCATCTTACCGATGACACGACCATCACGTGAAATAATACCTTCAATTGCATACATCGATCCATTTGGATTATATGGTGTCTGCATTGTTACCTTACGATTTGGATCAACATATTGTGAGAATACTTGCCCATTTTCAAATAATTCTTCAATAACTTCTTTTGGTGCCACAAAGCGACCTTCACCATGACTAACAGGAATTGTATGGATATCATCAACATTTACATATTTTAACCAAGGTGATTTGACACTACCAATTCGTGTATCTACCATTTGTGAAACATGGCGTCCAATAGTATTGAAAGTTAAAGTCGGATCATTTTTAGACATCTCCTGAATCTTACCATATGGTAATAATCCTAATTTAACTAAAGCCTGGAAACCGTTACAGATACCGATCATTAAACCGTCACGATTTTCTAATAAATCAGTAATTGCAGCTTTTAAGCGCGGATTCTTTAATACCGTTGCGATAAATTTACCAGAACCTTCTGGTTCATCCCCAGCACTAAATCCACCTGGTAACATCACGATATTAGCTTGTTTGATCGCTGCTTCTAATTCATCGATCGAATCTTTAAGCATTTGTTCTGTTTTATTTCTAATTAATACTAACTCAACTTTAGCTCCAGCTTTTTCAAAAGCCCGTTTTGAATCATATTCACAGTTTGTTCCTGGGAATACTGGAATCACTACTAAAGGAGTTTCGACAACTACCTTTGCTTTTAAATCTGATCTTGTCTGACAAGCTGCTACTTTAATTTCACTAGTTGGTGCCTTTTCTCTTGTTGGATAGACATTTTCTAATGGTGCTTTATTGATTGCATAAGCTTCATCTAAAGAAATCTTATCACTGCCGTAAGATAAAACATCACTTTCATTAGTTGTAGCCACAATACGATAATTATCAAATGTACTTAAATCTTTTTCTGATTTAACTTCAATAATAATATTTCCATAATCACGAGCAACATAACTTTCTAGACTATTTTCGGTATTGAAAGCAACTCCAACACCATTACCAAAAGCCATTTTACTTACAGCTTCAATAACTCCACCGTCTTTTACAGTATATGCACTGTAAATTTTCTTTTCTTTCATTAAGGCCATGATTGCATCATACTGCTTTTGTAAATGATCAAAATCAAATACTCTATATTTATCTTTATTAATGATAATTTCAGCCAAAACATGTCCTGTTTCTTTAATTTCTGGTGTCATAATGTCATCAACTTCACCACTTGTAATTGCAAATGATACAAGTGTTGGCGGTACATGGAGTTCTTCAAAAGAACCAGACATACTATCTTTACCACCAATTGAAGGTAATTTTAAAGCACTTTGAACTCGATAAGCTCCCAGTAATGCTGCCATTGGTTTACCCCAACTAGTTGGATTATCTAATAATTTTTCAAAATATTCCTGGAATGAAAATCTAATTGTATGATAGTTTCCACCCATTGCTACTATTTTAGCGACAGATTCAACGATTGCATACATTGCCCCATGATATGGTGACCATTTTGAAATTAGCGGATTATAACCATAAGCCATGATTGAAGCTGTTGTTGTTTCTTTTCCTAATACTGGAATCAAAGCCGCCATCCCTTCAGTTTCACTATGATACTTAATTCCTCCAAATGGTGATAAAACTGTTCCATTACCAATTGAAGAGTCAAATCTTTCAATCAATCCTTTTTGTGAAGCCACACTTAATTTAGATAATGTATCTTTTACTGTTGAAACAAAATTTGTTTGTTTTTCTTCATCAAATGGTGTGTTATCAAAATCCGGTAAAGTGATTTTTACATCTTGATAACGTTTAGCTCCAGCTGCATCTAAGAAATCACGTGAAATATTAACAATATCTGCTCCCATATGTTTCATCACTAATCTATTTTCATCAGTTACTACAGCTACCTGGACAACTTCTAAGTTTTCTTTAGCACATTCAGCTTTGATAAAATCAGCATCTTTAGCATCAATAACGATAGCCATCCGTTCTTGTGATTCAGAAATAGCAAGTTCACTACCCGTCAAACCATCATATTTCTTTAATACAGCATCTAAATCAATAACTAATCCTGGTGCTAATTCACCTACTGCAACACAGACTCCACCAGCACCAAAATCATTACAACGAACAATTTTTTCACTTACTTCTTTATTTCTAAATAAACGCTGAATCTTTCTTTCTTCAACTGGATTACCTTTTTGAACTTCAGCTCCTGCTGTTTCAATCGATTTAATATCATGAGATTTAGAAGAACCTGTTGCACCACCAATTCCATCACGACCGGTACGTCCTCCAATCAATAAAACAATATGATCTTTTAATGGTTCCAAACGTTTAACTTGTTCTTTCGGAGCCGCAGCTACTACTGCACCAAGTTCCATTCTTTTAGCGACATAACCTTCATCATAGATTTCATGGACATAACCTGTTGTTAAACCGATTTGATTTCCATATGAAGAGAATCCATGAGCAGATTCTTGACATAGTTTACGTTGTGGTAATTTCCCTTTCATAGTCTCTTCCAATGATTTACGAGGATCACCAGCTCCTGTAATACGCATTGACTGATATACATAAGCACGACCTGAAAGCGGATCTCTAATTGCCCCGCCTAGACATGTTGCTGCTCCCCCAAAAGGTTCAATTTCTGTTGGATGGTTATGAGTTTCATTTTTAAACATCAATAACCATTGTTCATCACCATCAGTTGTATGTACAGTTATTTCGACTGAGCAGGCATTGATTTCTTCGGATACTTCTAAGTCATCTAAATACCCTGTTTTACGTAATTCTTTCATTGAGATCGTTGCAAGATCCATCAAAGTTAAAGGACGTTTTGTATCGATTCCATAAACTAAATGACGACTTGTTTTATAATCTTCAATATCTTTTTCTAAAATTTCTTTAAATGCACCATTTTCAATATCTAAATCAGTGATAACTGTTGCAAATGTTGTATGACGACAGTGATCAGACCAATATGTATCTAATACTTTTAATTCTGTTTCCGTTGGATCTCTTTTTTCTTCATTTTTAAAATAATCCTGGGTTACTTTTAAATCTTCATAGTTCATCGCCATCCCGTTGTCAGCTAAAAACTTCTCAAGACCAGCTTTATCTAATTCATTAAATCCCGTAATCGTTGGTACTGGTTTAATATCTGGTGCTTTATCATTAAGATCTTCTGGTTTATCCAAACTAGCTAAACGCTGATCGACCGGATTGATTAAAAAGCTTTGGATCTGTTTTAAAACAGTATCCTTATCCCCTGTAAAAGTAATTGCAAAGACTCTTGCACATTTTACTTTAGCAGTTGTATTTCCAGTTAAAATTGCAAAACATTGTTCACATGAATCAGCTCTTTGATCATATTGACCAGGTAAAAATTCAATAGCAAAAATAGCTTCATCATCATTTTTAGGGAAATCTTCCTGATAAACATCATCAACCATTGGTTCTGATAAGATAGTATTAATACCTTGAGCTAAAATATCATCACTAATACCTTGAACATCATAACGATTAATGATCCTTAATGTCTTGATATCTAATCCTAATTGTTCAATTAAATTATGTTTAATTTCATTTGCTTCAGTTGCATACGCTGCTCTTTTTTCAACATATATCCGTTTTACCTCACTCATAATATCCCCCTATCTAAGTCCAATGTCATTACGGTAATATTTACCATCAAAATCGATTTTTTTAGCTACAGCATAAACTTTACTTCGAACATTTTCTAATGAAGAACCAGTTGCACAAATATTTAAAACTCGACCACCACTAGTCACTAATTTACCATCTTTGATAGCTGTTCCAGCATGGAAAATTACACAATCATCACAATCATCAATATTTTTAATTTCAATTCCTTTTGGATAACTTCCTGGATAACCACCACTTGCAAGCACTAAGCAGGCAACATGTTGATCATTCCATTTAACTTCAACATCTTTTAACGTCTTAGTCGCACAGGCAACCATAATATCATATAGATCGCTATCTAAGCGTAACATGATCGATTGCGTTTCGGGATCACCAAAACGAACATTAAATTCTAAGACTTTTGCTTTTCCATCTTCAATCATCAAGCCAATAAAAACAACACCACGATAATCCATCTGATCAGCCTTTAAACCTGCCATAAAGGGCTCTAAAATATCTTTTTTCAATACTTCATCCATATTTTCAGGCATAAATGGATTTGGTGAAACAGTTCCCATCCCACCAGTATTGGGACCAGTATTACCATCATAAATTTGTTTATGATCTTTAGCACTTACCATTGGAACGATCGTTTCTCCATCAGTAAAGCATAATAATGAACATTCAAATCCTGTTAAAAATTCTTCTAACACAACTTTGCTGCCAGCACCATCTAAGCTGCCATCGATCATCATTTCTTTTAATGTAGTTTTAGCATCATCAAGATTATCAACAATGACAACACCTTTACCAGCAGCAAGTCCATCGGCTTTAATAACTAAAGGATAATCAAACTCCTTAATAGCTTCAACTGCTTCTTCATAACTATTTACTTCTTTGTATTTAGCAGTTGGAATATTATGTCTAACCATAAAATCTTTAGAAAATGCTTTACTTCCTTCCAAAGTTGCTGCCTGTTTAGTTGGCCCAAAAGCCATAAATCCAGCCGCTTCTAAGTCATCAGCCAAGCCGTTACATAAAGGAACTTCAGGCCCAATGACAGTTAAATCTATTTTGTTTTCACGAACAAAATTAACGATCATTTCATTATCTTCAACACTACCACTAATACATTCACCGATCTTAGCAATTCCCGGATTACCTGGAATTGCTAAGATCTGATCAACTTTATTACTTTGGTTTAATTTATAAGCAATGGCATGTTCACGTCCACCACTACCAATTACAAGTACTTTCATAAGTTCTAAACCTTTCTATTAATGTCTAAAATGCCGGTATCCTGTAAATACCATTGGGATCCCTTTTTCATTACAAAAATCAATTGAATCCTGATCACGAATCGAACCACCAGGTTGAACGATTGCCCCAATTCCGGCATTATAAGCAACCTGGGCACAATCACTAAATGGGAAGAACGCATCACTAGCAAGTACTGCCCCATTAAAATCTTTATCAGGATTATTATGGATTGCATTTTCTAATGCCCAAACTCTTGAAGTTTGACCACCACCAACAGCTAGTGTAACGCCATTTTTAACGATACAGATAGCATTAGATTTAACAAATTTAACGACCCGCATTCCAAATTCCATATCACTGAGCTGTTCTTCCGTTGGTTTAGCTTCAGTTACACAATTCATCTCTTTGATCATTTCAGTATTAATATCTTGAACTAATACCTTACCTTCTAAATATTTAATATCATATTTAGCTTCTCGTACATCAATATTTTTAAGTTTTAAAATTCGTAAATTTTTCTTTTTTTTCAATACTTCTAAAGCATCATCATCAAAATCTGGTGCTGCTACGATTTCTAAGAAGATCTTGTGCATTTCTTCAGCTGTCTTTTTATCAATTTTATAGTTAACAGCAACAATTCCCCCAAAAATACTTTGTGGATCAGCTTCATAAGCTTTCATATACGAATCATAACCATCTTTACCGATCGCTACACCGCAAGGAGTTGAGTGTTTAATGGCCGCTGTTACGATTTGATCTTTAAATTCACGAACTACCGCTACAGCCCCATATAGATCATTAACGTTATTAAATGAAATTTCTTTACCGTGTAATTGTTCATAATCTAATAAGCTGTGCTGTACAAATGGATCAACATAACTATTTGCTCTTTGCTGTGAATTTTCACCATAACGTAAATGTTCTGTTTTCTTTAAACTAATATTTAATGTATCTGGGAAATCATCACCAACAACACCTGCAAAATAACGAGAAATCATGGCATCATAGGCCCCTGTCGTTGAAAATGCTTTATATGCAAGATTTAATCTAAAATCAAAATCGTCATTATTTTCTTTAATTGCCGATAAAACATTATCATAATCTTTAGGATCAGTAACAATTAAAACATCTTTAAAATTCTTTGCTGCTGAACGAATCATTGAAGGACCACCAATATCAATATTTTCAATCATCTCAGCCATTGGTTTACCTGCTTTTAAAGCTTTTTCAAATTCATATAAATTAACACACACTAAATCAATTGGTTGAATATCCATTTCTTTAACTGTGTTTACATGTTCTTCTAGATCACGACGGAATAATAAACCGCCATGAACTTTAGGATGTAATGTTTTAACCCGACCATCTAAAATTTCTGGAAATCCCGTTACATCATCAATTGCAATACATGGGACATTTGCTTCCTGTAATTTTGCCATTGTTCCCCCTGTAGAAACAATTTCAAATCCTAACTCAACTAACCCTTTACAAAAATCAACAATACCATCTTTATTCGTAACACTAACTAATGCTCTTTTCATTTATTTCACCTTAGCCCTTTCATTTTCGATAACGATCTTACCATCACAATACAAAGCTACTGCTTTAGGCAAGATACGATGTTCGATTTCTAAAACTCTAGCCTGAATATCCTCAGGATCATCTAAATCATCAATATTACAAGCTTCTTGAAGTATGATTGGTCCTCCATCAACTTCTTTATTGACAAAATGAACTGTTGCCCCTGTTACTTTAACACCCCGTGCTAATACTTTTTCATGAACGTGCATACCATAATATCCTGGCCCACAAAAAGAAGGAATAAGTGATGGATGAATATTGATGATCTTATTTGGATAAGCATCAATCAGTACATCAGTAAGAATTGCCAGATAACCTGCCAAAACAACTAAATCGACCTCACGTTCTTTAAGCATCTTAACAATCAATTCATCATCTTTTCTAACGACTGCTGTTTCAATTCCGGCTTTTTTAGCCCGTTCTAGACCAAAAGCATTTTTACGGTTAGAAATAACCAAAACGATTTTTCCATTAATACTTTTATTTTCAACTGCATCAATAACTGATTGTAAGTCTGTTCCCCCACCAGAAATAAAGACAGCAATCTTTAACATAACTTGACTCCTTTATCACCAGCTTCGATATTACCAACTACATAACATTTATCACCAGCAGCTTCAATTGCTTCCATCGCTTTTTCAACATCACCTGGATCTAAGGCAATGACCATCCCAAGTCCCATATTGAATGTGTTATACATCATCTCTTGAGCAATATCACCATTTTTAGCAATTAAATCGAAGATTGCTGGAACTTCATAGCTGTCTTTGTTAATAATTGCTTTAACTCCTTCAGGTAACATTCGTGGAACATTTTCAAAGAATCCACCACCAGTAATATGAGAGCAGCCTTTTACTTTAATACCTGCATCTTTAATATTTTTAAGTGCCTTGACATAAATTCTAGTTGGTTCAATCAAAGCTTCACCAAGTGTCTTACCTAATTCATCATAATATGTATCTAATGATTCTTTGCTCATTTCAAAAACCTGACGTACTAGAGAAAAACCATTACTATGAACACCACTTGAGGCAATCCCTACTAAAACATCTCCAGGTTTGATATCTTCACCATTGATAATATCTTTTTT
Organism: Clostridiales bacterium VE202-01; assembly: GCA_000508865.1. Classification (GTDB taxonomy): domain Bacteria; phylum Bacillota_I; class Bacilli_A; order Erysipelotrichales; family Coprobacillaceae; genus Thomasclavelia. The sequence goes on from BAHP02000004.1 coordinate 28,075, forward strand.
ATCAACGACCCCAACTGCAAATCCTGCTAAATCATAATCATCTTCAGGCATTAATCCAGGATGCTCAGCTGTTTCACCACCAACTAATGCACAACCAGATTGTTTACAACCTTCAGCTACACCACTTACGATCGTTGCAATTTTTTCAGGATAATTTTTTCCACAAGCAATATAATCTAAAAAGAATAAGGGTTCACCACCAGAACAAGCAATATCATTTACGCACATCGCAACTGCATCGATTCCGATCGTATCATGTTTATCCATGATAAATGCTAATTTTACTTTTGTCCCACATCCATCAGTTCCTGACAAAAGAACAGGTTCATCCATCTCTTTGATTGCACTTAAATCAAAGGCTCCAGCAAATCCGCCAAGCCCGCCAAGAACTTCTGGTCGCATTGTTTCTTTAACATGTTTTTTCATTAATTCAACAGATTTATATCCTGCTTCAATATCTACTCCGGCCTTTTTATAATCCATCTTTGGTCTCCTTCTATTATTTTTGCATTCTTGCTAAAACTGCTTTATAAGTTTCAATCAAATCACCGATATCTTGTCTAAATACATCTTTATCATATTTTTGATTAGTTTCAACATCCCATAAACGACAAGAATCTGGAGAAATTTCATCAGCTAATAAGATTTCACCATCAGCTGTTTTACCAAATTCAATTTTAAAATCAACTAATTTTAAATTTAAGCTTAAGAAGAACTCTTTTAATAACTCATTGATTTTTAAAGTTTCTTGTTTAATAAAATTATATTCATCTCTTGTACATAATTTTAAAGCTATTGCATGATCTTCATTGATCAAAGGATCTCCATAATCATCATTTTTATAGCTTAATTCAAAGATCGGTTCATCTAAAACAATTCCTTCTGGAGCTCCTAATCTTTTACAAAAAGATCCTGTTGTAATATTTCTAATAATTACTTCCAATGGGAAAATATCCACTTTTTTAACTAAAATATCACGATCATTTAATTTCTTGATCATATGTGTTTTGATTCCCGCTTCTTCAAGCATATCAAAGATAATACAAGAAATTGTATTATTTAAAACACCCTTACCTTCAAACTGATCATGTTTAACACCATTACCAGCTGTTGCATCATCTTTATAGTGAATTAAATATTCATCATCTTTATCAGTCTTATAAACTTGTTTTGCTTTTCCTTCATATAATAATTCTGCCATTTTTCTAATTTCTCCTTTTACCTTTATTTATATTTTGCCATAACTTCCACATTTGCTTCCATCGCTTGAACTTCCATTTCTTTACGATAAGCAACTAATTTTTCTTTAATGCTTTCATGTTTGATAGCCATGATCTGTAAAGCTAAATAAGCCGCATTTTTACTTCCATTGATTGCTACAGTTGCTACTGGAATTCCTGAAGGCATTTGTACGATTGATAATAAAGCATCCATTCCATCTAAAGTTGCTCCACTAATTGGCACCCCAATTACTGGTAAAACTGTTTGTGAAGCAACAACACCAGGTAAAGCCGCAGCCATTCCGGCAGCAGTAATGATTACTTCTGTTCCATCTGTTTCTGTTTCTTTAATAAATGAGCTTAATCCTAAATGTGCGCGATGTGCTGAAAGACATCTAACATTTACTTCAACACCATAATCTTTCAAAATTCCAATTGCTGGTTCAACCTTGTTTAAATCACTAGTAGAACCCATAATAATTGCTACTTTCATAATTTCACCCTTTCTTTTTAAACCACTAAAAGTGACCTGCGTCACTTTTAAAATAAACCGACAATCTTACCATCTTTATCAATATCCATATTAACTGCAGCTGGACGTTTTGGCAGTCCTGGCATTCTCATAATACTTCCTGAGATAGCCACTAAAAATCCTGCCCCTGCAGAAGGAATAAGATCATTGATCTTAACCGTAAAACCACTAGGTCGTCCTAATAATGTCGCCTGGTCTGATAAAGAATATTGAGTTTTCGCTACACAAATTGGCAGTTTTCCTAACCCTTGAGCTTCATACTTCTTCATCTTTGTTAAAACTTTTTTATCAAAGGCAACACCATCAGCACCATAGATTTCTTTAGCGATGATTTCGATTTTTTCTTTAATTGATATATCTAAACTATATAAAGGCTGATAATTAGCTTCTTTAGTATCTAAAATTTCTAATAATTTTTCAGCTAATTCAATACCCCCATCAGCACCTTTTTCCCATACTTTAGAGATCGCTACATCAACCCCTAATTTATTACATGTATCTTTTAATAATTGTAATTCAGCTTCTGTATCCGTCGGAAATGCATTAATAGCAACTACAGAAGGAATACTATATTTAGCAATATTTTCAATATGTTTTTCTAAGTTTTGAACACCTTTAGCTAAAGCTTCAAGATTTTCTGTTGATAATTCTTTTTTATCAACGCCACCATGCATCTTTAAAGCTCTAACAGTCGCTACGATAACTACCGCTTGAGGATCAAGACCAGCTTGCCGGCATTTGATATCTAAGAACTTTTCAGCCCCTAGATCAGCTCCAAACCCTGCTTCAGTGATTGCATAATCACCTAATTTGATTGCAAGTTTAGTAGCCATAACTGAATTACAGCCATGGGCAATATTAGCAAACGGTCCTCCGTGAACAAAAACGGGCGTATGATCTAATGTTTGAACTAAATTTGGTTTGATTGCATCTTTTAATAATAAAGTAACCGCACCAGTTGCTTCAATATCGTCAACTGTAACTGGATTTCCTTCATAGTTATAAGCAACGATCATTTTGCCAGCACGCTCTTTTAAATCTTCAAGACTAGTAGCCAGACATAAAATCGCCATTACTTCACTAGCAACGCTAATATCAAAACCATCTTCACGTGGCACACCGTTTAATTTTCCACCTAAACCGCACACTGTATGACGTAAAGCGCGGTCATTTAAGTCAACTACTCTTTTCCAAACGATATTACGAACATCAATATTTAACGGATTTCCTTGATGAATCGAATTATCAAGCATCGCTGCGATCAAATTATTAGCAGCAGTAATAGCATGAATATCGCCAGTAAAATGTAAATTGATATCTTCCATTGGAACTACCTGAGCATATCCGCCCCCAGCAGCTCCCCCTTTAATTCCAAAACATGGTCCTAAAGATGGTTCTCTCATTGCTACAACTGATTTTTTTCCCATTTTATTTAAAGCCTGAGAAAGACCGATCATCGTAGTTGTTTTCCCTTCTCCAGCCGGTGTGGGATTGATTGCTGTAACAAGAACTAATTTCCCATCAGGATTATTTTCCAAACGATTAATTGCTTCAAGAGCAATTTTTGCTTTATATTTCCCATATAATTCTAAATCATCATCTTCTAAACCAACTTTTTTAGCAATCTCACTAATTGGTTCCATCTTCGCACTTTGTGCAATTTCAACATCAGTTAACATAACGCCACCCTTTCACATATAATTTTTAAAATATAAATCTAAGGTCAGTCTCTATCAAAATAAAAATACAACTAATTTATATCATATTTCCACTTTTTTCTCAACTAGTACAATAGTTTAAAAACAAGCATTTTGACCATAGAATTAAAAAAGAGCCTACACCTATCCAGACTCTTGCCCAGACGGTCGGCTCTTCAATGATTATACTCCCTGTGGTTAATTCCACTTCCGTCAGTCGTATAACTATTTGCATGATATCATTTATTGATTCAAGATTCAAGCATTTACTACTAAAACAATTTAATTTTATAAAATTACTTAAAATTAATAATTCTTCAAATTTTATATACTATCCAATTTTCTATAAATTTTGATACAAACAAGCATTCATAAAGACTGCCTCTTTATATATAGATATGAAATTACAAAACTAAAATTTATCTACTTTTTCTTTGGAATCGCCATGCCTATCAACATTCCTAAAATAAGACCTAATCCAGTGCACATTCCTCCCCAGGCAATTTGTCCAAACATGGCAAGTATAGCCATACCTGCACTTCCTGCCATAACACCGAAGCACATTCCCAAAGTCATATAATTTTCTTGTTTCTGCCCATTTTCATTTTTTACATTCTTTAATTTCGCTTTCTTCATTTACAGTACCTTTACAAATTCTCATTTATTTAACCATTTGACTCTTATATTTTCTTTGTAATTTAACACTTAAAATTATTGCAATTATAGGTGATATAACTACACCTATGATCAAGAACAATATCCATAACCCACTATTCTTATAGAGCAAATACATAGTAACTTCTAAAAAAATTAAGAAAATGATAAAGAATATATTCAGGTTTTTAGTATCTTCTTTCCAGTATGTTTCTTTATCTGAAGCATTTAAAGATTTATAAAATTCATTTCCATTATCATAATCTCGAACAACTTTTATTTTAGAATTTCTTATTATATTCATTAGAAACCATGTTACTAAATATACTACATTAATAACACTAATTAAAATGATATTTTCCATTTAATATCAGCCTCTCCTTAAATTCAAGTTATCTCTTGCTATACAAATGAGGATTCTGTTTGGACTTATCTTTTATCGATTCTCCATTTTCGTCAATTTCTCCCTCAATCCATGTCATAATACCAAAGTTACAAAAAGGGCATGTAATTGCTTCTTTGAAAACCTCTTGATTGCAGCGTGGGCATACAACATATTCTTCATCCTTTATATTACTCATCTGTTTATTTTTCCTTTACAAATTCTCATTTATCTATTTCTTCCTTTTTGTTTTGGGATTGGTAATTCCTCATACATAGCATTAAACAAACCTGTTAAAAATTCCTTATTATCAACCTCATCTACAAACAACATTTCTTTTGCCCCCTCATAAGGCGATTCATACGAAACTGTTGACATGTAGTTAATTGCTGATTTTATTGGTTTTACAAGCAGCCTATCATCATAGATACCACCTACGATTTTACCACGATAGTAAATAATAAATTCTCCCATCATCGCTCGATATGTAATTTCTTCTAACTCTGATAACTGCTCTAAAATGAATTGTAAATATTCTTTACTTGACGCCATGATTTCACCTCAAATTCAATTTATTTTTGTATCAAAATTCTAATATTTCAAAATCACAACTCCTTTTATAGTTAATCTTTCATTTCTGCTATATTAATATGATCTATCATTTACTCATCTGTCTAATATCTTTTACCGGTATAGATTTATAAATTAAACTGCGTTTATTTTTTATAGCGATGATACAAATTTGAGACTAATTAAAAGTATGAACATGATAAAATAAGTGATCTTTACTGTTTTCAACTAAAAAAAGAATCGCTGGTTTATGAATTCCTACTACTGAAGATTAAAAATAAAATATTGTCAATAACTATATTTTTGAATTTTATCTAAAACTCTTTGTTTTTCACTACCATCTAAAATCATTGGCTGATAATTATTTCTGCCTTAACTGAAGTTATTGAACATGGAATAATTTCATGACTATCACCGGAATAATTACCATCTGTAAAATTCATCGTAATAGAATAGATCATCGAATCTGTATCGCTAGGATTACGATTCCCACCAAAACAAAAATTTCCTAAAGAATAAACGATCTGTTTACCATTATACTCTTCAACACCCTGAACAACATGAGGATGCGAACCCATGACTAAATCAGCGCCACTATCAATTGTAAATTTAGCTAATTCACGTTGATCACTATTAGCATAATATTCGCGTTCTATTCCCCAATGATAAAATACTACGATTGCATTAGCCCCCTGATTATTTTTTAAATCATCGATTGCATTTTTTTATTGTTGCACGTCCTTGTTCATTATTCATGGAAAGAGACATTGAACGATATCCCAAAAAACCAATTTTAATTCCCTTAACCTCTTTAACACACGCTGTTTCATAACCAAAATAACCAATTTTCTTTTCGTCTAATACTTGTTTAGTATCTTTCATACCCTGAGTATAATAATCTTCTGAATGATTATTTGCTAGTGAAACAAGTTCAACACTACCACTAGTTAAAATATCCGCATATTCTTTTGGTCCACTAAAAGGAAACTGCTTTTCCACATGAGATGTTGCACTTGTCAACGGACCTTCAAGATTAACGATCGTTAAA
>BAHP02000003.1 GCA_000508865.1 Clostridiales bacterium VE202-01
TAATGAAACAAAGCAAAACGATCAACCGCCTGCTGACTATATTATCCTGTTTATTTTTCTGTTCTCGTTCTTGTTCTAAGGCTCCATAAAAACGAACTTTATGAATTTTATTTTTAAAATTAAATGCCATCTTATTGCCTCCTTATTATTTTAATTATTATAGACTAATTATTTGTTCAAGTAAATCAAAACAGAAATTTACCACAAAATAAAGAAAGTACCCAAAATCACTTTTTATAAAATAATAAAAATAAGTAGTACATGCATACTACTTATCATCATCGACTGACAATATTGCCATGAAAGCTTCTTGCGGAATTTCTACATTTCCGACTGCTTTCATTCTCTTTTTACCCTCTTTTTGCTTTTCTAATAATTTCTTTTTACGGGTAATATCGCCACCATAACATTTAGCAAGAACGTTTTTACGCATTGCTTTGATCGTAGTTCTTGCAATGATCTTTCCTTGTAAAGCTGCCTGAATTGGTACTTCAAACATTTGTTTAGGAATGATTTCTTTAAGTTTTTCACAAATAACTTTTCCTCGACTATAAGCAAAATCTTTATGAACGATCGTTGAAAGTGCATCGACAACTTCGCCATTTAATAAAATATCCATTTTTTGCAGTTTACTACTACGATAGCCAATCAATTCATAATCCAATGAAGCATAACCTTTAGTACTAGATTTAAGTTTATCAAAAAAATCATAAACTATTTCTGATAATGGTATTTCATAAATAATATTTCGACGCGTATCGTCAATATATTCAATATCAATATATTCACCACGTTTATTTTGACAAAGTTCCATAATCACACCAACAAATTCACTTGGTGACATAATCGAAGCTTTTACATACGGTTCCTCAATATGATCAATAACTTGTGGACTAGGCATCATCGCAGGATTATCAACTACTACTTTACTGCGATCAGTTAAATAACAATGATAAATAACTGATGGTGCTGTAGCTATTAAATCAAGATCAAACTCTCTTTCTAATCTTTCTTGAATTACATCCATATGTAACAATCCCAAAAATCCACATCTAAAACCAAAGCCAAGTGCTTGTGAAGTTTCAGGTTCAAACATTAACGAAGAATCACTTAATCGCATTTTTTCTAAAGCTTCTCGCAAATCTTTATAACGAGCATTATCAATTGGATAAAGACCACAATAAACCATTGGATTTAATTGTCGGTAACCTGGTAGCTGCTGATTCGATTCATTTTCTAATGTAGTAACAGTATCTCCAACATGGATATCCTGAATAGATTTAATTGACGCACAAAACCAGCCAACCTCTCCAACAACTAGCTCTTCTTTTTTTATTTCTCTTGGGGTTCTAACCCCTAATTCTGTAACTTCATAGGTAGCGTTAGTTGCTAAAAACTTAACTGTGTCACCTAATTTGATTTTTCCCTCTTTGATTCTAACAAAAACAATTACTCCACGATAACTATCATAATAAGAATCAAAAATTAATGCCTGGGTTGGATTATTGATACTCCCTGATGGAGCTGGAAATTCTTGAACAACCTTTTCAAGAACTTCATCAATATTTAATCCTGTTTTTGCAGAAATTAATGGCGCATGATCAGCTGGTAAACCGATTACGTCCTCAACTTCCCTAATTACTCTTTGAGGATCAGCACTAGGCAAATCAATTTTGTTTATAACTGGAAGTATCTCTAGATTATTATCTAAAGCAAGATATACATTAGCTAAAGTTTGAGCTTCAACACCTTGTACTGCATCAATAACTAATATAGCACCTTCGCATGCTGCTAATGATCGTGACACTTCATATGTAAAATCCACATGACCTGGAGTATCTATCAAGTGTAATAAATATGTTTCACCATTTTTTGCAGTATAATTTAATTGGACTGCATTTAACTTTATTGTTATTCCTCTTTCACGTTCAAGATCCATACTATCAAGCAGCTGGGCTTTCATTTCTCTATCAGCAACAGCGCCAGTTATTTGAAGAATACGATCTGCCAGGGTGCTTTTACCATGATCGATATGCGCGATAATTGAAAAATTTCTTATTTTACTTTGATCAATAGTCATTTTCATCACCCACTTTCGTTATGATATTATAACAAATAAGTCTCTTAAACTCAAATACTATTTATTTTCACGAAAATATTTGTCAAGTAAAGAAACATGCTCGGCAATAACTTCAATTGATGTAATAATTTTAGAATCACTGCACTCAAACGTTCGCGAATGTAATCTTCCTTTTACAGCTACTAGGCTGCCTGGCATTGCAGTTTCTATTATCATTTCAGCAATACCGCGCCACAGTGATACAGTAACATAATCACTTTCATAAGCACCTAAGCCATTTTTAAATCCTTGTTCAATTTGAAGAGTTGCATTTGCGACTTTTACACCTCCTTTAGTTGTTTTCATAACCGGTATATCTACAAGACGACCTACCAACATTACTTGATTTAACATCTATTCCCCTCCTTTGCATAGCAATTATAGGCGGAAAGAACATGTTTTGCAAGTTGATGATTTTTAACCTAATTTAGTAAATTCCTAAAATCGGTCTGTGATGACTATTTTTTTTTAAAATTTATCTAAATCCTTACTTAATATCCCAAAATAGTCCAAAGATGTCTACAAAAAAAAGTTGAAAATATTATGATTTTAAGACTTTAGTTATCCTAAAAACAAAAACAAAAGAACATAAATCATTGAAAATCTCTCTTCATATTTATGTTCCTTTTATTTTTATCTTTTCATTAAAAACTTTTTCCTAGTTCTCTTTTCTTTTACGATTTGTTAAAACTGTAGCCATGCTTAACAATCCTACTCCCGCAAATAAACCAATTAAACTATCATCACCAGTAGCTACACTTGCTGTTGTATCACCGGCTTTTACTGGATTACTTGCTTCATTTACTTCTAATCCAGCCATCGCTTTTGTTAAAACATCTTTAGCATTATCTACCTGTTCCTGTGTTGCTTCTGGATCGTTTAATACTGCTTTGGCTTCATCTAATGCTTCCACCATCACTGACCATGTCTTAGCACTGTAATTTGTAACATTTAATGTTTCAGCTTTATTGATCAATTCTTGTAATAGATCCTTATTTGGAATCAATCTTAAGTCTAAGTATGCTCTGATCAATGCTTCATATACTGCATCTACTGCTTCTTGTGTTGCATCTGCATCATCTAATACCGCTTTAGCATTTGCCATCGGCTCTGCTAAGTTGGCAACACTTCCTTCTGTATATAGACTCTTATCTAAGCCATTTACCATGTCATATGCTTCTTGTAATCTTGTTTTATCAACTCTGATTACTAAGTTCGTCATAGCATCTTTTAAGTTATTTAAGGCTTCTACTACTTCATATTCTAATGCATTTTCATCATTCATGACAACACTAGCAGCATCTAAGGCTTCTTTGAATACTGTCCATGAAGCTGGTGTGTAGTCTTCTTCTGCATAACTATTTGCTTCATTGATCAAGGCTTCTAAAGCACTCTTATCACCTTTTACAAATTCTAACATATGCATAGCAACTGATAAACGAGCAAATGAAGCATCTACTACTTCCTGACTAGCACTATCATCAGCTAAAATTACTGTTGCCTCTTGTAGGGCGGCTTTAAATTCATTAACGACAGCTGGGACAACATTAGCTAACTGTTCATCAGTTACATTATTTGCCATTTCAACAGCTATTGATAAAGCTAATTTGTTTACTATTTCTCCAGGTTCAGGATCTTTAGCAACAGGTGTTCCTATAATATTAGCCGTAATACCAGCACCTTTACTATTAACTGCCCGGACATAGAAAGTATATGCTGTATTATTAGTTAAATTTGTAAAAGTATAACTGTTATCAACTGTATCTACCCAAGTTAAACCATCACATGATACTTGGTAACCTGTAATAGCATTACCTCCATTAGTTTTAGGCACATCCCATGATAAAGTCACAGTTTGATTACCAGAAACGACAGAAAGATTTTGTGGTTCCCCAGGTGCTTCGACGATATCAATATTTCTGTAAAGAGAGAATTGTTTACCTTCACCATTTGAATATCCACTAAACATCCCTTTACTAGAATCGCTTAACTGATAATTAGTAGTACTGTCTGTAAAATATAATCCTGTTAAACCATCTGTAATTTTAATTATATGATCAGCAGAACCATTTAAATTAACATTACTATTGCCAATACTTAAAACACCACTATCACAACTTATAACATAGCTGCCATTTGATCCTGTAAATGTCCATTCATAGCTACTATAATCACCAGTTAAATGTGCAACATCACTAGTTAATCCAATATCTTTTGGAACAAGCCCAGTTCTTCCCCCATTTGTCATTACTTCATGAGTTACAGCACTGTATTTAGGTAATGTATCTCTACTATCTGTAAAGATCATAAAATATTTATTACCACTTTCAATTTGATCAACTTTATTTACCAATTCATAAACATTGCTATTAGCTGTATCAATAGCAGTTGCACTATACGACGTTGATGTAGTAGTAGAATCATTTCCATCTGTTACAGTTAAATTAATTGTTGCACTTCCTTCTCCAACAGCATAAACTACTGCATTATCACCATTGCCTTCAACTGATAAAATATCAGAATTACTGCTTGACCAATCAAATATTGGATCAGTTATATTAGAAATTTCTGCTGTTAATGCAGCTGCTCCGCCAACTGGGATAATATTTTTCCCCTCATTTACAATCTTAACAGCTGACATGGCTTTAACTGTATTAAGTTCAAGATTTCCAGGACCGGTAACAACTCGGGTATCTACATCATAACCACTTTCATTCTTATAAGCGTTTCGTACTCCTTCGCTTTTAAGATTATATGTACCATTTGCACTATAACGATTTATCTCTACACGATTTTCATAAATTGTAAATACTGTAGAAGTAAGTGTAGCTTCAACCCCACTATTAACTTGATTATAATAACCTGTGTATCCAGGATTCATATAAGTAAAGTTTAAAGTTTCTGCTTTGAATTCTGTACGACTTGATTGAGCAATATTAATACTATCACCTTTAGCAAGATATATACAAGAACCACCAAGATAATCATCCCAACCATTTGAATGATCATGACCAAACAAGAAAATAATATTTAAACCATTAGCACCTGCTTCGTTAAGTACATCAAACAATAAATTGGCATATTGAGTATCACCGTCATTACGAGTACGCATACTATAATGCAATGGCAAATGTGATACTACAAAGATTGGCTTACTATAACCTTCTATAAGCTTATCACCAAGATAATTTTCTAGATTATTAGCAGTTTTTTCAATCGTTCCACGATCACTATTATACCACATATAATCACCTTCGTTGATAACAAACACCCCATAATCCTCAGTATCGTTAGCACCACTTGGAGTAATTCCTGGAGTGCTGGCAGGATCATGATTTCCCTGAACAAATACCATATTATCCTCACTGAGTGATGGCCATTTTGAATTAAATACATTCTTGATAGAAATTATACCATGTGATGTATCACTAGGCATATTGTAGTCATAATCTCCGGCATATAAAGCCCCATCTACGCTTGTATGACCATCATTTATCATAGCATCGATGATAGCGCCAAGTATTTCTTCACCTTCAGCATCACCGGTTTTTGCCTGATAATCTGAAGCTGCAAAGACTTTTGTTATTGGTGTATCAGCAAATACCGGCATAACAGTACTTACGCAAAGCATGAAGACTAGAGCAATAGATGTAAGAAATCTAAACCTATTATGTTTCATAAATTATACTTTTGGTATATTTTGTATACCTTTCCCTTTCTCTAAATTTTAATTACATTATAAAAGTGATGTATATGATTTGTTTCTATTGTTCGTTTTAATAGCAATAAAAAAATCAATAATTCAAATTTTCATCAATTCTTGATATCTTGCTGGTTATTGCCTCTTAATAAAAATATACATTTTTCCTCTTTTACCCAAAATAAAAAACAACTAATCTTTTAGCAATATTCTATAAATAAAAATATATTAGTATTCTATTAACAGAAATAAAAGAAAACAGTTAATTAATAATTAAAACTTAATCAATAGTGTGGATAACAAAAAGAGTCACCTCCTAAAACTAGCTCTCTTATTTTAATATATTTTTTATGCATAATAACTTAAATATGGCACTCTAAAAATTCTATCAAAAATAAAAACTACATTATCTTACTTTCAATAAATATTCTATCTAATACTTGTATAAGAGAGTTACTTGAGTAACTTTTAACCGAAAACATTTTTATTTAGTACAATAGTGATTTTATTAAATAAAAACTACTAAACTTGTTTTCAGTATACATTTTCATTCACTTTTCAAAGAACTATAATACCTGTCAATTATTCTTCAATATAATTAGACCTTTACAAAGAATCAGTGTCAAAAAGTTAATTTATTATAATTTCTATATTTTATATAATTATTATCCCATTTACATTTTCCTGCTATTTTGATTGATTCACTAAAAATCTTTTTCATACAAAAAAAGTAACAGTTCCACTAATTGAGGTTGCAAAACAACAAGGATCTATTACTATCATTAAGTTTAATCATTATTTATCAATTTTAAATTAATCTCATAAATAATTACACTATTAAAAATCATCTTTCATTTAAAATTAAAAATTTGCTTTTTAAATCTAAACTTTTAGAATATGCACTTTTTTGACAGAAATACTAATAATTAAAATGAAGAACCAGCATCTTCATTTATTCCATTGTAGTATTATTTTCAAAAAAATACACATCTTCATACATAAGCTCCCCGTATAGAATTAAATTTTTTAAACCATCAACACTATTTATATATTAACTATATACCCCAAAACAAAATCCACACATTTGTAAGCGGTACCATAATATATACTAATATTATAGCATTCAAACTTTTTTTAGCAACAAAAAAAGTATAGTTCCTAAAAATAACATAAAAAATTTGGTATATAAATAAAAATAACCTGTATTCAGGTTATTTACATAAGTATATATCAATAATAATCAAGCTTCTACAACTACATAAGCGATGGCATAATCATTTTCATGAGCAATCGAAATAAAAGAATTGGGATAATTAAGATATGGCTTCCCTTTAGCATCATTTAATATCTCAATGTCACAAAAAGTATCCAAACCCTGATCAATTCCTACAGCTTTAAAAAATGCTTCTTTTCCAGCAAAACGTCCTCCTAAAAACTCACGCTTTTGCTTAGATGTTTTTTTATTTTCATATATTTTTAGTTCTTTTGCAGTTAAAATCTTATTAGCCAATTTATCATTTATCCGATTTAAATCAACAATATCGCAACCAATACCCTTAATCATTTTTAATCCTTAAATTTTTTTTCATACAAACTCATCAATTCATCTAAAGACATATCATCATCAATTTCATCAATTAAAGAATTTTGTTTTTCAAGTTCATTAGTACTAAAATCAAGTTTAAACTCCCCAGTTCTTTCTTCGATAATTTTTAACTGATCTTTTTCCTCTTCAACTATTTTAGCTATATTTCGTAAGTTTTCCTCCACTGTTGGTAACTTTTCAATTTCTTTAGATTTCTTTTTTTTCGCTTTTTCTTCATTGATTGAAGTTAATTTTGCTTCTGATTCAACAACTGGTTTTTCTTCATAATTACCAAAATATGGACTTAAAACAGGCACTAACTGGTCGTTATTCTTTTTCTTCTTTGGTTTAACAGTTTTTTTCGTTTTAACAGTTTTTTCTTCTTCTTTTCTTTTTGTAATACCATTCATTGGTGAAATGACTTCGCTCATTTGATAAACAGGTTTAGGCTTTTCTTCAACTACCGGTTTTGTTTCAACAGTTTTTGATTTTGCTTTAGGTTTAGCTACAGGTTTTTCTTCAGCTTCGCTAACTTCTTCTTTAAACTCTTCATCATAAATCAATGGCGTACTAAACTTTTCTTTTCGACGCTGTTCAACAACTGGATCGACTTCAAAAATATCATCATCCTGCTCATGTTTTTTAAATAAACCTCTAAACATACTTACCCTCCTTTTCTAGAAAAAAGAATCTCCGATATCATACTTATCTTTGTCTAATACAAGAATACCACGAACTTGAGGAGCATTTGGTAAACCTAACTCACGTGCAGAACAAATCATTCCATTTGAATCTACTTTGCGCAATTTTGATGGTTTGATTATTAAACCGCTGGGCATGACTGCACCCACTGTCGCAACAACAACTCTTTGTCCTGCTTCAACATTTGGAGCCCCACAAACGATCTGTGTCTTTGTATCCTTTAAATCCACCTGACAAATATGCAAATGATCTGAATCAGGGTGATCGCACATTGAAATGATTTCTCCAACGATAAAACGTGGAGTTTTATCTAAGACTACTGGTTCTAATTCATATTTATTTAAAAGTTGATTAAAAGCCTCTATCTGTGCATCATTAAATTTGATCAATCCATCATTAATTTCTCCTAAATATTTACTGGCATTTAATAAATTATAACCAATAACTTTATCCTTTTTATCTTTCAAAACAACTAGGTCATCATATTTATCATAACTGAATGTCTTGCCTTCATTACATCTAGCTAACATTATATCACCGATATGACCATGATTATAAAATCCATGAAATAACATCTCTACACCTCTTACTTTAAACTATCTATAAATGTTTGAATTTCTTCTTTAGTTTTGCGAAGTTTACTTACAAAGCGTCCAATTTCTTTATCATCTTCATATCCTACAAAAGAAGGAATTCCTAAAATATCTAAATCTTTACATAAATCTAATAAATTATCACGATTTATTAAATAAAATTTAAATTCTGGATTAGCATCAACAATATCGCCAATAAAAGGTTTAACAAACATACAATCTGGACACCAGTCAGCTGTAAACATGATAATTGTTTTACCCACTCTAACTTTGTCAAATTCTTCAAGTGTTTTAATTTCAATTAACTTATCCATTTTCTCGATACCTCGCAACCAATTTATAAATTGGGCCTTTCTTACAAAATTTACGTTCATATTCAGTCATAATATTAGTTTCATTTTCAGGACTGTGATGCAAATCAAGATTTACAGTTTCTAAATCTAATGGATACTGATTCAATGAAACTAAAGAATATTCAAACAGACCACGATTATCTGTTTTAAATTCAATCACACCATCATTTACTAATATTTTATGATAAACATCTAAAAATTTACTAGAAGTCAATCTTCTTTTTTCATGGCGGTTTTTAGGCCATGGATCACTAAAATTCAAATAAATCTTATCAACTTCATTCTCATTAAAAACATCACCTAATAAAATTGCATCATAACGCATTAAGCGTAGATTAGTAATTTTTGTTTCCTGCATATTAATTTTATTAATAGCAGCAGCTAATACACTTGGATATTTTTCAATTCCAATAAAGTTGATATTTGGATTACAACGAGCATTTTCATAAATAAAATCACCTTTGCCCATACCAATTTCAATATAAATTGGATTATCATTACCAAAAATTTCTTTCCATTTATTTTTAAACTTTTCCGGCTCGATTACAACAAAATCAGTATTTTCATTCATTATATCATAAGCCTTTGGATTATTTCTAAGTCGCATTACTACTCCCCTTTACATATATGCATATTCTATCATAAATCATTCATCAAGTCGACCAATTCCTCATCAGTAAGTTCACGAAAATCACCTAATTCTAAACTACGATCTAATGATAAATCTTTAATTTTTAAGCGCTTCAAATATGTTACATGTTTGCCACAGGCTTCAACCATCTTTTTCACCTGATGAAATTTGCCCTCAAAAATTTCAATTTGTACCTTACAAAAAGCTTCACCAGTTTCTAGTATTTGTAAATTAGCTTTTTTACATTTATAACCATTATCTAAAACAATTCCTTCTTTAAAAGCAGCAATATCATTTTCATTCATGATTCCTTCAACTTCAGCTATATATATTTTAGAATGATTTCGACTAGGTGCCATCAATTTATGAGCAAAATCACCATCATTGCTTATTAACAACAAACCTTCTGTATCAATATCTAATCTTCCAACTGGAAATAAATCATAATTTTCATAACCAATGATTAAATCTATTACAGTAGGATGAACATTATCTTTGGTAGCACTAATATATCCTTGTGGTTTATTAAGCATTATATATACATAAGGCCGATAATTGACCTTTTCACCATCAAAAACAATTATATCTTTTTCATAATCAACTTTATAATCATCTTTTTTTATTATTTCTCCATTTACTGTAACATATCCTTTTCTAATAAAAGCTTTGACCTCTTTTCTAGTTCCCATTCCATAATTAGCTAACAATTTATCTAATCGCATTACCATATAATCTTATAAACCTCTCTTCTTTTTCTTTACCATTTTCATCGTTATAAAAAGTTAAATAAACTAATACATTAAACTCTTTTTTAGTCGTGATCCCAGATAAATTTACACCTTTATAAATTCCTTTTTCTTTATCTATAACATTAGGGACGAGTGAAAATACATCATCTTCAAGAATTCCTAAATTAGGTAAACTCGCACTTTCATCTTGTTCAACTTTTGCGATTGCTTGTAAATGATACATATTTATTTTAGGACTGTCAATAACAACATCATAGCGATTTGTCTCATCATCTATTTTATTGATAATTAATCTGATTGAAAACTCATCACTACCATCCTGATAGTTTTTAGACTCATTGAGCATCTCTTCATATATTTTATATTGTTTATATAATTTATCATTTTTATCATCGTCTAAGCTATTATTAAAACAGCCTGTCAACAATATACTACATATAATAATAAAAACAATTCTTTTCATATTCTTCACCGTAACCATTATAGCACTTTTTATAAAACAATAAAATAAATAGGAACCGAAGTTCCTATCTACATTTAAAAGTTTCACAAGCAGTTTCTTTAACTTCTTTTGCTTCATTACATCTACAATTACATACTGTAATTTCTTGGGCATCACACTTACAATTATGATTGTATACACAATTGTCAACATGACAACATACATCTTTTGCCATGGAATCACCTCCATTACTAGTTTTAGCAGTTTTAAAGAAACTATTCAAAAAAAGGATAAATAATTATTTATCCTCATATTCGATCAAACAGCTAAAACTATATTCTAGCTCACTAGAAAAAGTCATTGCTACTTGATAATGAATTGCTAAGATTTTAGGATCTTTTTTAGCGATAAATTCATTGATTTCATCTTCTAAATCTAATTCATGAGTTTTTTCAATTATTTTTATTTTCATAATTAGATTATAATTTGTAGATCATAAAATTTTTGTCATTATTGGTTGATTTCAATTTTTAATGCTGCTTCAAATACTTCATTAGGTTTTAAAGCGATAATTCCTTCTTTATCTTTAAATTCCCCAGTAAAATCGACATAGTCACTATGTCCAAACCAAGGTTCGATTGCAACAAGTCCACCTACATGTTTAGCTGCCCATATTCCTAAGTGTTTAAAACCGTCCATATGAACTACCAGTGATTTATCATGATTCAAAGATTTTAATGCAATTTTTTAGATTTAAAATTTTCTAAGATGATCGTATCATTACTGAACAATTTTTGACGAATAAAAAATCTTCTTTCATTATCTAAAAAACTTTCTGTTTCATGAGTGATTCCCTTTTTTTCAAGATTCAAAATTTTACGTGCCAAAGTTTCATTTTCACTAAATTCCAAATAATAATCGTTACTAGATTCATTTTCCATAAATGGACAAGCAAATGCTGGATGTCCCCCAATTTGAAAATATATTTCTTTTTCATCAATATTTGTTACTTTAAAATTACATGTTAAAATATTCTCATTTAAAGTATAAATAACATCTAATTTAAATAAATATGGATATTGTTTAATGATCTCTTCATTTGATGTGAGTGTAAACACTACTTCCTGGTCACTAATTTGATTTGCCTGATATTCATTATGACGTGAAAAACCATGTTGCGTCATACTGTATGTCTTACCATCGATACGACATTCATTATTTTGTAAAGCGCCAACTATCGGAAATAAAACTGGTGCACTACTCCCCCATTGAATCGGATCACGACGCCACATATAATTTATTTGATCTTTTTGACCAATAATTTTAATAATTTCAGCACCTTTATTAGCTAATTGTACTTCTAAAAAATCATTTTTTAATGTAATCATTTTCTTTACCTGCATACCTTTCCAAAATAATATATCTTAAATTATTTCTTTTCAAATTCTAATAAAATCAAACAATTATACACTACATCAGTTAAATCAGAGATGATTTCACCATCAGCAGTTCTTTTTTCTTTTACAACACAGTAATTCAAACGAACTTTTACTTCTACTACATCATTAACAGCCAGTTTTTCCAACCAGTCAGCATTTTCTCCATCAGCATAAATATATGATGTTTCTCTTCCAATATTTTCATTAGTTTCAAAATCAAGAATATTTACTTCTCGACCGATTGTATCACCAATTGTTAGACCTATGGAATTTACAATTTCACTTTTTACGGTAAATGGTTCATCAACCATTTGCAATTTTATTTTTCCTTCTTTACCAGCATGTTTTTTAGGGCGAAGATAAAATTCATTAATGATCTCTTTATTTAAATTTTCACTTTTTATTTCAAATTCACGGTTTCTTTCGATATCAAATTTAATTTTTTCCTCTAATCCGCTTAAAGTATCTACCAGATCTCTACTAACTTTATCTCTTAAATCCTCAGGTGTAGTAAAAAAACTAACAGTATGTATTTTTTTCAATTTTTTCTTTAAAAGCTTTTAATTTTTCTGCTTTAATTCCGGTATCAACAAATTTAGGAGGAATTGGATGATTATCATCCAAAATATAAACTAGAGTAGGAACGTTATTTTTTATAGCCTCATTATATTCTAGTTCTGAATAGGAAAGATCAAACTCTTCATGAACTGAACCATAACGCATAGCAATGATTGAAATAAATACTTTACTTTCTCTTACCTGAGATAAACAGGTTGCTAGCGAATTACTTGGACTAGAACCAAAATATTCCATTCCTTTTACTATTTGTTCTATCTAACGATAACTTCTTTAACTTGATCACGATATGGAATCAAATCTTCGTAGGTTGATGAAACAAAAATGGGTATATGCTGTTTCAAAATTACATTTGCCATAGTTTTCCCCTTTCTTTAATATTTTAATTATATCATTTAAAAGATTTTACTACAACAAACAAAAAAGGTTTGATCTTTTAGTTTCACTGAACTAATAAATCAAAACCTTAAAAATTATTCACCATGATGATTTAGATCATCTATTATCTTTTCAATCTTATTTCCATACTCTAAAGAAGTATCGTTGACAAAATATAATTCAGGCACTTTACGAATAGTAAGACGCTTAGCAAGCAATGAACGAATAAACCCTTTTGAACGCTCTAATGCCTGCATTCCCTTACGTGTATCAAAATCTTTACCTAAAAAAGTTACATAAATTTTAGCAATCGATAAATCATTAGTCAAATCAACTGCTGTGATCGTACAAAAACCAATTTTAGGATCACGTACTTCTGTTTGAAGGATCTGTGATAATTCTCTTTGAATAATACCACTAACTTTTTCTTTCTTTAAAGCCATTTAATCACCTACTTAATTTCTACTTCTTCCATGATATAGCCTTCAACAATATCGCCTTCTTTAATATCATTAAAGTTTTCAATACTTAAACCACATTCAAAACCACTGGCAACTTCTTTTACATCATCTTGGAAACGTTTCAATGATCCTAATTTACCTTCATATACAACAACACCATCACGAAGTAAGCGTACTCCACAATTACGACGAATAAATCCATCAGTAACATAGCATCCAGCAATATTACCAACTTTGGAAACTTTAATAATTTGACGAATTTCAGCTTGTCCAGTAACTACTTCTTTCACTTCAGGCGCAAGCATTCCTTTCATCGCTGTTTCGATTTCTTCAACCATCTTATAAATAATATTATGCAAACGGATCTCAATGCCTTCCTCTTCTGCTTTTTGCCGAACTTTAGCATTAGGACGAACATTAAAACCATAAATAATTGCTTTAGATGCTGTCGCTAATAATACATCAGATTCCGAAATTCCACCTGCTGTTGAACGAATTACATTAACTCTTACACCATCAACATTTATTTTTTCAAGTGAAGCTTTGACTGCTTCAGCTGTTCCTTGAACATCAGCTTTAACAATAATATTTAAATCAATGACCTCACCATCTTTGATTTGTGAAAATAAATCATCAAGTGATAAAGCTGCTCCCGTACTACGTTCCTTATCCTGTTTAGCTTTCAAACGTGATTCTCCAACACTACGTGCCTGTTTTTCAGTTTCAAAAGCCATAAATTTATCGCCAGCTACAGGTACTTCATTTAATCCTGTAATTTCTACAGGTGTTGCTGGTAAAGCTTCTTTAATAATTTTACCACGATCATCTAACATTTGACGAACGCGACCAAATGCCGTACCAACAACGATGGGATCACCGGCTCTTAATGTTCCATTTTCAACTAATAAAGTTGCTACTGGTCCACGTCCCTTATCTAATTTACCCTCAACGACACTACCGTATGCATAACGATTAGGATTAGCTTTTAAATCTGCCAATTCCGCAACTACAGTTAAAGTTTCTAATAATTCTTCGATTCCGATTCCCTTTTTAGCTGAGATTTCACAATACACAGTATCTCCACCCCAGTCTTCAGGTAAAAGACCATATTCAGACATTTCTCCTTTGATTCTTTCAGGATCAGCACCTTCTTTATCGATCTTATTAACGGCAACAACGATTGGAACCCCAGCTGCTTTAGCATGATCGATAGCTTCTTTAGTTTGTGGCATAACACCATCATCAGCAGCAACAACAATAATTACAATATCCGTTACCTGGGCCCCACGAGCTCTCATTGCTGTAAAAGCTTCATGACCTGGAGTGTCTAAAAAAGTTACTTTTTTCCATTTACATCAACCTGGTAAGCACCAATGTGCTGAGTAATTCCACCAAATTCTCCTTCAACAACAGCAGATTTTCTAATTGTATCTAATAATGTTGTTTTTCCATGATCAACATGTCCCATTATTGTAACCACTGGACAACGTGGTACTAAGTCTTTTTCATCATCTACGATATCGATTTCTTCAAAATTAACTTCACTTACTTCAACATGTTTTTCAGCTTCAAAACCGTATTCTAAACATATTAATTCAACTTGTTCATCATTCAATGAAGAATTGATCGTCACCATCGTTCCTAATAAAAATAATACTTTAATAACATTAGCAGGTGTTTGACCAATTTTTTCTGCTAATTGTCCAACTGTGATTCCTTCTTCATATACAATTACTCCATCTTTAACTATTTCTTCTTTCTTAGTAGGAAAATTAGATTTCAATTGTTTCTTTTTTGATGCACCCTTTTTATTTTTTGAATGTTTATTTTGTTTTACCATAACTTCACCCTCCTATCTTTTCTTTTAAATTTTTAGCAAATCCTCTATCTGTAATTCCTAATGCGACACGATTATTTTTACCGATTGCTTTAGAAAGTTCACTAATGTTACCAGCAATAACATAATCAACATTATAACTAGTACATTTATCTGTAATCTTCTTCTTACTATTATCACTTGCATCACTAGCAATAACTACGAAATATACCCCATTAGATCTAATTTTATTTATTAATGTTTCTCCTGTAACGATTTTACGAGCCCGACTAGCTAGACCTAAGGTATTTAAAAAATTATTCATTTGCATATTTTTCCAATTCTTCAAAAATCTGCTCAGGAATTTCAACTTGTAAAGCTCGGGCTAAAACTTTTTTCTTTTTTGCCGTTTCAAAAGCTGCCTTACTTCTTTTTAAATACGCACCACGACCATTCATCTTTCCCGTCGGATCAACGAATACTTCGCCTTCCTTATTACGAACGACCCTTATCATTTCTTTTTTTGGCAACTGTTCTCCAGTAGCCAAACATTTTCTCAATGGTATTTTACGCAAGATCATCACTCCTTAATCAGCATCATAATATTTATCATATTCATCATAATCGATTTCTTCATCATACTTATTGTAATCATCATCTAAATCTTCAAAATCTTCATATTCAAAGACTTTTTTAACTGGTGTCACTTCAACTGCTTCTGTTTCATCATCTTCAATTGCTTCAGCTGCTGTCTTTTCTAACATTTCTTGAGCGAATTCTTCTTCAAAGCCAGTATCAACAGGTGAATCTTTTGGTTCATTATCAATTTCATCTAATGTCACTAAACCAAGTTCTAAAGCTTCACTGACTGATTTGATATCGATCTTCCATCCCGTAAGACGTACTGCTAAACGGGCATTTTGACCACGTTTACCGATTGCTAAAGACAACTGATCATCAGGTACGATTACTAAAGCACTATGATCATCTTCATTAACAGTAACATATTTAACATCAGATGGACTTAAAGCATTTGAAATAAAGACAACTGGATCACTACTCCAAATAATAATATCGATCATTTCACCATTTAATTCATCAACGACATTTTTAACTCGGCTGCCTTTAGGTCCCACACATGAACCAATTGGATCAACATTTTCATGGCTAGTATAAACAGCTACTTTACTTCTTTCTCCAGGTTCCCGAGAAACCGCCTTGATTTCAACGATTCCCTCATATACTTCAGGTACTTCTAGTTCAAATAAACGCTTAACAAAATTCGGTTCGGTTCTACTAACGACAATATGAGTTCCTTTTGTACCACGATCAACATCATTAACATAGACCTTTAGATGTTGTCCTTCTTTGATCTTTTCACCAGGGATTTGTTGATTTATTGCTAAAAAAGCTCCAGTTTTACCAATATTGATAATTGCAAACTTATCTTCTACCCGATCAACGATTCCCGTAATAATATCATCTTTTTTATCTGCAAATTCATTATAAAGTGTTTCTTTTTCAGTTTCGCGAATTTTTTGTCTAAACAGCTGTTTAGTTTGAATTGCTGCTAAACGCCCAATATGTTCAACATCAGCTTCTGTTTCAACAACATCTCCTACTTTATAAAAAGGATTGATAGCTTGAGCTTCTTCTAAAGATAATTCAATATCTTCATCTTCAAGATCTTCAACTACCGTTCTTAATTCAAATAGTCTAAACTTACCCGTTTTTTCATTAATTTCAACACGGACATTAGCATCAGGATTTAAATAATTTTTCTTGTATGCTTTTGCAATTGATTCTTTTAACATATCTAAGAAAACTTCTTTTTCAATTCCTTTTTCTTCAATTAATAGATTTAATGCGTCCATGAATTTTTTACTTGCCACTTTTTTTTCCTCCTAAAATTTCACAGCTAGTCTAATAAATTTAATATTGTTATAGTCAATCTTAATCTTTTTCTTAATATTTTTGACCAAATATTCAAATTCAATCACTTCATCTTCAATTGTCTTAATATAACCTTCAACTTCATCCATCCCCGCAATCGGATCATAAAATTTAGCATAAACATATTTACCGATCGATTTTTTAACCTGTTCAAATGTTTTTAACGGTTTTTCAATTCCCGGTGAAGAAACTTCCAAATAATATTCTCCTTGAATCGGATCTTCTTCATCGAGTTTCTGGCTAATCGCTTCACTTACAGCTACACAAGTATCCATATCTAAAAATCCTTCATTTTTTTCAATAAAGATTCTAAGATACCACTCCCCTTTATCTTGAACATATTCAATATCATCAAGATAAACATCGTTACTTTGTAAAATTGGTTCAATCATCATTTTAATCTTATCCAAAAGTTCCATCATTTCACCTCTATTCAATAATAAAGAGTGGGTTGCCCCACTCGCTTCCTATGAAACTGTCTATATAATAGCACATTTTAATTTATATTGCAACCTTTTAAAAAAGTGATAATTGATTTCTTTCCTGCATCCCATTAAATACACCCATTTTTGTAAGTGTCTTAATATGTGAATTGTTTAATTTAGTTCGTTTGATAACATCTTCTTTTGACAAAAACGGCCCTTTTTCACGCGCTTCAATAACAGTTTTAGCTACCGCATCACCTAAAGCATCAATAGCACTAAATGGGGGAATCAAAGCATGATCATCATTAGGATCAAGAATAAACTTACTCGCTTGTGAATATTCCAAACTGATTGGACTAAAATGGAACCCTCGTTCAATCATCTCTAAAGCAATTTCAAATACATCCCATAATCCCTCATCTTTATTTGAAGCACTTCGCTCAGCTCGAAGCCGCGTAATTTCTTCACGTCTTGCCATGATGGCATCTTTTCCTTGGATCAAGGTATCTATTTCATAAAAATCACATCTTGTCGAAAAATAAACTGCATAATATTCGCGAGGATAATAAACTTTCCACCAGGCTACTCGAATCGCTGAAAGAACATAAGCCACTGCATGGGCTTTGGGAAACATGTACTTGATTTTTTTACATGAATCAATATACCACTGTGGTACGTTATATTTTTTCATTAATTCTTCATACTTTTTCTCCGGAAAAACGGCTGGTGATTTTCCCTTACGAACACATTCCATAATATCAAATGCATCTTTATTTGGTAAGCCCTTTTCAATCAAATAAACCATGATATCATCACGACATCCGATTACTTCCGAAAGCGTACAAGTTCCTGATTTAATTAAACTTTCCGCATTGCCCAAATAAACATCCGTACCATGAGATAATCCTGAAATGATAACTAGATCACTAAATGACTTAGGCTGCGTTTGATCCAGCATGCCGCGAACAAAAGTCGTTCCAAACTCGGGTAAGCCCAGCGCACCATTTTTACAACCAATAAAGTCTAGATTACAGCCTAAAGCTTCACTACTAGTAAATAAAGACATTACTTTTTTATCATTCGTGGGAATCGTCTTAGGATCGACTCCGGTTAGATCTTGTAAAGCTCTAGTAACCGTAGGATCGACATGCCCTAAAATATCAAATTTTAAGACATTGTCATGAATCGCATGGAAATCGAAGTGTGTCGTTTTCCATACCGCTGTTAGATCGTCGGCAGGATATTGGTAAGGAGTAAAATCAAAAACATCCATATCCCGAGGAATGACAATTATTCCCCCAGGATGCTGTCCCGTTGTTCGCTTAACACCACCACAGCCAGCTGCGATTCTCTCTAATTCAGCACTTCTGATCGTTTGATCAGTCCCCATTAATTCAGCATAGCCCTTGGCATAACCATAAGCAGTTTTTTCCGCTACTGTCGAAATTGTTCCGGCTCTAAAGACATGATCTTCACCGAAGATTTCTTTAGTAAAAGCATGGGCATTAGCTTGATATTCACCTGAGAAATTAAGATCGATATCCGGTACTTTATCAGCATTAAAACCAAGGAAGGTTTCAAAAGGAATATTGTGTCCTTCGCCTTTCATTATCTTTCCGCATTTAGGACAAACCTTATCTTCAAGATCATAACCATCGGCAATAACACCTTCATCTAAAAATTCACTATAAGAACAATTCAAACAAACATAATGTGGCGGTAACGGATTAACCTCGGTAATTCCTGACATTGTGGCTACAAAAGAAGATCCTACCGATCCCCTTGAACCAACCAGATATCCATCATCATTAGATTTCTTTACTAATAAATGGGAAATATAATAAATGACCCCAAAACCATGTTTGATGATGTTACTTAATTCTTTTTCTAGACGCTTTTCAACGATTTCTGGTAAGGGATTACCATATGTTTTATAAGCTGTTTCATAACAAAGTTTTTTCAAATTTTCATCTGCACCATCAATTTTTGGCGTATATAATTTATCATGTACTGGTTTGATTTCTTCAATCATATCAGCAATTTTATTAGTATTAGTTACAACGTATTCATATACTTCTTCTTGTGGTAAATAAGGATAACATTCCAGCATCTCATTTGTAGTTCGTAAATACTGAGAAGGATTTTTAGCTTTAGGATTACGACGATCACATAAGGGATGTGCTTTATGTCCTATTCCGATCGTCGGGTTAGAAATAAAGACATCTCTAAAAATCTTATCTTTAAGATCTAAAAAATGAACATCTCCGGTAGCAACGATCAGTTTATTTAATTTTTTAGCACAATCGACGATACGATGTAATGACTTAATTAATTCATCACGATCTTGAAGTTTACCTCGTTCAATTAAATGATAGTAATCTTCTAACGGCTGAATTTCTATATAATCATAAAATGCCATGGCCTTTTCTAATTTATCATCAGAAAGATTTAAAGCTGCTTCAAAAACATCACCATTATAACAGCTGCTGCCATAAATCAAACCTTCATGATAATATTCCAAACGCTCTTTAGGAATCCTTGATTCACCATGAAAATATTTAGTATTAGCTTCACTTACTAATTTAAACATGTTCTTTAATCCCGTTTTATTTAAAGCTAACGCTGTCATATGATAAGGATAAACAATTTTATAAACATCATCACCTGTTAATTCACATAAATCCAATAAATTATATTTTCCCCCCTGCATGATTTGATGAATCATCAAAGTAAAAACATCACCTAAAACCTGAGCATCATAATCAGCACGATGGGCAACTTCATCATCATAATTAACCCGATAAGTACGACAGACATTTCCCAATCGATATGATTTCATTGGTTTTAAGATAGCTCTTGCTAGAGCTAATGAATCAATGATTGGATTAGTTATTTCTGGTAAATTATTTCTTCTTAAATTCTCATTTAAAAAGCCAATATCAAAATTCGCATTATGAGCAACTAAGATACAATCATCAAAAAATTCTAAAATATCCGGTAAAATGGCATCAATAGTAGGTTCATTTTTAACCATATCATTAGTAATATTAGTAAGATTAGTAATTCTAGAAGAAATTATCTTGCCAGGATTAATAAATCTTTGCATCCGGTCGATGACCTCACCATTTCTAATTTTTACAGCACCAAATTCCGTTATGCCATCATGAATAACTGAAAGACCAGTTGTTTCTAAGTCAAATGATACATATGTGGCGCGTTCAATTGAAGTATCGATTGGATTATAGACAATATTTAAAGTTGGATCGATCATATTGAACTCTACCCCATAGATCATTTTGATACCCGCTTTCAAACTAGCCATTTGAGCCTCAGGAAAAGATTGAACATTTCCATGATCTGTCACTGCTATAGCCTTATGTCCCCATGATGCTGCCGTATTTATATATTGACTGATCGTTCCAATACCATCCATTGCTGACATTTTTGAATGTGTATGTAATTCAACTCGTTTTGTCTCACATGTATCCTTTCTTGCGGCAGGACTTTTAATTACTTCAACTTCACGCGCCATCAATACTGTTTCATGGGCAAAACTATCAAAACGTGCTTCACCGCGCACTTTGACCCAAACATTCCCTTTACCAATTACTTTTAACTCTTCAAGGGAATTATTAGAATTATTTTCAAACCTTTTAACGATAATAGAATCTGTATAATCAGTTACCCAAAGACTTT
Organism: Clostridiales bacterium VE202-01; assembly: GCA_000508865.1. Lineage (GTDB taxonomy): Bacteria > Bacillota_I > Bacilli_A > Erysipelotrichales > Coprobacillaceae > Thomasclavelia. The sequence continues at coordinate 21,619 of BAHP02000003.1, forward strand.
GAATATGCTTTCCGGCTCTGGTTTTAACCATATCCGTTTTAAATACATATCCCTTGATCACGATATTATTCTCCATCGTTTGATTAGTTATTTCTTCTATCTTCATTTCAATGACATTACCTTTTTGACGGTAATTGTTTTTATAATTATTTTCCTGAACAGGTGGTTTTTCGTTTTTTTGTAATAATGACATATCTATTTCTACTGGTTCATAAGCTTCCATTTCTTCTTTGATATCTTTGAAAATATCATTATTTTCATCGATATAAAAATCAAATGGTCTATCGATACCAACTCCCGCAAAAAGAGTTTCAATTTGACTTTTTAATTGGGATAGTTGTTCTAGCTGGATTTCGTTACAAGTCTCTATTTTTATAATTGATCCAATTTTAAAACTATCTATTGTTAAAGTTGAACAAACTGGATATTCTTGTTTCAATTTTTCTAAAAGATATCCTACATATGGTAATAATTGCTCAACCGTAAAATCAGTATTTTCATAATTGATGCGATATTTTACAGGATAGGGAAAATTTTGAGCTCCCTGCAACAACAACTGATATTCATCAAATGGTATTAGCTGCGGATATGATAAATAGAACGTATAACTATCATCCTTACCAACCACTACTTTCGATATAAGACCTTTTTTTTAAAAACTGTACTTGTTCATCAATCTTTAAATTCTTTAATAATATTAATAGTCTATCCTCCATCATCTCACCTCATCGATCTTTAAATTCATATTTGTTATTATAACATAAGAAAAGGGAATTAATTTCCCTTTAACTAAATATTCCCGAAATATCATTGATCGTTACAAAAATCATCAAACCAAAAACAAATAATAAACCAATAACTTGAAGCACATATTTAAGCTTGATTGGCAGTTCACGACCAATGATCTTTTCTACTAATGCAAAAAGCACTTGACATCCATCTAAACCAGGAATCGGAAGTAAATTAAACATCCCAATATTGGTTGAAAAAAGCGCTAGTAAAATGAGAAGCTGACTGATCGAACCTGTTTGGGTAATTTCTGAAGTAACATTGTATATACCAACAGGACCTGATAACTGCCCTATTGTATTAGCCGAATCAGTTATTAATTTCCCTAAAGTAGTAAAAATCAACAATGCCATTGTTTTAAATTGATCCAAACCATAGTTGATTGCTTCAAAAAAACTTAATCTTCTTGTCGCAGCTTTAATTCCCATAATATAAGAATTAGTATCCTGGTCATAATTAGCACTAACATTCTTGGTCATTGTCTTACCATTACGAACGATCTCAACTTTTAATGAAACTTGACTGCTGTCAGATTTCAAATTAGAATTATCTAATACTTTTTGAATATCACTAAACGAAGCAACAATATTTTCTTGATCATTATAAGTTATCTTAGAAATAGTATCGCCGGCTTCTAAGCCTGCCATCATAGCTGGACTATCTGGAACAACCGTACCAATTTCTGAGGTGTTAGTTTGAACATTGATAAAACAATATACACTAATTAAAATAACTAATGATAAAACAAAATTCATGAAGACGCCAGCTAAAAAGACAACACATTTCTTCCAACAGCTAATTCCTTTTAAAGTTCTTTCAAAAGGAACATCTTTAAATTCCTCAATATCATTATCTGCTTCTCCAGCCATACTAACAAAACCGCCAATTGGCAAAGCTCTAATTTCATATTCAGTTTCCCCAACTTTTCGTGAGAACAATTTAGGCCCCATACCAATTGAAAATTCGCTACAATATACACCAAATGATTTTGCTGTTAAAAAGTGTCCTAATTCGTGGACTAAAACAACAATTCCTAATATCAATATAAAAACAACAATATTTATTAATGTTTGCATCCATCTTCTCCTATCTCTTTTAATACAAAATCACGAGCCCAAGCATCAACTTCAATTAACTGCTGTAAAGTTGGCTCTTTAATAGTTTGATGGTAAGATAAAGCTTTTTCGACTAATTCTTCAATTTGTAAAAACTCAATTTTACCATTTCTAAACAATTCATTGGCTTGTTCATTTGCACCATTTAAAACACATGGTTTACTACCACCTTCACGCCCTGCCTGATATGCTAATGCTAAAGCTCTAAAGCGTTTAAAATCAGGTTTTTTAAACGTTAAAGCAGCAATCTTAGCTAAATCTAAACTCGCACCACCAGCTAAGACATCACGTTCAGGATAAGTTAAAGCATATTGAATCGGTAGACGCATATCAGGATTACCTAGTTGTCCAATGACTGATGTATCAACAAATTCAACCATTGAATGAATGATACTTTCAGGATGAATCAGTACTTCTATTTGATCATAACTAACATCAAAAAGCCATTTAGCTTCAATAACTTCCAAACCTTTATTAAAAAGAGTAGCACTATCAATAGTTATTTTAGCTCCCATCGACCAATTAGGATGATTCAAAGCTTCCTGTACACTTACACCTACAAGCTCTTCGCGACTTTTATCGCGAAAACTGCCACCACTAGCAGTTAAAATAATCTTTTTTATCTGCTTTCTATTTTCTCCATTTAAAGATTGAAAAATAGCTGAATGTTCACTATCAACTGGTAACAATTTAACATTATTTTCTTTTACCAGCTTAGTAATTATATGCCCTGCAACTACTAATGTTTCCTTATTAGCTAAAGCAATATCTTTCTTAGCTTTGATTGCTTCAATTGTTGGTAATAAACCGGCAAAGCCAACGATTGCATTTAAAACAATATCGACTTCACTCAATGTTGCTATTTTAATCAATCCCTCGGTTCCATGATAAATATATTTATGGGGATATTTTTTTTGTAAATAAGTGGCATCTTCTTTATTAACCACACAAATATATTCAACATCGATCATCTCTAAAATCTCTTCTACTTTTGCAATATTGAATCCTGCTGACATTGCCTTGATCTTAAACCTGTCAGAATGATTTTTGACCACATCAACAGTCTGCATTCCAATTGATCCTGTTACTCCTAAGACTGTAATATTTTTCATTTTATAACCTCACCATCACTAAAAAGAAACTTAACACAAGTGCATTAAATAAAATACTGTCAATTCGATCTAAAATACCACCATGCCCAGGTAATAAATTTGAATAGTCTTTAACGCCAAAATGACGTTTCACAGCACTAAAAACTAAATCACCGATTTGGCTTGTAAGAGTTAAAACAAAACATGCTACGATCAAAATTGAATTTGTTTTTAAAAGTCCAAAATACCCAGCAAAACTAACTGCCAGCAAAGTTCCTAAAAACACCCCGCCTATCGATCCTTCAACAGTTTTCTTTGGTGATAGTCTAGGAATTAGTTTATGTTTTCCAAAAAAGACACCCGCAAAATAAGCTCCCGTATCACTACCATAAGTAGCTAAAGCCAATAATAATAAATACTGAAAACCATAAACATCACGAAGTGACATCAATGCATGTAAGCCGGCACAAATCAGTACCCCCATCGTAAAAATATAACTTGTTCTTTCAATCGTTAAAGTCTCATCAAATATCGTTGCTGCAAATAAGACAACCAAATACAGCAGTATCCCATAAGAAGCCAAAAACAAATCATTTGATCAAATAAAAAACCATAACTAAAAAATAAAAATACTAAGGGATAAATATATAATTTAATTTTAGGACGAGTACAAATATGAAGCATTTCATAAACCGACAGAGCTAGTACTACACCTACTAGTCCCTTAAAAAAGTAACCACCTAAAATAACACATGGCAAAGCTACTATCAATAAACAAATAGCCGTAATTATTCTTTGTTTCATTATTTTAATCCTCCAAAACGCCGATCTCGATTTTGATACAGCCAAATCGCTTTACACAATTCTTCTTCATTGAAATCTGGCCATAATACATCTGTAAAAACAAATTCGGCATAAGCTAATTGCCATAATAGAAAGTTAGACAAACGCTGTTCACCACTCGTTCTAACCATCAAATCAACATCTGGTAAATCTTTAGTCATTAATTCACCAGCAAATAGCTGTTCATCAATATCATTAATATCGATCTCACCCTCTTTTAGTTTGATAGCAATATTCTTACTAGCATTAACTATCTCATCACGTCCACCATAAATAAAGGCAAAACATAATTTCAAACCGGTGTTATGCTGTGTTTTTTCAATTGCTTTATTAATGATATCCTGAGTTTCTTGAGGCGCCATATCTAAATGACCGATCGTACAGATCTTAACATTATTTTCCATCAATTCTTTCATATATGCATCAAAAAAATCTTTTGGCAGTTTAAAAATATACTGAACTTCATTTTCAGGACGCGCAAAATTTTCTGTTGAAAAAGCATAAACAGTCATTGCTTCTACCTTTAATTCATTGCATTTTAAAGCAATATCACGAATCGTCTTAGTTCCTTCATGATGTCCATATGTACGAGGCATTTTGCGTTTCTTTGCCCATCTGCCATTGCCATCCATAATAAAAGCGATATGTTTCGGAATATTATTCAAATCAAGATCTTGATAATCTTCTTCTTTTTTATCTTTTTAAAAACATTTGTTGACCTCCTGTTTAACTATTCGAGATTATACCATAAATAGACTATAAAAAAAGATGCTAAATCTAAACTTAGCATCGATAATTATTATACAGTCATAATCTCTTTTTCTTTTGCTTTAGCAATCTCATCAATTTCTTTAACAAATTTATCAGTTAACTTTTGAACTTTTTCTTGACCAGATTTTATTTCATCTTCACTACCGTCAACTTTTTTTATTTCATCATTACTATCACGACGAATATTACGAACTGATACTTTAGCATTTTCAGCATATTTCCAAACTTGTTTAGCGAATTCTTTACGACGTTCTTCAGTTAAAGCTGGTACCATGATACGGATAAGTTCCCCATCATTTTGTGGTGTTAATCCTAATTCAGCTTCATAAATACCATGTTCAATATCTTTAATACTTGATTTATCATAAGGTTTAATTACTAATTGACGTCCTTCTACTACTGAAATTCCCGCAATTTGATTAACTGGTGTCGGTGATCCATAATAATTGACCATTACACGATCAAGCATTGCTGGATTAGCCCGTCCTGTTCTAACTGTTGTTAAATCACGTTTAAAAGAATCGATCGTTTTGCTCATTCTTTCACTCGTATCATCTAAAATCATGTTTATCATTTCTATTTTCCTCCTGAAATAATTGTTCCTATTTTATCGCCATTACATGCTTTAGCAATATTGCCATCTTCAGACATATTAAATACACATAAATCAATATTATTATCTTTACATAAAGTAATTGCAGTTTGATCCATAATTTTTAAATCTTTCTGTAATACATCAAAATATGAAATGTTTTCAAAACGTTCTGCATTTGGATCAAGTTTAGGATCAGCTGAATAAACACCATCAACACCATTTTTTGCCATTAAAATAACATCAGCATTGATTTCAGCTGCTCTTAAAGCTGCTGTTGTATCAGTTGTAAAGAACGGACTTCCTGTACCAGCTCCAAAAATAACGATACGCCCTTTTTCCAAATGACGAATCGCCCGTCTTCTAATATATGGCTCAGCTACTTGACGCATTTCAATTGCTGAAAGAACTCTTGTTGGAACATCAATAGCTTCTAAAGCATTTTGAACTGCTAAACCATTCATAACAGTTGCTAACATTCCCATGTAGTCAGCACTTGAACGATCCATTCCCATATCGGCACCAGTTTTACCACGCCACAAGTTTCCACCACCACATACTATTGCAATTTCTACACCAATAGCTTTGGCATCTTTGATTTGACGTGCAATATCTGCTACAGTCTGCGCATTGATTCCCATTTTATCATCACCAGCTAGAGCTTCACCGCTTAATTTCAATAATACCCGCTTATACTTCATATTAATCTCCTTTTTTACATTTTCTTAAAAAAGATCTATGCATAAATTTGCATCCCATTATCAACAATAATGATTACTTTTTCTCTACAAAATTTATCACATTTTCTCTCTTTAGTCAAGGTAGATTAATGCCTGTAAAACTATCTAGATATTTTTTAGATTTTTCTAATTATAAACAATTTATTATTACTCCTAATAAATGATCAATTTAACTATATTATTTACATGATCAGTTAAAATATTAGATTATGATGTTTACCATTTCATTAAAGCATAAAAAGATCTATAATCTAATAAGTCACATATTTTTTGAAACAAATAATTATTTGGGAAACAACTAAAACCATCTGTATCCAATCAATAATAAAATATGTTATACAAAAAATCACTATCTATCATCTAATGATGATTTTTGTACACAGTTTTGATAATCATGAACAGCATTATCTTTCTATGATTTTTTAATTTAATTCCTAATTCATATTTGAGATTGCCAAAAGATCTAAAATCATCTTTAATTCACTTCTATGTCTGTATTAACTAATATTTTATTATCCTTTTTCTAAAGTGTGAATATTAGTGATAACTTCTTGGCTTAAACCATTCCAAAATATATTTACTAATATAAATAGTTTGCTATGATATTTTACTATAAATACTTCTATAAATGTATCTTGTTGATAATAAATTCCTTTTTTTATTGCCATATTGTTAAATAGCTTAGCTTTTATATTTTTCTTTAAAATTGAACATAGACATCAAAACAATAAAGAAAAATCATATTTTCATCTTAATGATATCTTATCAGCAATAAAATTATTATTTCAAAATAAAAAAGCAAAATATGTATTATTTTTTGTATCTATACTATTGATTTATGATGGTCTTTTAGAAATATTATTAGTTATTTATTCTAAACAATTTTTATTATTGAATGATTTTGAATATGGCTTTTTAACAACAATTCAAGGACTAGGAATGCTATTAGGAACAATAAGTACAAAATTTATTGTTGAAAAATGTTCTTTAGCTTTAAAAAATCATTTATTTATATTTGAATCATTAAAAATAATCTTGACCATTGGTTTAATTTTTACAAATCATTTTATCACATTAGCCAGCATATTACTAATTGAAAGTTTTACCTGGGTAGCTTGTACTATTTTTGAAAGTACCTTATTACAAGAAGCTTTACCTGAAGGACATCGTGCAAAAATTTTCTCGATTTATGGATCGATCGCCTAGATGATGTCTATGTGGGGAAATTTAGTATTTGGAAATTTATTTGAATTATATGACTTAAAAGCTGTCGTCTTTATATCTGGTGTAATATTCTTAATAATTTTGATTTTAATTTGGAAAAAGGGAAATAAAATTTCAGATAATTATATTTAAAAACCCCGCAGAACATAAATCTACGGGGTTTATTTATCATTATAATAGTAACTAAAAATTAACCTTTCATCTGCGCAGCTACTTCTTCAGCAAAGTTTTCTTCTCTTTTAGCCATTCCTTCACCAACTTGGAATCTAACCATATTTAAAACTTTACCTTCACCTAAGAATTTAGCTACAGTTTCATCAGGATTTTTAATAAATTCTTGATCAACTAAGCACATTTCTTTTAAGTTTTTATTTAATCTACCTTGAACCATTTTTTCAACAATATTTTCTGGTTTTGGTTTAGCAGCTTTTGCATTTTTCTTCCATTGCTTGAGCTTTTAATACAGCTAATTCATGATCTAATACTTCTTGAGGAATAGCTGTTCTATCGATATATTGAGGATTTGAAGCAGCTACATGCATAGCAACATCACGAGCTTTTTCAGCAGTAGAATTAGCAACTTTAACAATTGCAGTCATTTTTCCACCCATATGTGAATAAGCACCAAATGCTTCATTATCTTCTTTAGTTAATACTTCAAATCTTCTAAAACTTAATTTTTCACCAATTTTACCACTTGCTTCAGCAATAACTGTTTCTAATTTTTTACCTTCGATTTCAGTATTTAAAGCAGCTTCTAAATCAGCAGGTTTATTAGCAACAACAGTTTCTGCGATTGTTTTTACTAACCCTTGGAATTCAGCATTTTTTGCAACGAAATCAGTTTCTGAGTTTACTTCGACGATTGCAGCAGTATTACCTTCAACAACAAAAGTAGTTAAACCTTCAGCAGCAATACGATCTGCTTTTTTAGCAGCTTTTGCGATTCCTTTTTCTCTTAACCAGTCGAATGATTTTTCAATATCACCGTCACAAGCTTCTAATGCTTTTTTGCAGTCCATCATCCCAGCACCAGTTTTTTCACGTAATTCTTTTACTAATTTTGCACTAATTGCCATTTTGTTATCTCCTTTGTGTGTATTTATTTAAAAAGGAAAAGCAGAGCTTTCCCTTATTTTACAAATTATTTTTCAGTTCCAGCTGTTTTTTCTTCTTTAGTTGCTTTTGGAGCACCATTTCTTCTAGGATTAGGTCTACCACCTTTATTTCTAGGAGCTCTTCTTTGATTATTTTCAACTGAAGTGATAGCATCATTCATAGATACTTCTTTGTCATCTTCATCTTTAATATATGCTACAGTTAATGGTTCGTTTTTAGCTTCACAAATAGCATCTGCCATAGCTGCAACGATTAATTTAACAGCTCTGATTGCATCATCATTAGCTGGAATAACATAATCAACTTCATCAGGATCACAGTTAGTATCAACGATACCAAATACAGGAATTCCTAAGATTCTAGCTTCAGCTACTGCATTATGTTCAGCTTTTGGATCTACTACGAATAATGCGTTTGGTAATCTTCTCATTTCTTTGATACCACCTAAGTTCTTTTCTAACTTAGCAGCTTCTTTTTTAAGTAAGATTACTTCTTTTTTAGGTAATAAATCAAAAGTACCATCAGCTTCCATTTTTTCTAATTCAATCAATCTTCTGATTCTTTTTTGAATTGTTTTGAAGTTAGTTAAAGTTCCTCCTAACCAGCGAGAGTTTACATAGAAACTTTCAGAACGGATAGCTTCTTCTTTTACTGCTTCTTGAGCTTGTTTTTTAGTACCAACAAATAATACTTTTCCACCTTTTGCAGCGATTTCATTCATTGCTTTATAAGCATCATCGATTTTTTTAGATGATTTTTGTAAATCAATAATGTAAATACCATTTCTTGCTGTAAAGATGTATGGAGCCATTTTAGGATTCCATCTTTTTGTTTGATGTCCAAAATGAACACCTACTTCTAATAATTTTTTCATTGAAATTACTGACATTGTAACTTCCTCCTTTTTGTTTTTTCCTCCATTATTTCGAACATTTATCACCATTAGGCACTAGATAAATGAATCCATAATGTGTGTATTTTTCATACCTGAGATATTTTATCACAAAAAAATATAACATACAAGCATATTTTTTTAATTAATCCACTTTTGTAAACATATAACTAAATTTCAACAATCTAATAACATTAAAAATAAATAATCATGAAACAAATCAGCAACAATGTTGAGACGAATAATTATTTAAACTGTGATAAAATATAAAAAGGTAGCTACCGCTGTTTGAATGGAAGGAGGAAACGAATGTTTAAAATTTTCCAGCGGGCTCATATTAAAAATAATAAAGTTTCCAATTATGGAATACTTGATAATATTATTTCTAATTTTATATCTAATTAAATCTAAGCGGATTTAATTAGAATGATAGCCCGTAAAACAGTGAAAAGGAAGAGTCACCCCTCTTCCTTTTCTTTTGGAATACTTGATTTACAACTATATTTTAGCTTATTTTTAGAAAAAATCAAGAGTTTTTTTATTTATCTTCGCTTCGTGGATGTGTTTGCAAATACACTTCTCTTAAATGATCTTTTGTAATATGGGTATAAATTTGTGTTGTTGCAAGATTTTCATGACCTAAAAGCTCCTGAACAGTTCGAATATCAGCACCAGCATTTAATAAATGGGTTGCAAATGAATGTCTGATCGTATGGGGATGTATTTTTTTTGTTGGATCATAATGTTTAGTAACACGATCAACAATATTTTCAACGCCACGGTTTGTCAAGGGATTACCAAACTTATTTACAAAAACAAAATTATGCCCTTCGTTTTTGATCATTAAATTATTACGAGCATCATCAATATATTCAATTAACCAATCCCGTGCATATTCATGAAACGGGACATAACGATCTTTATTTCCTTTTCCATGAATTAATAATACTTGTTGATTTAAATCAATGTTTGAGATTTGCAAATTCACTACTTCTGAACATCTTAGGCCTGAAGCATACATAAGTTCCAGCATAGCTTTATTACGTATCCCTAGATCATCTTTTGTCTCAATACTATCTAATAATGCGATGATTTCTTCAGGAAATAAAAAGTCGGGAGTTCGTTTAGCTACTTTTTGTGATTCAATCAGCTTAAAAGGATTATCTTTGATTAATTCTTCCTTCAACAAATAATTAAAAAAGCTTCTAAGGGCACTTAATTTATGATTGATACTAACTTTTGATAAATTTTCTTCATACAGTTTAGTTAAATAACCTCTTAACATAAAATAATCAACATCATTATAACTATCGATTACTTCTTGAATTAAAAATCTTTTAAAATGATTTATTTCACGACGATACGATTCAATCGTTTTATCCGAATAATTACGCTGATATTTTAAATAATCCAGGTATTGATCAATCAATTTATCCAAGTCCATTTATCTCTATAAATTCCTTCATTGTTTCTAATGCCCGCGTAGCATACGCTGCTTTTCGCTCCTTCTTTTTGATCCGAATCGAAAAATCTGGTAATATTCCAAAATTGGCTTTCATTGGCTGGAAATCTTCAGCTGAAGCATTAGTAATATAATTAGCTAAAGATCCCATAACTGTTTCTTTAGGAAAAATCAAAGGTTCTTTATCTTCCAATAATCTAATCATATTAATACCAGCTACGATTCCACTTTGGGCTGATTCAACATACCCTTCCACACCAGTAATTTGACCAGCCATAAAAATACTAGGCTCAACTTTTAATTGATATGTATTTAATAAATGTTTTGGTGAACAGATAAAACTGTTTCGATGCATAACACCATAACGAACAAAACTAGCATTTTCAAGTCCTGGAATCATTTGAATGATCCGTTTTTGTTCCGGCCATGTTAAATGTGTTTGAAAACCTACGATATTATATAAACTTGCCTGGACGTTATCTTGACGTAACTGTACTACAGCATATGGCCGTTTACCATCAGGCGTATTTAAACCCACTGGTTTCATCGGACCAAACAATAAAGTTTGTTTACCACGTCGCGCCATTTCCTC
>BAHP02000002.1 GCA_000508865.1 Clostridiales bacterium VE202-01
AAAAAAATAGCAGTTTTATTTCATGATGGATTTGAAGAACTTGAAGCATTATCAGTAGTAGATGTAATGCGTCGTGCCAATGTTGAATGTACAATGGTAGGAATGGATAAATTAGAAGCTCTTAGCGCTCACCAAATAAAAATATTGATGGATCGGATATATGATGAAACAATTGAAACATATGATGCTGTTGTTATTCCTGGGGGAATGCCCGGAGCAACTAATTTAAGAGATGATCCAAGAGTAATTGAGCTAGTAAAAAAAATTTAATGTTGATAATAAAATCATTGGTGCAATTTGTGCGGGACCAATCGTTTTAGAAAAAGCGGGAGTTATCAAAGAAAAGACAGTTACTTGTTATCCTGGTTTTGAAACCCAGTTAAATAGTGCAAATTACCAGGAAGCTTTAGTTTTAAAAGATGGTAATATCGTTACTGGTAAAGGTCCTGGGGCTGCTTTGGCTTTTGCATATACTCTTTTAGAAGCCCTTGGAATAGATAGTTCAGCGATCAAAGAGGGAATGCAGTATAAATATTTAGAAGAAAATATTTAAAAATAGTTCAAGATGCCAACAGGGCATCTTTTTATATTGACAAACAATAATCAACATGCTTAAATGAGCAATGGAGATAGTATTTGGCAACAAAACTATACTCGATCTGATTCACTGGAATTTCATATAAACATAGTAAATAAAGAGCTTATATTTTTTAAATGGGACTCAAAAAATACAAATAATTTGTCATGCATTTTAGGGTCATAGCCCTATAAATGCTTTTTTATTGTATTTTAAATCAAGAAAGGATGTATGAAATGACAATAGAGATGTTAAAAGGAAAAATTCATCGTGCTACCGTTATTCAAGCTAAATTAGATTATGTCGGAAGTATCACGATCGATGAAGAATTACTTGAAGCAGCGGGAATTTTAGAATATGAAAAAGTACAAATTGTAGATGTTGATAATGGAAATAGATTTGAAACATATGCTATTAGCGGTAAAAAAGGCAGTGGGATGATTTGTTTAAATGGTGCTGCTGCAAGATGCGTAAATACTGGCGATAAGGTTATTATTATGGCCTATGGAAATTACGATCCAATAGAAGCAAAATCACATAAACCTGCAGTTGTCTTTGTGGATGAGGAGAATAAAATTAGCCGAGTAACTAATTATGAAAAACACGGCTTATTAAAAGATATGAAATAATCAGCAGTGATGTCAGTTAAGGGTACTATCTCTAAATCCATAAGAAAGAAGAGAATAAAATGCAGATAACAAAAACAGTAGAACAAACAAGAAAACTCATTAAAGCATGGAAAAAAGAAGGAAAAACGATTGGTCTTGTACCAACGATGGGTTTTTTACATGAAGGTCATGCAAGTTTGATTAAAAAATGTCGGGAAGAAAATGATATTGTTGTGGTTTCAGATTTTGTTAATCCAACGCAATTTGGACCTAACGAAGATTTAGAAGCATATCCCCGAGATTTTAAACGTGATAGTGAGTTGTGTGAAAGCCTGAAAGCAGATTTGATTTTTAATCCTGATCCAGAAAATATGTATTGTGACCCCCAGTCATATGTAAATATCGATTTACTTTCAATGACCCTTTGTGGTAAATCAAGACCAGTTCATTTTAAAGGTGTTTGTACGGTAGTAGCAAAATTATTTAATATTATTACCCCTGATAGAGCATATTTTGGTCAAAAAGATGCTCAGCAATTAGCAATCATTCGAAAAATGGTACAGGATTTAAATTTTGATATTGAAATCATTGGCTGTCCAATCGTTCGTGAAAGCGATGGTCTTGCTAAATCATCACGAAACACGTATCTTAATTGCGAAGAAAGAAAAGCGGCACTTTGTTTATCAAAAGCTGTTAAAGAAGGACAAAATGTCATTTTTCAAGGATGTTTGGCCAGTGATGTAATAAAAGCTATGCAAAAGGTTATTGAAAGTCAACCGCTTGCTAAAATTGATTATATTTCAGTAGTGGATGCCCTAACGATGCAGCCAGTAAAAAAAGTTGATCGAAATGTTCTTATTGCAATGGCTGTTTACATTGGTAAAACGCGATTGATCGATAATTTTTCATATGAGGTGTAATCAATGAAAAAGATCATAAAAATCAGTTCATTATTAACTAAATATATTGGCATTATAATCATTATTTTTTCCGGATTAGCCTTTTTAATACCTCAGGGTTTTGCCTGGACAACCGATTATACTTCTGTTTTTTTAGGAGTTGCAATGTTTGGAATGGGACTTGCAATAAAAATGGGAGATTTTCAAATTGTTTTTTCACACCCTAAAGAAGTTATTATCGGCTGTGTAGCTCAGTATACGATCATGCCCTTAGCCGCATGGTTATTAGCAGTTATCTTTCAATTACCTGAAGACTTGGCAATAGGTGTTATCCTGGTAGGCTGCTGTCCTGGTGGAACGGCTAGTAATGTGATAACTTATATTGCTGGTGGTGATGTCGCACTTTCAGTAGGAATGACGATCATATCAACTTTAATTGCGCCACTGATGACGCCATTATTGGTTTATGTTTTAGCCGGTACATGGGTAAAAGTTACTTTTTGGTCAATGGTTTTATCGGTAGTAAAAGTTATTTTGATTCCTGTTTTACTGGGAATTTTGATTCGCAGTTTATTTGGAAAACAGATTCAAAAATTTCTGATATATTACCGCTTGTTTCGGTTGTATCGATTGTAATGATCATCTCTGGAATTGTTGCAATTAATACAGAAAAAATCATAGCCTGTGGTATTTTAGTACTATGTGTAGTTATCCTCCATAATTTATTAGGGATGATGCTTGGTTTAGTAGCAGCAAAAGTTTTGCATGTTGAATACTCTAAAGCGACAGCAATTGCAATTGAAGTAGGAATGCAAAACAGTGGTCTAGCGGTTTCATTAGCAACCGTAAATTTTGCAGCTAATCCACTTGCTACTTTACCAGGAGCTATCTTTAGTGTATGGCATAATATTTCTGGTTCGATTTTTGCAAGTATTAGACAGTCATCTTTAAACAAAGATGAAAGATTAGAATTAAAATATAAAACTAATTAAAAAGAAGAGGCAGCTCTTCTTTTTTAGTCCTAAAAATTAAATCTGCTTTGAGAATAAATTCATTCATGTTAAAATTAATTAAAAGAAATATTATGATTTGTAAAGGAGAGCAAAGATGAAAGAAGAATGTTTGATTTGTAAAGCGCCGTTAGAATATCTTGAGACCGATACGTTGATGGAATGTATTCTTTGCCACCGTCAGGAGTATAGTAAAACACGCTGTATTAATGGACATTATGTATGCGAAAAGTGTCATATGCAGGGAATTGATAATATCATTCAAGTTTGTTTAAATGAAACTTCACTTGATCCAATTATGATAATGGAAAAATTAATGGATTTGAGTTTTTGTCATATGCATGGTCCAGAACATCATATAATGGTAGGCTCAGCTTTGTTGACGGCTTATAAAAACGCTGGTGGCAATCTAGATCTAAAAAGTGCTTTAATAGAAATGCAAAATCGAGGTAAAAAGATTCCTGGGGGAATTTGCGGTTTTTGGGGTGCTTGTGGAGCCGGAATAAGCAGTGGGATGTTTATTGCGATTGTTACTAAATCAACCCCACTTTCTAACATTGAATGGCGACTTTCAAATCAAATGACAGCGGCTTCATTAAACCAAATCGGGAAGCATGGCGGGCCGCGATGTTGTAAACGAGATTCATATCTTGCAATTTTAGCAGCAATCAAATTTGTTAAGGAACACTTAAATATTGAAATGGAAAGCAGTCAGATCGTTTGTAAGCGTTCCACGATGAATAATCAGTGTATTCAAAAAAAGTGTCCATTTTTTAAAATGAATCAGAAGATTAGTTTGGCGGTGGATTAGATGAATTTAAGGTTAGCTGTGATGTCAGATTTATCACAAATTATTGAAATGTATAAAAAAATTATCGCTAAAATGAATGATAATGGTATTCATATTTGGGATGAGATCTATCCTTGTAAATATTTTAAAAATGATATTGAAAATAATCAGCTTTATTTATTATGGGACGATGATAAGATTATTTCAGCATTTGTTTTATGTGATTTAAATAGTAATTCCAAAAGTGTAAATTGGTCAGATAAAAATGCTAAAGCATTATATATTGAACGTTTAGGGGTAAATGTCGATTATTTAAGAAGGGGAATGGGTCTTCTTACTATTAATAAAGCAATGGCTCTTGCAAAGGAAATGAACGGTGAGTATTTAAGATTATTTGTCGTGGATAATAATAAGGCGGCGATAAATCTTTATCAAAAGGCCGGCTTGAAAAGAGCTGCTGGAATTTATGAAGAAGCTATTGATGATAATTTGACTCTGTATGAATTAGGTTTTGAGATAAAAATATCTTGATTAAAAAAAGATTTCAGATCTTGAAATCTTTTTTATTTGAAAATAAGAAATATTTTTTCGAAAATCCACAATAACTGCTTTAATCAGGTTGTTGCCCTGTATGGGCAGACCACTGACATTTTGTAATTTGCATTTGTGAAAATACGGCTTTAAACGAAGAATTTTCAGGAGAACAGGCATAAATACCAAAAGCAATTTTATTAGCGCCTTTGAACATGTGACAGATTCTCATTTGGGTGAAAGTAACTCCATCATAAGAGCATTCGATACAATAATCATCTTCTCTTCTGCTTAAACGATACCACATCGATTTGATCGAAGCATCGATTGCTGTAGTAGCCCAATCTGAGTAACCGTGATTTGTTACAACACTGCCTAAATGCTGATAGTCATCATTTTCATATTCTATAGAACCCTTTAACCAGTTTTCACTATCTAAATACATGACAATGCCACATTGATCAAACCGATGATGACTTTCTTTAAAATCTGTTTTTACAATAAAACTAAAATATTTCTCTTCTGTTTCTATTTGTAAAACGGGCGCATTATCATTTTGAAAATGATAATATGTTCTTTGCCATAGATCAGTATATGGTTTTGTAACAATTTCAATTCGATCATCATATATTTTGTAACTTTCTGGTTTTCGTGTCCATTTAAATTTTTTTTAAATCCATTTTTATTAGTCTCCTTTTTCAATTAAAAATCACTGTCTTTATTTTATAAGACCACATTTTTTATATAACTCAGATATGCAATCTGATTTATATTCTAAATATTTTTCAATATTATCAGGAAATAATCTTGCGCCCTCTTTTTTTACCTGACTATAAAGTTTGATAGCCTCAGGGTGGCTTTTTAAATAATCTCTAAAAGTGATATGTCTTTGCAGCTCCTTTGAATTTTTAGGACATACATATAAATGATGCGTTTGTAAATGTTCTTTTCCCGTATATTTAAAAGCTTCTCTGTCTGGAATTCCTAAGTTGCCTTCATGTATATAGCCAATCTGATTTAATTTTTCGATTACTTTATTTAAATCAGATGTTGAGGCAATCACGATATCAATATCGATAATTGGCTTTGCCGTTAATCCTTCAACAGCTGTACTACCAACATGTTCTATTGATAAAGCTAAGTTTTTTAAAGCTTGGTCAAGTTCATTTTTTATTTTCAAAAAATCATTTTTCCAATTAATATCATAGTCAAGTACAGTAACTTTTGTTGTTTTCATAAAGCCTCCTTCAGTTTATAAAAAATGTTTTTCAACCATGTTTAATAGTATCAACACAGTAAAAATAAGAAATAATTCTATAATGCTATTAATCGTGCCAAACATAATAATAAACATACTTAATATCAACAATGAGCGATGAAATAAAATATTTGTTTTTTGATAAAATTCAGAATCTATTAGCATGATTCGATTAATTAATAATTGAAGTATTACTAATAGTAATAAAGCCCCAAAAGATGACAGAATAATATGTAACATTGAAATAATATTTTCATTATCAGGATGATAAGGCAAAAAAGAACCAATTATTACTGATAAAAAACTAAATATTATCAATGTTTTGTTTAAAGGGGATAAATAAGTAATTTTTTTAAATAATTTATTTATTTTGTATAGTAAAAAACAAGAAATGATCATGATCCAAAGTAGATAATGAATTCGCAGATCCTTTTGATATGACAAGTAAGTAAAATTATTATATGTCCAGGAAGTTTTTAATGATAGTAAAAACGTGTAAATGAGCATTAGATAGTACATTTTTGACCTCCATTGAGGTTATTTTAATAAAATCGAAAAAAAATGTAAATAATAAAAGAAAAAATCCTTTTTTTTGAAGTAAAGAATAATGAGGAGGAATTTTAAATGAAAATTGAATTAAGAAGTATTCATGGAAATGTTGTTAATGACAAAAAGGCTCGAGTATCTAAAGATATTAAGGCTCATATTGAAATAGGCTATAGCCATAGTCAAAGAGGAAATCTAAGCCTTAATTATCAAATCAAGGTAGGTGAGAAAAAAGAACAGCTTTTTGTCGTTAAATGTGTTTTTGAAATTCAAAATTATGATCGTAATGTAGATGAAAAAATAATTCTTGATCGAGCTGTTGATTTACTTCAAGAGCGGATTGAAGTTATTCTTGGACTAATTAGTGAAGAGATGGGAATTGATCTACAGGGTTGAAGAAATTCATCAACCCTGTAACAAACTTGAATTATTTTCATATTTTATAATAGAGGTGGAATATGTTAGTCTATATTAATGGAACTGATAATCGGTGTAAATATTTAGCTAAGCTGATGGCTAAAGCTGGTTATCAAATAGAAAATGATAAAAATTATATATCATCTTGTCAAATCGTATTTTTGGGAAAAGATGGTAAAAGTTTTGAACAAGTAGATTTTGCTTGTGATGCCGTTGTTTTGACATTGTTAAAAAATCAGCGATTATGTTATTTAAGTAACTAAAAGGTTTTAAGTATGATTATTTATATCATGATGAAGAATTTATTAACGAAAATACTTATATTAGTGATGAAGCATTAATTGCTTATATGATCATTGATAATAATATTAGTCTTTCAAATTCAAATATCTTAATATTAGGTTATGGTCATTGTGGCAAAGATCTAGCTAATAAATTAGAACGATTTAATGCTAAGATCACGATTTCTAATCGCAGTGATCACCATCATGATGAAGTAATTACTAAGGGATATCGTTATATACGTTTAAATGAGCTTACATTAGATGGATATGATTTTATTATCAATACTATTCCATGTAATGTAATTACTGAAGAAATGTTAAAGACGAAAGCCGATATGTGCCAAATTTATGATGTTGCTTCAAAGCCGTATGGATTACAAAGTGATAAACGTGATACTAATTATCATTTGTTGAAACAATTACCAACCAAATATGCATATCATAGCAGTGCTTTAGCTTTATTTAAAGCAATTAAAAGGGCGGTTGATCGTAATGTTAAAAAATAAAAAAATTGGGGTTGGAATTACTGGTTCTTTTTGTTCTTTAAAAAAAACAATAACCGTTTTAGATGAATTAGCAAAACAAGACTGTGATCTATATGTATTTGTCAGTGAAAAAATATTAACTTGTGATACTCGTTTTGGTGAAGCTGATGAACTGATTGCAAAGATTGAAAAAATAGCAAAACGTAAAGTTATTACGGATGTAGTAAATGCGGAAATTTTTGGTCCTAAAATTCCTTTAGACTTGATGCTGGTCATGCCTTGTAGCGGCAATACATTAGCAAAGCTTGTTTATGGAATCA
The DNA here is from genome assembly GCA_000508865.1 of Clostridiales bacterium VE202-01. Classification (GTDB taxonomy): domain Bacteria; phylum Bacillota_I; class Bacilli_A; order Erysipelotrichales; family Coprobacillaceae; genus Thomasclavelia. The sequence goes on from BAHP02000002.1 coordinate 7,726, forward strand.
ATGATAATGCGGTAACGATGGCTTGTAAATCAACTTTACGTAATGAACATAATGTTGTTTTAGCAATTGCAACAAATGATGCTCTAAGTAATTCAGGAAAAAATATTATGCAGATTTTAAATACTAAACATTTTTATTTAGTTCCAATGTATCAAGATGATTGTATAAAAAAACCAAATAGTATGTTATTTGACGAAAATTTAGTACTCCAGACTTTGATCAATGCATTGAATAATAAACAAGTACAACCTGTATTTGAAGGTAATAAAGATGTATAGAGTCCTAAAATTTGGGGGTACATCTTTACGTGATAAAAAAACAATTGATTCAGTAATTGAAATAATAAAAAAACATTTAGATCATAAATTAGTAATAGTTGTAAGTGCGATGGGGCGCTATCCCGATCCTTATGCTACGGATACTTTAAAAGAGTTAGTTTCCTGGCAATTATCTTTTGATGAATATAGTCGGATCGTCAGTTGTGGCGAAACGATCAGCAGCGTTGTTTTATCAAGTGAATTAAAGAAACAAGATATAAAAGCTATTTCACTTTCATCTTTACAAGCTGGTTTAAAAGTTAAAGGGCATCGTTTTGTTGATTTTAATAAGAAAAAAGTAACGGAATATTTAGAAAAATATGATGTTGTCATAATTCCCGGGTTTCAAGGAGTAGATAAATTTAAAAATGTTCGTATTTTAGAAAAAGGCGACAGTGATTATAGTGCTGTTTATATTGCGCGAAGAATGAATTTAGATGAAGTTTATATATATAGCGATGTTTGCGGTATATATACAGGAGATCCTAAATATATCAATGGAGCTCGTTTAATTAAACATGTAGGGTATCGCCAGGCATTGGATCTAGCGAAACATAAAGCTCGGATAATCTGTTATAAAGCTCTTTTAGAGGGGTATAAAAAAGATGGCTTCAAAATTAATTTACGTTCTATTTATAATGGGAATATTGGTACTTTAATTAATCATGATGATACTAAAATAAAAACGATGTCAATTGATTTTAATTATTGGCTGATTCGTTTTGATGAAGAAATCAGCAAAAAAGATTTTAATTATTTATATGATAAATATGAAAATGATTATCTTATTTTAGAAGAAGATCTTCATAAATTGACGAGCAGATATACAAAAATCGACGCTTATACAAAAGTTCATTTTGTTGGTTGTGAATTAGAAAATGATGATATTTATCGAAACTTTTTAGAAAAATTTGCGCTTACTTCTACTAAAGAAGTAGATAGTTATTATGTTAAGGTCAAGATGCAAAAACAAGATCTTAATTTATTGCATGATTTAATTGTTTTAAGTGATTAAAAGTGTAGTTTTATTAATTTGAAATCATAAAAATAAAATGTTGGAAGGAGGTATTGATGTACATCGTTCTAACATTTTTTAATTATAATAGATGAAAGATCTTATATAAGTTCCAATAATTTCTAGTAATATTACAAAGAAACGGCTTAAGATCAGGGTTTTGCGAATCCTTGATCCAAATTAATTATGTTATCAAATTTCAATAAATTATTAAAGATTAGGATTTGAATACATAAAGATGGTATTTAATCCTGATATAGAAGTTAATTTAAGTTCTCCATACAAACAAATCGGTAACTGCCTGTTGTTTTTGAATCTTCTATCAGGTTCACCTGATTTGTTTACATATTTCCAAGTTTGAGCAACGACTTGGGAATCTTTTGGTATTCCATTACTTTCAATAAAACGTGTTGTATAAGTTGAAAAAGCAATATCAGAATAGTTTAATACATCGATTTTGTTGCCTTGAATTAAAAATAATTTATCAGGTAAAAATAATAACGTTTCTTTTCCTGCTTTGAATGATGCGATTTGCAGATTCGTTTTAAATGGAAAAGGTGCTTTCGTGCTGGCTTTGCAAGTTGTTCGATTAACGGTATTGCTTGCACCAGAAGTATATTTTTTATTAATAACTTTACTTGTCTGCATAATTCTCCAAACTTTTGCAGACTCAGTAATCTTAATCATAGGTTTAATTCTTTCATCAACTAAAGATTGCTGATCAGTGTCAATATTGTACTCTAAATTAATGGTACCTTTGATTTTAACAAAAATTTTAAGAATTAAGAAAAATATTGAAAATAAAAATAAAATTGGAAAACCAAAACTTAAAATCAAAGAGATCCAAAAGCCAATATTAGCCAGCTTGTTTAATCTCAATGCTTTGCTGGCAAATTTACACATAGTTCTTAATTCCTCAGAAACTATTTCAGATGCAACAACATTTACGATATTTCGTGTATCATAATGATTGTTATCAATTGATGGTAAAGGTTGTTGTGAATCAGGTGTAGTATCATACCTTGAATTATTTATATTATTTTTGTCTGCTTCATAAACATATGATGTATCTGTTGCAATTTTGGTAAAGCGATGATCATTTATATTCCAACTATAGCCAATTCCTGATTTATTTAAGTTGATTTTAAAACAACCACCTAAGTTGATAATTTTTCTATATCGAAATCCCATTTTTTGCTTCTCCTTTATAATCTGAATCATATTCCTCAGATATATTTTCATGTTCCTTTCCCACTTTTTTCTATTTATAGAATAGCAAAGCCAGTTATCTTCGTCAATTGTTAAAAATGGCGGATTTAATTTGTTATTTATAAGTATAATGGCTTTGATTATATGATAGATAAAATAGAAAAAGTAATTTTTTATAAAATATTTCTTTATATTTGTTTATCTTCTATTTCCTTTGCTATTTTTAAATCATTATATGTATGAGAGAAAAATATCGCTATTTTTTAGTATAAATAAATTTAATGGGTATAATTTTATTAAAAGTATTGAAAAGAGTCAGTAATTTTATTTTTTCTTTTTCTTTAAATTTTGTTACAATATTTTTAGAAAGTATTAGCCAAGTGCATTATGTTGTGGTAATATATTAGAGATTGTTTTTTACACATGCTTGAAATAATAAAATAATAAAGGAGGAAAAAATGAGAAAAGATATTGTAAAGATTTTACCTCTTGGCGGACAAGCTGAAATGGGTAAAAGTATGTACTGTATTGAAATAAAAGACAAAATTTTTATTTTAGATGCTGGCTTTAGGTTTCCAGAAATCAATAAATTAGGAGTAGATATCATCATTCCTAGTTTTGATTATTTAAAAGAAAATGAAGAACGAATCGTAGCAATCATTGTTACTCATGGACATGATGATGTAATGGCGGCGTTACCATATTTATTAGAGAGTGTCAATGTTCCTGTATATGCACCAACTTTAACTGCTGATTTGATTGATCAAATGATGAAACGTCATAAAAAACATAATAATTTAAAACTTAATTATCAGCTTATAAAAGTTAAACGTAATGATTCAATTAATATTGCAGGAGTACCAGTAGAATTTTTCCCTGTTACTCATTCTATTCCTGGAAGTGTTGGTGTCGCATTGTGGACAAGAGATGGTTATATCGTCTATAGTGGTGAGTTTATCATTGATTTTGGTGCTCCAGAAGGTTTTAGATGTGATATTCAAAAAATGATGGAAATTGGCAAAAAAGGTGTTTTAGTATTGTTGTGTGAATCATCATATTCTAAAAATACTGGCTATACTTCTCCAAAACATAAATTAACTGAAAAAATTGATAATATCTTTGAAGATAGCGAAGGACGGATCATTATTTCATCCTATGCTCAAAACATTTTTAGAACAAAAGAAATCGTTGAATTAACAAAAAAATATAAACGTAAGATCGTTTTTTATGGTCGTGATAAGTACGATAGTACAAACAGTATCGTAAGGATCGGGCAGCATTTGAAAAAAGCTGTAATCAAAGTACCTAAAGAGATAATTGGATTTTCTACTGATATTGGTAAAAAAGGCATTGATGATAATTTAGTAATTTTGCTAAGTGGTAAGCCGCAGCGTATATATCATGATATTAGTGATATCATTGATGGTGGTGATGAGTATTTAAAACTTAATGAAAATGATACTTTTATCGTAGCATCTCCAGTAATTCCAGGAACTGAAAAGATTGCCAATAAAGCAATCAATGAATTGTATAAAACAGAATCTAAAATTCATGTTTTAAAAAATAAAGAGTTATTTTCAATGCATGCTTCTCAAGAAGATATTAAAGTAATTATTCAAATTTTCGATCCTACTTATTTTGTTCCAATTAAAGGTGAATATCAGCATTTCATTTCTAATATGGAAGTAGCTAAGAGTATGGGAATTGATGCGAAAAATATTCCGTTGATCGATAACGGTGAATTCTTGAGTTTCAAAAATGGAAAATTAGAAGATTATCGTGATACAATTGAAGTCGAGGATGTAATGATCGATGGAATCGGTGTTGGTGATGTTGGTGATAAAGTTATTGATGATCGAATTCAGCTTTCAAATGATGGTGTAGTTATTATTGGTGTAACTATTGATAGTAATAGTCGTGAAATTATCGCTAATACTGATGTCCAGTCACGGGGATTTGTCTATTTGAGAGATTCTGAGCATATTATTAAAGGAATTGCGGATATTGCTGAAAAATGTGTTGAACAAATGAAAAATGATCCTAATTTAGAAGCAATCGAAGTCCGTCAGGAAATCAAAGAAAAGTCTAATAAATTTATTGTTAAAGAAACCGGTAAAAAACCAGTTGTTTTACCAATTATTATCGAAATTTAAGCAAGTCTAACTTGCTTTTTTCTTTGGCTAAAACAGATGGTTATGTTATAATGGTTGAGTTAGAGTAGGGAGTGTGAGTCATGGCTAAAACAAGTCGTTCAAAAAAATCTAAACAAGAACAACTTAGTGAAGATTTAAAAGTTAGAATCATTGCTGCTGTAGGATTGTTTTTAACGATCGTTGCAACGTTAAAGCTAGGGTTAATAGGAGTGCAGCTAAATTTTTTATGTACATACATATTAGGTAATTTTGTAGGAATTGGTTATGTGGCATTGATCCTAGTTAGTATATATGTAATTTATCACGCGAAATTACCTCGTTTTAATGGTCCTAACGCCATTGGTTTCTACTTGTTATCGGGAGCAGTTTTAACATTTATGTCTTCACTTAGTGATAATAATATGACCGGAATGAAAGTTATTGACCAATATATTCAACAAGCCCCATGTAACCGTGGTGGTTTTATCGGAGCCTTATTATACGGATTATTAAGTGCTTTGTTTGATAAAACAGGAGCAATCATCGCCTCTGGCTTTGTCTTAGTGATTTCTTTGGCATTATTGGGAAGTAAATTTTATCTTGAACAGCGAAAAAAGAAACAAACAACTTCTAAAAAGAAGAAAAACAAAGAAAAAACACAAAGCAAATTTATTGATTTCTTTACTAAAAAAAGAGATATTGCTTTTTTTCCTGATGACATATTTGAAATAGATGACAAAAAACCAGAAAAGAAAACATCAGCACGGATCCATACAGCTCATCTAGAAGAAGATGACAGCATTCCTTCAGCTATGGAATTTGATGAAAAATCAATGACTTTAGAAATCAAAGAAAAAGAACCTAAGATACATGATAATGACAGTTTAAAAACAAAGCAGAAAATCAATAAAAATTATCGTCTACCAGCATTATCACTATTAAAAAATCCAACTTCCAAAAAATCCGGTGATAATAAAGATAATGCTTTAAAAAAAGCCGAAGCCTTGACTAATGTTCTTCATGAATTTGGTGTTAATGCTTCCATTAGCGATATTTTTATCGGGCCATCTGTTACTAAATACGAATTAAAGCTCGAAACGGGAATCAGAGTCAATAAAATCATTCAGTTACAAGATGATATAAAATTAGCTTTAGCGGCAAAAGATATTCGTATTGAAGCTCCAATTCCCGGTAAACCAGCAGTTGGGGTAGAAATTCCTAACAGCGTTGCAACTACAGTTACTTTTAAAGAGGTTATTAAAGATATTCCTAAAGAACTACAGGCAAATAAGCTTTTGGTTCCTTTAGGAAAAGACGTTAGTGGAAAAACGATTTATGCTCAATTAAATAAAATGCCGCATTTACTGATTGCTGGAGCAACCGGAAGTGGTAAATCTGTTTGTATCAATACAATTATTTGCAGTATTTTAATGCGGGCCAGACCCGATGAAGTTAAATTTATTTTGGTCGATCCTAAAAAGTAGAATTAGCTAATTATAATGGGATTCCGCATCTATTAGCTCCGGTCGTGACCGATCCTAAAAAAGCAGCTGCGGTTTTACAAGAAGTAGTTGTAGAAATGGAACGACGTTATGATTTGTTTGCTGAAGCTAATGTTAGAAATATTGAAGGCTATAACAGCTATATCCATAAAAAGAATGAGACTTTAGCTTTAGATGAACAGTTAGAATTTTTACCATTTCATGTTATTATTTTAGATGAGGTAGCTGATTTAATGATGGTTGCCAGTAAACAAGTTGAAGACTGTATCATGCGAATAGCCCAAATGGCTAGAGCTGCGGGAATTCATTTGATCGTAGCTACCCAAAGACCTTCAACTGATATCATTACGGGAGTTATTAAAGCCAATATTCCTTCAAGAATTGCTTTTGCAGTATCATCAGGAATCGATTCACGAACTATTTTAGATACCTCAGGGGCTGAAAAACTGCTTGGTAAAGGCGATATGCTCTTTTCTCCAATGGGTTCAAGTTCACCAGTTCGGGTTCAAGGTGCGTTTGTATCTGATGAAGAAGTTAATGCGATAACTCATCATACAGCCAGCCAGCAGGAAGCTAATTATGATGAAAAATATATTAATGTTAAATTGAACACCACTTCGATGAGTGCAGCTTCAAAAGAAGAAGAGGAAGATGAAGAATACGAAATGTGTCGCAGTTTTGTTATCAGTGTTCAAAAGGCTAGTACTTCATTGTTGCAAAGACAATTTAGAATTGGTTATAATAAAGCAGCTCGAATCATTGATCAATTAGAAGCTGATGGTGTAATTGGGCCTCAAATCGGCTCAAAACCTCGTGAAGTATATATTCGCGGTTATCAAGAAGAAGATGTCTAAGCAGACATCTTTTTTGATCTTGGAAAATAATTATGAGTAGTATTTTATCAAGAAAATATGGTTTTAATTTTATTTTTCAATTTTTAGTGTATAATATAGACATTAGATTTAAAGAAGGAGTGTCATATGAAAAAAAGTTATCAGTTATCAGGATATACATTGCATGTAATTCCGACAAAGAAATTTAAGAATATAACGATGTCTTTAAAATTAGAAAATAAATTGACTAAAGAAAATGTCACAAAAAGATCATTATTGGCATTTATGTTAACTGGTGGAACTGAAGAATATCCATCAACACAAGCTTTATCTACCCATTTAGAAGATCTTTATGGGATGAACTTTGGAACTAATTTAGCGACTAAAGGATTATCACAAGTATTAAATATTTCCAGTGTTTGTATCAATGAGGCTTTTTTACCTTATCAAGAAGATTTATTAAAACAGCAAATCAAGTTATTTAATGATGTCCTTTATCATCCTAATGTTTTGAATGGTAAATTTGATGAGCAGACTTTTAATATCAAGAAAAAAGAGCTTAAAGAGCGTTTGATCGTTCAAAATGATGATAAATTTATGTATGGTCTAAATCAGTTATTTGTAAATATGGGTGAAGGGGGATTTTTATCAATCAGCAATAATGGTTATATTGAAGAACTTGATAAAATCTCTAATGAAGAATTGTATCAGTATTTATTAGACTGTATAAAAAATGATGTAAAACATTTATATGTTGTTGGTGATGTTGATGAAAGTATTGTTGAAATATGCAAAGAAAATTTAAGTTTTGATCCTGCACCACATTTAAATGAAGTGGTAACAAATTTTAAATCGACAAAAAAAGAAGTTCTTGAAGTAATTGAAAGACAGGATGTAACGCAGGCAAAATTAAATCTTGGTTTTGTAGTAGATTGTAATTTTTTAGATGAAAGTACTTATGCCATGACGGTTTTTAATGCTATTTTTGGTGGCTTTTCGCAATCAAGATTATTTAAAGTAGTCAGAGAAAAGCATAGTCTTTGTTATTATATTTCCTCTAGTTATGGTGCTTTTAGTGGCATCATGACAGTTAATGCCGGAATTGAGGGAAGTAATTATGAAAAGGCTAAACAGTTAATTATTGAAGAACTAGCTAAGATTCAAAATGGTGATCTTAGTGACGATGAAATAGCTTTAGCTAAGTTAATGTTAAAAAGTTCCCTTATAAAAACAAAAGATGAACCAATGAGTTTAATTGCTTTAGCTTATAATCGTGATTTAACTAACAAACAAGAAACAGATGATGAGTATCTTGAAAATATTTTAAATGTTACTAAAGAAGAAATTATTGCTGCAAGTAAAAAGGTTCATTTAGATACGATTTTCTTGCTTACAGGGAGTGATAAATAATGGAAAAAATATATTTTGAAACTTTAAAAGAAACCTTATATCACGAAAAGATGGATAATGGCTTAGAAGTTTATTTACTGCCAAAACCAGGTTTTGAAAAAACATACGGTTTATTTTCAACTAGATTTGGGGCAATCGATACGCGGTTTGTACCAATCGGTCAAGAACAAATGATCAAAGTTGAAGATGGGATCGCTCACTTTCTTGAACATAAGATGTTTGATATGAATGGTAGTGATGCTTCTGATGAATTTGCTAAATTAGGAGCAAGTACTAATGCTTTTACTTCTTCAAGTCGAACTGCTTATTTATTTAGTACCACAGCTAATGAATATCCGTGTATTGAATTATTATTGGACTTTGTTCAAAAATTAGAAATTACACCAGAAAGTGTTGAAAAAGAAAAAGGAATCATTGGTCAAGAAATTAAAATGTATGATGATGATCCTGACTGGAGAGTTTATTTCGGATCGATTCAAAATCTCTACAACAATCATCCCGTTGCAGTCGATATTGCTGGAACAGTAGAAACCGTTAATAATACTACTAAAGATATGTTAGAAATCTGTTACAATACTTTCTATCATCCAAGTAACATGATGATCTTTATCGTTGGTAATATTGAAGCTGATAAAGCGATGACAGTAATTAAAGAAAATCAGGCTAAGAAAAATTTTGCACCAGCGAAACCTATTGTTTGTCAAAAAAATATTGAGCCATGCAATATCAAGATCAAAGAAAATGTTTTAACGATGGATGTTGAAATGAATAAAATAATCGTTTCAATTAAAGTAAACGAAATCTTGAATGATCCTAAATTAAAAATCAGACGAGAATTAGCAATCAATCTTTTATTCGATTTATTATTTTCAAAAAGTGCTAAATTATATAATGACTGGTTAAATGAAGGAATTATCAATGATTCATTTAGTGCTAATTTTACCCAAGAACGTGATTATGCATTTATTCAAATAGGTTGTGACTGTGATGATTATGAGACATTAAAGGATCATATACTTACTTTGATTCAAAATTTCCAAAATATCGAAATTTCAAAAAATGATTTTGAAAGAATCAAAAAGAAAAATATTGGTTTGTTCATTAATTTATTCAATGGACCTGAAAGCATTGCTAATTTATTTAGCCGTTATTATTTTGAAGGAATAATTGCGTTAGATTTAATCGATGAGATTGCTAAAATCACTCTTGATGATATTTATGATATGTTTAAATATTTTGACAGTGAATATACTAGTGTATGTATTGTTAAAAAAAAGTAAAATATGTTAAATAACAGGTATTAATAATAGTTGACACTTGTCATGCTTATGTTATAATAACTTTGGTTAGAGAGTAAATAAATTTCCACATCATAGATAAGGGAGCCTGATTTAAATTGCGGTGTTGAAAACCTATCTTAGAATAGGGATCCTAAAGTGTATTTAAAGGTGCCCACCTGTACAAAACAGGGAAATATCTAAAACTCTCTACCTTTTTTTATACAAGGAGAAAGGCAATGAGTAGTATAGATCAAAAATTAATTACTAGAATTAATGAACTGGCAAAAAAGAAAAAAGATGGCAGTATCACTCCAGCTGAGTTGAAAGAACAAGAAAAATTACGTCAGGAGTATTTAAAAGCTTTTAGAAGTGGTTTTAAACAGCAGTTAATGACAATCAAAGTAGTTGATACAAAAGGAAATGATGTAACTCCAAAAAAATTAAAAGATGAAAAATCAAAAAATTAAAGATATTTTTAGAAACTTATTCAATTTTAGACATTTTTGTGTATAATAAGGATAAGTTTTTTATGTGTAAAAGGAGAATTAGAAATAAATGGAAACATCGAATTTATCAATTGCAGCAATTCGTGCTTTAGGCATTGATGCTATCAACAAAGCTAATTCAGGACATCCTGGAATGGTTTTAGGATCAGCACCTGCTGTGTATACGTTATTTACTAAAGAAATGAATTTTTACCATAAGCAGGCAAAATGGTTTAATCGTGATCGATTTGTTTTAGCTTCAGGTCATGCTTCAGCATTGTTATATACAATGTTACATCTATCAGGATATCAGATCTCAATGGATGATTTAAAAAACTTTAGACAATGGGGTTCAATAACACCAGGACATCCTGAATGCAATCTTACTGATGGTGTAGATGCTTCATCTGGTCCTTTAGGACAAGGAATTCCAATGGCTGCTGGAATGGCCTTAGCAGAAAAGTTTTTAGCAGCTAAATATAATCGTGATGGTTATGATATTGTTGATCATTATACATTTGCATTATGTGGTGATGGTGATATGCAAGAAGGGGTAACTTATGAAGCCGCTTCACTTGCTGGACATCTTTCACTTGGAAAATTAATTGTTTTATATGATGCTAATCAAGTTACTCTTGATGGTCCTTTATCAATGTCGTTTAGTGAAGATGTAAAAAAACGTTATGAAGCAATTGGATGGCAGGTAATCAATGTTAAAGATGGTAATAATATTAATGATATTCAAAAAGCAATCCGTAAAGGTAAAAAGGAATTGTATAAACCTACTTTGATCATTGTTAATACTGTTATTGGTTATGGATCAAGTAATCAGGGAACAAACAAGGTACATGGTAGTCCTTTAGGCAAAGAAGATGGTAGAAATGCTAAATTATCTTATGGATTTGATCATGAGGAATTTTATGTTCCTGAAGAAGTTTATGACGATTTTGCAAATAGTTGTATTAAACGTGGTAAAAATCGTTATAATAAATGGCAGCGTTTATTTAAAAATTATGAAAAAGAATTTCCTGAATTAGCTCAAGAATTAAAAGATGCAATTGATGGAAAATACAGTTTAGATATTGAAGAAATCATCCAAAATTACAAACCTGGTTTCAATGATGCAACAAGAAATACTTCATTACAATTAATTCAGGAAGCAGCTAAACAAAATCCTACATTTATGTCAGGAACTGCTGATTTAGCTTGTTCAACAAAAACGGAAATCGCTAATGAAAATGCTTTTAGCGTTGAAAATTATGATGGGCGTAATTTAGTTTTTGGAATTCGTGAATTTGCTATGGTTGCCATGATGAATGGAATTACCTTACATACAGGAATCAAAGTATCAGCAGGTGGTTTCTTAGTTTTCTCTGATTATTTTAAAGCAGCATTAAGAATGTCTTGTTTAATGGAATTGCCAATCATAATTCCTTTATCACATGATTCAATTGCTGTAGGAGAAGATGGACCGACACACCAGCCAATCGAGCAGTTAGTAATGCTTCGTTCTTTACCAAACATTCGGGTATTAAGACCTGCAGATGCAATCGAAACAGCTGCGGCTTGGAAATTAGCAATCGAATCTACTAATAAACCAACAGCATTGATTCTAACTAGACAAAATGTAACGACAATGGAAAATACTTCATATGAAGGAGTAAGCAGGGGTGCTTATATCGTTGGTAAAGAAGTCGATCATCTTGATGCAATAATTATCGCTACTGGTAGTGAAGTAAATCTAGCAATGAAAGCTAAAGCAGCTTTATTAGAAGAAAATATCGATGTTCGGGTAGTTTCGATGCCATCGATGGAATTGTTTGAAGAACAAGATAAAGCATATAAAGAATCGATCCTTCCTAATGATGTAAGAGCTCGTTTAGCAATCGAAATGGCTAGTGATTTTGGCTGGCATAAATATGTTGGATTAGATGGTAAAACAATGTCAGTAAGTAAATTTGGAGCTAGTGCACCAGCTAATGTAGTAATTGAAAACTATGGTTTCACAGTGGAAAATGTTATTAAAAATATTAAAGAAATCTTATAAAGAGTTGTTTTGATACAACTCTTTTTATTGTTCAAGCTGTAAACTAGATTCTTTGGATAAACTGCTTTCGATATTAAATTAAAAATAATATATTTTGTTTTTAAACATTTTTTGACAATTTTTATCATTTGATCTTGCTAAGATTATTACGGTGATAGAAATGAATACATATAAAATATATAGATTAAATCCTAATGTAAGGGAGCTTTTTGAACAATATCCGGAAATAAAAGAAAAAATTATTAAATTGGAACCCAAAAATGTTTTTTTAACTAAGCAGATGGAATGCTTCTTTGGTAATAACGAGGGAGTAAGTGATTATATTGAACATCGCTTAAAAGAACGTTACGATTATTTAAGAGATAATAATATTCATATTATTGATAATCAGTTGACAAAAGAAAAAATAGTTTGTAAAGTTTTTGATTATTATGTAATTATTGAGGCGGCTAAAAAAAGCAATATATTCTTTGAGATTTTATATCAAATTTCAAAAAGTTATGTTATAATTAGTGAGCAAGTAAAAAAATTGGAGGTATGAACATGATCTTAAATATGATTATTGGGGTAATTATCGGCGCTATTATTGGTTTCTTTGGGGCTCGTTATATGTTTAAAAAACAATTACAAAAAAATCCACCAATCAATGAAAAAATGATTCGTGCAATGTATATGGAAATGGGACGCAAACCTAGCGAAGTACAAATAAAAAAAATTATGTCATCTATTATGGCACAATATAAATAAGGGGAAGACCCTTATTTTTACTTTATGAAATTATTCATTACTAGACATTCAAAGACATTGTGGAATCAAGAAAAAAGACTTCAGGGCTGGAAAGATTCACCTTTAACAAAACAAGGCATCAAAGATGCCTTGCTATTAAAAGAACGTATCAAAACATTACCGATCGATTATTGTTATAGTAGTCCGATCAATCGTGCTAAACAAACAAGTGAGATTTTATTTGATCATATTATTCTAGATGATCGTTTAAAAGAGATGAATTTTGGTATTTATGAAGGAAGAAAAATAGCAGAATTAGTAAATGATAAGCAGTATGATGATTTATGGAATCATCCTGATGATCAAATTAGATTAACAAATGGTGAATCATATCTTGAGGTTCAATCAAGATTAAAAGATTTTATTGCGGATATTTATCAAAAACATCATGATAAAAATATTTTTATTACGATTCATGGAATGTTATTTATTATTTTACATGGCTTGATGCTTAACTATAAAATCAGTGATCTAACTAAGATCAATCAGCATGTCGTGCGTGGTTGTTCGCTTAGTGAAGTGGATTATGATGGTAAAAATTTTACGATCAAATATATTGGCGATGCTAGTCATTTAGAAGATGAAGAAATTATTAGTTATAAATAAAATCAGTCATTTTGACTGATTTTATTACATCCAGCTTATTTTACTTTCTGTTCCTTGCTTAACTCTTTTTAAATTCTCACGATGTCGGTAAATCAACAATAAAATAATTGCCGCAGTAGCTAATTTACCAGTTAGCGAAATATCCAAAAAAGGAGTTGCTAGTAAAACTGATGAAGAAGCTAAAACTGATGAAAGCGATACATATTTACTGATTTTTAAAACGATAAAGAAAACTACTAGGGCTAAAACAGCTCCCAAAGGATTAACAGCAAAAAAATATCCAATTGCTGTCGATACAGCTTTTCCCCCTTTGAAATTTGCGAAGATTGGATAACAATGACCAATAACACAAAACAGAGCACATAGATAAGATAAATCTTTATTTAAAGAAAATTCTGAGCAAAAATATTTAGTCAAAAGCATTACTAATAAAGCTTTTGAAGCATCGAGAACAATTACTGCAAAACCCGCTTTTTTTCCTAAAACTCGACCAGTATTTGTGCCACCTAAATTACCAGAACCGTAGTTTCTAACATCTGTTTTATAAAAAAGTCTTCCAATTACTAATGCAAATGGAATCGACCCATAAAGATATGCGAGAATTATTAAAATTACTGAAATCATATTTATCACCTTCATTTATTATATATTATTAGTTTAAAAAAGCAATCATTTATTCTAAAACTTTAACTAATTAAAGGGAATTGTGATAGAATATTAAATGATTATTTTTTCATAACTTGTTAAAAATACAATAACCTTTGAAAAATACAGATAATTTGGTTATAATGACAAAAGTGATTAAAGGAGGCAATTGATTAATGACAGCTAAAAGTAATTATGATGAATCAAATATCCAAATTCTTGAAGGATTAGAAGCAGTTAGAAAAAGACCAGGGATGTACATCGGTTCAACTGATAGTCGTGGTTTACATCATTTGGTTTGGGAAATTGTCGATAATGCTATCGATGAAGCTCTTAGCGGATTTGGTGATAACATTCAAGTAACGATCCATAGTGATAATAGTATTGAAGTTAGTGATCATGGTCGAGGAATGCCAACTGGGATGCATGCTTCAGGAAGACCAGCGACTGAAGTTATTTTGACAGTTCTCCATGCTGGGGGAAAATTTAGTGAAGATGGAGGATATAAAACATCAGGGGGCTTGCATGGTGTCGGAGCCTCTGTCGTTAACGCTTTATCATCATGGTTAGAAGTAACGATTTATCGTGATGGAAAAATCTGGTATCAAAAATTTGAAGACGGTGGCAATAAGATCAGCAAGTTAAAAGTGATTGGTAAAACTAATAAAACCGGGACTACAATTCATTTTTTACCAGATCCGGATATTTTTTCTGTGTGCGAATATAATTATTCTACGATCAGTGAAAGATTGATGGAAAGTGCCTTTCTATTAAAAGGAATCAAGATTGATTTAAAAGATGAACGGAATAATAAAGAAGTGTCTTATCAATATGATAATGGTTTGACTGCTTTTGTTGAATATTTAAATTATGAAAAAGAAACTCTTAATCCCATCATTAACATTGAAGGATCTTTAAATGAAATCGAAGTAGATGTGGCTTTACAATTTACAAGCGGTTATCAAGAAAATACACTGTCATTTGTTAACTTGGTTAGAACTGGTGATGGTGGAACTCATGAAACGGGATTCAAAGCTGCTTTAACGCGAACTTTTAATGAATATGCCCGTAAATACGGTTTGTTAAAAGAAAAGGAAAAAAATCTAGAAGGTAATGATGTTCGTGAAGGATTATCGGCAATAATTTCAATCAAAGTGCCGGAACATTTTTTACAGTTTGAAGGGCAGACAAAATCTAAATTAGGAACACCAGAAGCGCGAAATGTCGTTGATAATATCGTTTATGAAAAACTATCATTTTATTTAGAAGAAAACAAAGAAACAGCTGATGTTTTAACTAAAAAAATGATTAAAGCAGCCCAGGTTCGCGATGCCGCTCGAAAAGCTCGCGAGGCAGCTCGAAAAGGTAAAGGGGCAAAACAAGAAAAAATTTTAAGTGGCAAACTAGCTCCGGCACAGTCAAAAGATAAAAAAAGAAAAGAACTTTATTTGGTCGAAGGAGATTCTGCTGGGGGAAGTGCTAAACAAGGACGTGATCGTAAATATCAGGCCATCTTACCACTTCGTGGAAAAGTTGTGAATACAGAAAAAGCAGCGATGAGTGAGATTTTAAAAAATGAAGAAATTGCAACTATCATTAATACTATAGGCGCTGGTGTTGGTCCCGATTTTAATGAAAAAGACAGTAACTATAGTAAAGTCATTATCATGACCGATGCTGATACTGATGGAGCCCATATTCAAATTCTTTTATTAACTTTTTTCTATCGCTATATGCGCGATTTAATTACAGCTGGAAAAGTATACATCGCCTTACCGCCATTATATAAAGTTTCTAAGAAAAATGGAAAAAAAGAGGAGGCTATCTATGCTTGGGAAGATGATGAACTAGAAGAAGCTAAGAAAAAAATCGGGCGTGGATATAATGTTCAGCGTTATAAAGGTTTAGGAGAAATGAATGCCAGTCAGTTATGGGAAACAACGATGAATCCAGAAACAAGAACTTTAATTCAAGTATCCATCGATGATGCTGCGATTGTAGAACGACGAGTTTCCGTTTTAATGGGTGATAAGGTTGAACCACGGCGTGAATGGATCGAACAAAATGTTCAGTTTACATTAGAAGATAATTTTGCAATTGATTAAGGAGAAATTTGATATGGATAAAAAAATAGTCATGTCATTAGAAACCATTATGGGTGACCGTTTTGGAAAATATTCAAAATATATCATTCAAGATCGTGCCTTACCTGATGTTCGTGATGGTTTAAAACCAGTACAGCGGAGAATTCTTTATTCGATGTACAAAGAAGGAAATCTATATACCAAGCCATATCGTAAATCAGCTAAGACAGTTGGTAATGTCATTGGTAATTATCATCCTCACGGTGATACTTCTGTTTATGATGCAATGGTCCGTTTATCACAAGAATGGAAAATGCGAGCACCATTAGTTGATATGCAGGGAAACAATGGTTCAATTGATAATGACCCAGCTGCAGCGATGCGTTATACTGAAGCGAGGCTTTCAGCAATTGCTGCTGAATTATTAAAAGATTTAGATAAAGAAACTGTGTTGATGTCATTAAACTTTGATGACACTGAATACGAACCAACAGTTTTGCCAGCAGCATATCCAAACCTGCTGGTAAATGGAGCGACGGGTATTTCAGCCGGTTATGCTACTGATATTCCCCCGCATAATTTAGAAGAAGTGATCGAGGCGACGATTCACCGCATTAAATATCCTAACTGTTCGTTGGAGAAAATCATGGAATTTGTTAAAGGTCCCGATTTTCCTACTGGAGCGATCGTAGAGGGTAAACAAGGAATTTTAAATGCCTTTAAAACCGGTCGAGGAAAAGTCATTGTTCGTAGTAAAACTACAATACTTGAAGAAAAAACTATGAATAAGATCGTGGTTACGGAAATCCCTTATGAAGTGAATAAAGCTGAATTGGTAAGAAAAATAGATGAAATTCGTTTTAATCGCAGTATTGATGGTATTATTGAAGTTCGTGATGAATCTGATCGTAATGGACTTAGAATCGTAATTGATCTAAAAAAAGATATTTCAGTACAAAATACATTAAATTATTTATATAAAAATACTGATCTACAGAAGAATTATAATTATAATATGGTAGCCATCAGGGATAAACGGCCCGTGTTAATGGGAATTATGGATATTTTAGATGGATATATTGATCATCAAATTGATGTTGTTACCAGAAGTTCAATTTATGATTTAAACAAAGCTAAGGCGCGAAAGCATATCGTTAGCGGCTTAATTAAAGCAATATCTATTTTAGATGATGTCGTGAAGACAATCAGACAATCTAAAGATAAAGGTGATGCTAAAAATAATTTGATCATTAAGTTTGATTTTAGTGAAAAGCAGGCTGAAGCAATCGTAATGTTACAATTGTATCGTTTAACTAATACTGATATTGTTACATTGGAAAATGAAAATAAGGAATTAGATGAAAAAATTGCTTATTTAAATAATATTTTAGATAGCGATGATGTTTTACGTAAAGTAATTATTGATCAATTAAAAACGATCAAGAAAAAGTATCCTATGCCAAGATTATCAATGATCCGTGATGAGATTCAAGAAATTAAAATTGATGAAAAGGCAATGATCTTATCTGAAGACGTTAATATTTCAATTACTAGAGACGGTTATATCAAACGAATCAGTAAGCGTTCAATCAAAGCTAGAGGAACAACGCCTTTTGGTAAAAAAGAAAATGATTATCTTGTCTCTATGTATCAGGCTAACACGCTGGATCATTTATTGTTATTTACAGACGCTGGTAATTATTTATTTGTTCCGGTTCATAAAATTGAAGAGTTTAAATGGAAAGATGCCGGTAAACATATTAGTTATTTGATCAAAGTTAGTTCAAGTGAAAAAATTATTGGAACTATTTTAGTAAAAGATTTTAATCTGCCTTTATATGTAATGCTGGCTACAAAAAATGGTCAAATAAAACGAACTTTATTAAAAGATTTTAAAGTTACCCGTTTTTCAAAACCGCTTAAATGTATGGGACTTAAAAATGATGATAAAGTAATCGATGTTAAATTAACAGATAACAATCAAGGTATTATTTTAACTACTAAAGCAGGTTATGGAGCTCTATATTCAGAACAGGAAGTATCCGTGGTGGGAATAAAAGCTGCTGGTATCAAAGCTATCAATTTAAAAAATGATGAATTAATAAGTTTAAATATTTTTGATCCAATGACAAGCTGTTCATTAATGGTGATTAGTGAAAATGGTGGCATAAAACGAATCAAAATTGGTGATATTACACCATGTAATCGAGCAACCAAGGGAACGTTATTGTATAAAAATCCTAAAAGCAAAGTCATTTATGTCAAAAAAGCTGTTGTTATCAATAATCAACAGCAAATAACTTTAACATTAAATGATCAAACTAATTTTACATTTAAAGCATCTGATTATCACAATGCTTCCCTTGAACAAAAACCAACTGTATTTACTAAGTTGACAGATAATCAATTTATTGATGATGTTTATTTAGACACACCAATTTCTACTGATGATTATCATGATCTAAAATCAAAGGATGTTGCACCAGATATTTTCAAACAGCCTAAAGAGCATACTTTATTAGACGAACTTGATGAACCAGTTATAGAAAATAAAATAACTAAAAAGAAAAATTCATCAGTAAAAAAATCTAAACCTGTAAAATACGAAAAAATAAGTTTAGAAGATATATTAAATGAAGATGAATTTTAAACCGTAAAATTATTTTACGGTTTTTCCTTCATGTGTTCTTTTAACAATTTTATTAATGCTCTTTTTTCCAGCCGTGAGACATAAGAACGTGATATATTTAACTTTTTAGCAATTTCTTTTTGGGTATGTTTTTTAGTATTATTTAAACCATAACGCATGATCAACGTTTCTTTTTCTCGTGGTTCTAGGATTTTAAAATAATTAGCAAATTTATTTAAAGTATCTTTTTTATCAACGATATCAATAAATTCTTCCTGCTTAGCGGCAATAATATCACCTAAAACAATTTCACTGCCATCTTTATCAATACCAATAGTTTCATTTAATGAAACATCTAAGCTGGTTTTTTTGTTGGTTCTAAGATGCATTAAAATTTCATTTTCGATACATCTTGAAGCATAAGTAGCTAATTTAGTTTTATGATTTTGTTTGTAGCTGTCAACTGCTTTGATTAAACCAATTGTTCCAATTGAAATTAGATCTTCTTGTAAATCTTTATTATTTTCATATTTTTTAGCGATATGAGCAACAAGTCGAAGATTTCTTTCAATTAAAATATTTCTAGCTTCTTGATCACCATTAAAAAAACGTTCTAAATATTTTTCTTCTTCCTTTGCACTTAAAGGAATTTCAAAAGATTTAGATTTAATGTATGATAAAAAGAAGCCGTTTGTTAATAATGATAGTATTGTTGAAAACATGAATTTCACCCCTGATACATATATATTGTAAATCTTTTATTTTAGGACAAAATATTTATGAATTGTTCATTTTATTTACTTTAAAAGTAGTGCAAAATAAGGTACAATGGGGATAGTTTTGAAAAGGAGAATGTATGAGCGAAAAAATAAGATGTTTTGGCTGTGGAGCCATAATTCAAAGTGAAGATGAAAAAAAGATTGGATTTATCCCTAAAAATGCTTTAAATAATGAAAAGGTTTTATGTAAACGTTGTTTTCGTTTAAAAAACTATCATGAGTTACAAAAAACAAATCTTACAAGTGATGATTTTTTAAATATTCTTCAAAAAATAGGTGATCAAAATTGTTTGGTTGTCTATTTGATTGATTTATTTGATTATAATGGAAGTTTAATAAATGGGTTGCCGCGGCATTTAAATAATAATGATATTCTCGTAGTTGGCAATAAACGTGATATTTTACCTAAATCATTAAAAGATATTAAAATAGAACACTGGTTACGTCGTCAATTAAAAGAAATCGGCATCAAACCAGTCGATGTGATTCTATCTAGTGGGGTAAAAAATTATAACTTAGATCTATTGATCGATAAGATCGATGAATATCGCCATGGTCGAGATGTTTATATCGTTGGAGTGACTAATGTAGGAAAATCTTCGTTAATAAATGCGTTATTAAAACATTATGCAGCGGTGATGATAATTTGATTACAACGAGTGAATTTCCTGGTACGACACTTGATTTGATCGAAATCCCTTTAGATGATCAAAGTTATTTATATGACTCTCCAGGAATTATCAATTCGCATCAAATGGCTCATTTAGTAAAAGATGAAGATCTTAAAGTAATTATTCCTAAAAGTGAACTAAGACCTATTAATTTTCAATTAAACGATCAACAAAGTTTGTATTTTGGCGGTCTTGCCCGAATGGATTTTATAAGTGGGAAACATAGTTCATTTACTTGTTATTTTCCTAAATTACTTAAAATTCATCGTACCAAGTTAGAAAAAAGTGATAGTTTATACAATCGCCACCTAACTTTAAAACCGGAAATTGAAACAATTAAAGATATTAAAGAAATGAAAGTTTATGATTTTAAACTACCACAACATAAGGTGGATCTTGTTATTTCCGGATTAGGATTTATTAGCGTTAATTGCCCAAATGCGAAGGTAAAGATTCATGTTCCTAAAGGTATTGGGGTATTTATTCGCGAAGCTTTAATTTAAGAAAGGATTTAAAATATGTTAACAGGAAAACAAAAAAGATATTTAAGAGGAATAGGACACAATTTAAATGCAATTTTCCAAATTGGAAAAGAAGGTGTTCACCAAACTCAGATCGAAGGAATCGATGCTGCTTTAGAAGCACATGAATTAATTAAAATCAAGATCTTAGAATCTTGCAGTGAAACTAAAAATGAAGTTGCAATTGAAATAAGCATGAAAACAAAAGCTGATGTCGTCCAAATTTTAGGCAGAACGATTCTTTTATATCGTCCTAGTGAAAAGGGAATCTATAAATTACCATGATGAAGATCGGTATTTTTGGCGGCAGCTTTGATCCCATTCATCAATCACACATAAGAGTGATTGAAGAAGCTTTAAAACAATTAAAACTTGATAAAATATTAGTTGTTCCAACTGCAAATAATCCTTGGAAAGATACTACAGGAGCTAATAAAGAACAGCGTTTAGAAATGTTGGATCTTGCTTTAGGACGATATCGTAGTGTTGAAATTTGTCGTTATGAAATAGATCAAGATGGCAGCAATAAAAATTATACGATCGATACGATCAATTATTTAAAATCTATTTATCCCGATGACCATTTGTATTTTATTATGGGGATGGATCAGGCAAGTCTTTTTCATAAATGGAAAGACGCTAAAAAAATAAGCGAGCTAGTATCGTTAGTAGTATTTGAACGCCTTGGTTATCAAATAAATGATAATTTAAAAAAATATAATTTTACTAAATTAGATCTTATTGCTAGTGATGATGCCAGCAGTGATATTCGAAATGGTAAATTACATGCCTTGACTCCTGAAGTTTTAAAATATATCGTAGCTAATGGCATTTATTTAGAAACGATCGTTAAAACTAAGATGTCAAAAAAAAGATATATTCACACAGTTAGTATGGCAAAACTAGCTAAGGAAATTGCTGAAAGTAATGGTTTAGATGGAATGAAGGCATATGTTGCTGGAATGCTGCATGATATTGCTAAAGAAATGCCATATGATCAGGCACTAGCTTTAATGAAAAAATATTTTCCTGAGTATCTTGATAAACCAGAACCGATTTGGCATCAATGGTTATCATATCTTGTGGCTAAAGATGAGTATTTAGTAGATGACTTGGAGATTTTGCAAGCGATTAGACATCATACTACAGCTTCAATCAATATGTCTAAATTAGATATGTGTATATATGAAGCCGATAAATATGATCCTAGTCGTGATTATGACTCTAGTCAAGAAATTGCTTTATGTAAAAAGGATGTTGTGGCCGGATTTAGAGCCTGCTTAAAAGATTTTTATGATTTTTCAAATAAAAAAGGGCGAAAAATCGATGAATGTTTTTTTGAAATTTATAACAAATATGTAAAAGGAGATATTAATGAATAAATTAGAAATTATTATAAAAGCTTTAGATGATAAATTAGCAGAGGATATTGTTGCAATCGATATGGAAATGGCTAGTCCAATTTATGATACATTTGTTATCTGTTCAGCCGCAAATGAGCGTTTGATGAATGCACTTAGAGACAGTGTTGAAGAAAATATGTTAAATAGTGGCTTTGAGGTGAAAAAAATAGAAGGGCGCCGTAACAGTAAATGGTTATTAATGGATTATGGAGATATTATCGTTCATATTTTTGATCAAGATGAAAGAGACAGCTATAATCTTGAAAAATTATGGTCGGATATGCCAAGAATTGATATTTCTGGGTATTTAAAATAATGTCATATGAAAATTTTGCTTATTATTATGATAGTTTGATGGATGAACAATTTTATCATGATTATTATAAATTTATTAATGAAAAAGCTGATTTTAAAACAGTTTTAGAACTTGGCTGTGGAACTGGAGAAATCGCTATTCGTCTTGCTAATGATAATAAGAATGTTTATGCTACTGATTTATCAAAAGATATGCTGGAAGTGGCAAGATTAAAGGCCATGGAAGCTAATGTCAATTTAATGCTTGGTCGTGTTGACATGAGTGATTTTAAAACAGATATCGCTGTTGATTTGGTTCTTTGTTTATGTGATTCAATAAACTATGTTTTAAGTCGCAAAAAAGTTAAACAAACATTTAAAAATATATATGAGGCTTTGAAGTATAATGGAACATTTATTTTTGATGTTGATAGTCTTTATAAAATGGACAAAATTCTTGATGGTTATTTTGAAGAAGAAGATGCTGATGATTTTTATTTTAAATGGGAAGCTAAAAAGACAGCATTTGGAAAAATCGAACATTTAATCGAGATAATCGATAAAGAAAATAACGAACATATCAAAGAGTTACATCAGCAACAAACTTATAGTATTGAAACATACTATGAAATGTTGCAGCAGGCCGGTTTTAAGGAAATAGAGCATTATGGTGAATTTGAAAAATATCATGATAAATCACAAAGAATTATTTTTGTCTGTCGCAAAAGAAGGGATGGGAAATAAATGATCGGTATAATTGGAGCGATGAAAGAAGAAGTAGATGCAATAAAAAAATATATGAATATTGTAGATACGAAAACTATCTTAGACTGTACTTTTTATCAAGGAACGATTGAAAACAAAGAAGTTGTCTTATTGCAAGGGGGAATCGGAAAAGTAAATGCAGCTATTTGTACGACCCTGCTTTTAACAAATTATCAAATTGATTTTGTCATAAACGTTGGTTCTGCTGGTGGTCTTTGTTTAGATCAGGAAGTAGGAGATGTGGTTATTTCAGATGCAGTTTGCCAATATGATTTTGATATTACTGCTTTTCCTGATCGTGTATTAGGTGAAGTGCCTGGATTACCGCCAAAAATCAAAGCTGATCAAGAATTAGTTGATCGAGCAAAAAATGTCCTTGAAAATCTAAAACTAAACTATACAGCTGGTTTAATTGTTTCTGGTGATAAGTTTGTTGCTGATAAAAATACAGTTGATTATATCAAAGAAAATTTTAAAGATGCTAAGTGCTGTGAAATGGAAGCAGCAGCAGTGGGACAAACATGTTATAAATTTAATACTAAATTTATTATTACCCGTTCTTTAAGTGATATTTTTGATAAAGGTGATTCAACTATCCAATTTGATGAATATTTAAATAAAGCTGCTAATGCCTCAGCTTTAATGTGTGTATCACTAATTAAGGATCAATCATGAAAAAACAAATAGAACTATTAGCACCAGCAGGAAGCTATGAAGCTTTGCAGGCGGCTGTTCAAAATGGTGCCAATGCCATTTATTTAGGTGGTAATGATTTTAGTGCGCGAGCATTTGCTACTAATTTTAATCGAGATGAATTAAAACAGGCAGTAATTTATAGTCATCTAAGAAATGTCAAGATCTATGTTACAGTAAATACATTATATGAAGATAATCAGTTTGAAAATTTAAAAGATTATCTTTTGTTTTTAGCATCGATAAATGTTGATGCATTGATTATTCAAGATCTTGGGTTAATGGCATATGTAAAAAAATATTTTCCTAATTTTGAAATCCACATGTCTACTCAAACTAGTATATATAGTTTAAGTGCGGTAAAGTATTTTGAACGTATTGGTGTCGATAGAATTGTTTTAGCTCGGGAAAATAGTCTTGAAGAAATAAAAAATATTTGTAATAACTCTAAATTGGATATTGAAGTCTTTGTCCATGGCGCATTATGCATGTCATATTCCGGGCAGTGTTTGATGTCTAGTATGATTGCTAAAAGAAGCGGAAATAAAGGAGCCTGTGGGCAGCCATGCCGTTTAGCATACAAACTGCAAAAAGATGGTAAAAATCTCGATCAGGTACCATCATATTTATTGTCACCTAAAGATCTTTGCACAATTGAAAATGTTGGTGCTTTAATTGAAGCAGGAATTACTTCTTTTAAAATAGAGGGGCGCATGAAAAGGCCAGAATATGTTGCTATAATCGTTAAACAATATCGTGAAGCTATTGATGCTTATTTTCAAAAACAGAATCCAAAAAACTATTCTAAACAAATTAAAGAGATGAAACAAATGTTTAATCGCGGCTTTACTGGTGGTTATTTATTACAGGATAAAGATTTAATGGCTGATGATTATCCTGGTAATCGTGGCATCAAGTTAGGTTCTGTTCTTGATTATGATAAAAAGCGAAAAGTTGTAAAGATTAAATTGATCGATAAGATCAAACAAGGGGATAGGATCAGTTTTAAAAGTGTTGATTATACTAGAACCATAACTAAACTATTTTTGAATCATCGATTAGTAAATCAGGCTGTAGCCAAAGATATTATTGAAATCGAATTAAATACACCAGTTAAAAAAGGTGAATCTGTATATAAAATAATTGATATCGAATTAATTGAAAAAGCACATGACAGCTATCAAAAAGAACAAATTAAAAATCCTATCACAATGTATTTTAAAGGGCAAATAAATGATCACCCCACACTTACTATTACATATCAAGATAAAACAATTACGGTTGTATCAAAGCTAATAATGGAAGCTGCCAGCAAAGCACCACTAAATACTAAACATATTGAAAAGCAGCTTAGTAAATTAGGAAATACTGTTTTTAAAGCTGCTGATATAATTGTTGAAATTCCTGAAAATGCTTTTTTCAGTCTTAAAGAAATCAATGAAATGCGTCGTCAGGCAATCGATAAATTAGTTGCATCTCTAACAGCTTTTAATTCAATAGCTCCATTAATAGAAGAAAAGAAAACTACTCATTTGATTAAAACGATCAAGGGTATTTGTGTTCGTGTTTATTCTATAGAACAGTTAAAAGCTTTGCTTGATGTAGATATTGAGGCTTATTATTTTCCATTATCACCACAATTAAAAGATGCTATTGAAATTGCCAAAAAACATCATAAAAAAATTATTCCTTTTACAGGTTTTTTAAATGATGAAAAACAGTTATTTAATTTCAAAAACAGCAAATTATATTTAGAAATCGATGCCATACTAGTTGGAAACTATGGTGCTTTAGAAATATTTAATGATAAAAAGTGCATTTTAGATACAACTTTTAATCTTTATAATAGTTATGCCTTAAACTATTTAAAAGCCTATGATGCCATCTTATCTTTAGAAATGAGTAAAAAACAAATCAATAATTTATCGAATATCACACAAAACATAATTGTAACAGTATATGGCAAAACAATTAATATGCATTTAAAGCACTGTTTAATTAGTAATCATTATTTTAAGAAAAAAATGATTGACTGTAACATGTGTAAAAAAGGAAACTATCATTTAGTTGATCGTAAAAATGAAAAGTTTAGGATCTTAACAGATAATAACTGTAATAATCTGATTTTTAATAGTCATAGTTTATATATAAATAAACTTGATAATCTAAATGTAGATTTTATTTTGTTATCATTTAGCGATGAAGATGGTCAAACAGCAAGATTTATTTATGATCAATTCAAACAAATTTTATCTGGTAAAATTCAACAAATTCCTAGTTTTATTAATCATACAAGTGGATATTTTTATGATTAATTATCATTTTTTAGAAAAAAATGTTATTCTAATAGGAAATAACTTATAAAAACATAAAATTTTATTGAAGATAACTAAGGAAAATGCTAAAATTTATTTACTGGAGGTGTGGCGATGATAGATAAAGATTTAGCAGCCAGATTAAAATCCTATCGTAATTTTAAACATCTTACCCAAAAAGAAGTAGCCAAATATTTGAAAGTACCACATTCTGCTATCTCTGATATTGAAAACGGTAAAAGAGATATTACAGTCGGGGAGCTTAAGATTTTTTCTAATTTATATGGCCGCAGTGTTGAAGAAATAATGAGTGGTAAGAAATATGATTACTATAATATTGCTAATATTGCACGACTTTTGACAGAATTACCAGATGAGGATTTAAAGGAAGTTATGTTTATTATTGAATATAAGCGTAAACGTAATGAAGAAAGAGAAAAATAGAGTGAGAAAATCTCACTCTATTTTAGTATCTTTTTAAATTCTTCCAACATCAATATCCCATCATTCAAAACTAAATCGGTACATTCTTCAAACGTAGAACTATGATAATATTTAATTTCAAGTTCATCATTGATAATAGTAACGATTGCAAATGTACCAAAACCATAACTGCTACGGTTCATCATTACACTGCCAGGATTAATAATATACTTATTTTCAATAATAGTATAAGCAGGCACATGAGTATGTCCATGAAATGCAATATCGATATGCTTTTTTTTCATAAATGCTAGTAACTGCTCATTGCCGTAATAAATATTAAATTTATTACCATGGGTAATTAAACAACGATATTTTCCGGCATTAAAAATAATATTCGTTTTAAATGTTCCTGGTCGATCATGATTGCCATTAACAGTAAGATATTTTTTTAATAGTGGATCATCGTTTTTTAATGATGAATCACCACAATGAATATAGTAATCCATACTAGGATATTTGTCAGTTATATTTTTTAAAAGATCATTTTGTAAATGAGTATCACTAAGAATTAAAAGCTTCATAATCTTCACTTCCTCGTATAAAAACATGTATCATGATGTTTTATTATATCTTTTATATATTAAAAAAATGTGAATTTAAGGGCGGAATTTAGATTTAAGCTTAAATAAAGGTATCGAAAAAGGAAAAAAAAGATTTAAGAAAGTGTTTACATCTAACAACATTCGTTGTAAAATTAGAACAGGTAGAAAAAAGGAGGGTACAGTATATGAAAACTATTTTATTAGTATGTTCAGCTGGGATGTCTACTAGCTTATTAGTAACAAAAATGGAAGGTGCTGCTAAAGAAGCTGGTGTTGAATGTAAAATTTTTGCATTGCCTTTCTCTGATGCACCAAGAGTATTGGAAGAAGTTGACTGCATCTTACTTGGACCTCAAGTTAGATTCCAAAAAGCTGCTATTGAAAAACTTGCTGCCGGACGTAAAGCAGGTCCTATTCCTGTAGATGTTATCGATATGAGAGATTATGGAACGATGAATGGTAAAGCTGTTTTTGAAACTGCAATGAAAATGATTGGTTAATAGAAAAGCTTGTCTAAACAGATAAAACGGGCGTTTTTTATAATGCCCTTTTTATATGAATTGAAATAAAGGAGAGAGAATTATGAAAACAAGAA
Source organism: Clostridiales bacterium VE202-01 (assembly GCA_000508865.1). GTDB lineage: Bacteria > Bacillota_I > Bacilli_A > Erysipelotrichales > Coprobacillaceae > Thomasclavelia. The sequence continues at coordinate 35,770 of BAHP02000002.1, forward strand.
TTATGTTAATATGTGCAGCTGGGATGTCTACTAGCTTATTAGTAACAAAAATGGAAAAAGCTGCTAAAGATGCTGGTGATGATGTTGAGATTTTTGCTTTGCCTTTGAGTGAAGGGGGAAAAATGATAAATACTGTTGATTGTATCTTGCTTGGACCTCAAGTTAGATATGCTAAAAGCGAAGTTGAAAAACTTATTGAAGAAACAGGAAAAGATATACCGCTTGATGTAATTGAAATGAAAGATTATGGAATGATGGACGGTAAAGCTGTTTACGAATTTGCTAAAAAATTACTTAATAAATAGTTTATTACATATTCAAGACTGCTAAGCAGTCTTTTTTAGTAATTAAAGAGTCTAAAAATTATTTAATTTTGCTCTTTTTTGTTGTATACGATTATGCTATAATAACCTAAATAATTAGGAGGTTATGATATGCAAAAGGGGATTATTACAGTTGTAGGTAAAGATCAAGTTGGAATTATAGCTAAAGTATGTACTTATTTAGCTGAGAAACAAGTAAATATTTTAGATATTTCACAAACTATTATTCAAGGGTATTTCAACATGATGATGATTGTGGAATTAAGTTCAATAACTGATGAATTTGGTACTATCTGTGAAGAATTAGATAAATTAGGAATTGAAATTGGTGTTAATATAAAATTACAGCATGAAGATATTTTTAATAAAATGCATCGTATTTAAGGAGAAGTTATAGATGATTAATTTATTTGAAGTAGCAGAAACAAATAAAATGATTGAACAAGAAAATCTTGATGTAAGAACGATTACTTTAGGAATCAGTTTATTAGATTGTATGGATCATGATATTGATGTTTTATGTGAAAATATATATAAAAAAATTACTACTGTAGCAAAAGATTTAGTATCGACTGGAAAACAAATTGAGATGAAGTATGGAATTCCAATCGTAAATAAAAGAATATCTGTAACACCAATTGGTTTTGTTGGTTCTAACGCATGCAAGAGTACTGCTGATTTTGTTAAAATTGCAAAAACATTAGATAAGTGTGCGCATGAAACTGGGGTAAACTTTATTGGTGGTTATAGTGCTATCGTATCTAAAGGAATGACTAAAGCTGAAGAATTATTAATTAGATCTATTCCAGAAGCAATGAAAGTAACTAGTAATGTTTGTAGTTCTGTTAATGTTGGTTCTACGAAGACAGGAATCAATATGGATGCTGTTAAATTAATGGGTGAAATCATTAAAGATACCGCGACACTAACTAAAGAGGACGATTCTATTGGTTGTGCTAAACTAGTTGTTTTATGCAATGCACCTGATGATAATCCATTTATGGCTGGAGCATTTCATGGTGTAAGTGAAGCTGATGCCGTTATTAACGTTGGTGTAAGTGGTCCTGGTGTAGTTAAAACTGCAATTGAAAATGCTAAAGGTAAAGATTTTGGTGAACTATGTGAAATCATTAAGAAAACAGCTTTCAAGATTACTCGGGTCGGACAGTTAGTAGCTTTAGAAGCATCTGAAAGATTAAAGATTCCATTTGGAATTATTGATTTATCATTAGCACCAACTCCAGCAATCGGTGATAGTATTGCTGATTGTCTTGAGGGTATGGGCTTAGACAGTGTTGGGGCTCCAGGAACAACTGCAGCACTTGCAATCTTAAATGATCAAGTAAAAAAAGGAGGCGTTATGGCTTCTTCATATGTTGGTGGATTAAGTGGGGCTTTTATCCCAGTCAGTGAAGACCAGGGAATGATCAATGCTGTCAATAGAGGAGCTTTAACACTTGAAAAATTAGAAGCTATGACATGTGTATGCTCAGTAGGTCTTGATATGATCGCTATTCCTGGAAGTGTTGAAGCAACTACTATTTCTGGAATAATAGCCGATGAAATGGCAATTGGAATGATCAATCAAAAAACAACTGCTGTTAGAATTATTCCCGTGATTGGAAAAGAAGTTGGCGAAGTTGTTGAATTCGGTGGATTGCTAGGTTATGCGCCTATCATGCCAGTAAATAATTTTGGATGTAGTGAATTTATTAATCGTGGGGGAAGAATTCCTGCTCCGATTCACAGTTTTAAAAATTAAAAGACGAATTTTCGTCTTTTTAATTACTTAGAAAGGATAATATAAGTATGAATGATTTAATAATATTTTTCCCATTATACAAAAATGATGATATAAAAGAATGTTTTAAAATATATGATGAGATTATTAAAAATAATAATTTAGAAAATGCTAACTATTTTGTTTCATTACTGATCAAATTAGCTGAAAAGTATAATTTATATGGTGATTTGTTCAACAGTCTATTAACACACTTATTAATCAATAATGAAAATTCATTTACTTTAGCATTAGAAAGAAAAGCCGCTATTGCTGATAATCTAAAAAATATTGTTATCAATGATTTTAAAATTATTTTTGAAATGTTTAATACTGACTTTAGTTCATTGTCGCCTTTACAACAAGATCTTATTACTAACTTTACACCATCAAGACCAGTAATCAATCAAGAATTATTTGAAATCTCAAGATCACTGCAAAATAATTTATCTAATTGTAAAGACGTAGAACAATTTTATAATATTTTAGAAAAATTCTTTTTAACTTATGGTGTTGGAAAATTTGGATTAAATAAAGCATTTCGTTATGAAAATCATCAAATTAGCCCTATAATACATATAGGTAACGGACGTTTGGATCAATTAATAGGATACGAAAGTCAAAAACTAAAACTCACTCAAAACACAGAAGCTTTTTTAGCTGGTAAAAAAGCTAATAATGTTCTACTCTATGGTGATAGCGGAACTGGTAAATCCAGCAGCATTAAAGCACTATTAAACGAATATTATAAAGATGGTCTAAGAATGATTGAAATTTATAAACACCAGTTCAAATATTTACCAAGTATTATCCAAGAACTACAATCACGTAACTATAAATTTGTTCTATTCATGGACGATTTATCATTTGAAGAATTTGAAATAGAATATAAATATTTAAAAGCGGTTATTGAAGGTGGGTTAGAGAAAAAGCCTGATAATATATTGATTTATGCTACTAGCAATCGTCGCCATTTAGTCAAACAAACATGGAGTGATCGTCAAGATCAGGATGAAGTTAATGTAAATGATGCTAAACAGGAAAAAACATCATTAAGTTCAAGATTTGGAATAAAAATATTATATACTCATCCAAATCGTCAAGATTACCTAGAGATCGTAGATGGTTTAGCAAAACAGTATAATCTACAAATGTCTCAAGAAGAATTACATCAAAAAGCTTTAACTTGGGAAATTCGCTATGGTGGATTTTCAGGGAGAACAGCTAAACAATTTATTAATGCAATGTTAGGAAATAAATAGGGAGAAATATGCAAAAATTATTATTAAGTGATTATCAAAAAATCAAACCATATTTAGATGATGCTGATTATGAAGGTTATAATTCAAATTTTGTAACAATGATGATGTGGGATCATGAATATGAAATTTATTATGAAATCAAAGATCATTTTATGATCATGTTACATACTTACATGAATGAAAAGTTTTTTGCTATGCCATTTTGTAAGCCGGAATATTATCATGAAGCGCTTGAATATATGATGAAATATGCAAAAGATCATAACTTTTCTTTTAAAATTGATCTAGCAGTAGAAAAGTCAAAGCAATTGATTCAAGATCTGTATGGAGACAAATTTTTATATCTCCATAATGATGATTTTGATGATTATATTTATAGTAAAGCATCATTAGAAACACTTTCAGGTAAAAAAATGCAAAAAAGACGTAATCATTTTAATGCTTTTCTTAAAGAAAATCCTAATTATGTATATAAAGAGATTGAAGATGAAGATATTGATAATGTACTTCAATGTTTAAAAAAATGGGATTTTTCAAAGCATATTGAGGAAAGTGTTATTTCAGAATATATTGGAATCGTATATTTATTAGTTCATCGTCATGAATTGAATATTAAAACCGGATGTATCTATATTGATAATAAATTAGAAGCTTTTATTATTGCTTCACCACTAAAACATAATACTATTCAAATCCATGTCGAAAAAGCTAACAAAGATATTCGCGGACTCTATGTAGCAATAGGTAAATTTTTCTTAGAAAAAACTACGAGGGATATGAATTTGTAAATCGTGAAGAAGATATGGGCTTAGAGTCACTACGAAAAGCAAAGCAAATGCTGCATCCTATCAAAATGATAAAAAAATATACTATCGTTTTGAATGAACAATCAATCGTTCAAGCTGATGATAATGATTTATATGGTATTATTGATCTATGGCGCAATAGTTTTAAAGATGAGGATGAAATGTCTACAAATTTCTATTTTATAAATCGCTATCAAAAAGAAAATACTTATCTTTTAAAAAATGATCATCATATTGCTTCCATGTTACAAATTGTCCCTTATACTATTCTTTTAGACAATAAAGAAGAACCAGTGTATTTTATTTTGGGAGTAGCTACTGATAAAAACTATCAAAAGCAGGGGATGATGAAAAAACTGATAAATCATGTTTTAGGATTGCCTAAATATCAAAATGCTAAAATAATGCTGCAGGCATATCATCCTGAATTATATTATCAATTTGGATTTAATGAAGATTATTTTCACAAAATCACAAAAGTTGATATTCAATCATATTCAGCCCCATCTAAACTTAGAGTAATTGAAAATTACAACTATAATAAGCTAGTGAATTTATATAATTGTTTTTGTGAAAATTTTAATGGATATCGTAAAAGAGATATCGAATATTACAACAATTATTTAATTCCACGCTGCATGGCTTTTAAAGAAGAAATTAAAGTATTTTATCATGATATCAAAGCAGTGGGATATGTTATCTACAGCGAAGATGCAACAACAATTAAAATTTCTGAAATCATATATTTGAATCAAAACGAATTAAATGAAATACTTAATTATTTTGGTAATTTTAATAAAGAAATAATTATTGAAAGTGATTTACAGGCTAAAATCAATGGTGAATGTACATTTATTTGTACAATGTTAACAAATTTCTTAAAAAATAATTGTCAAGATAATAATTTTTATATAAATGAGTGCTTATAAATATTGACTATACCTTTAATGCATTATAAAATGTAATGGAATTCAAGGAGGTCAGCAATAAATGTTTTTACAAGATCGACAATTGCATGAAGAATGTGGTGTTTTTGCAGTATGTGGCTATGAACATGCTGCAGCAATGTGCTACTATGGCTTACACAGTTTACAACATCGTGGACAAGAAGCAGCCGGAATTGTAGTAAAGGATAAAGAAGCTTTATCGATCCAAAAAGGTGAAGGTTTGGTTTCTGAAGTTTTTGATCAAGAAAAAATTAATAAGATGAAAGGTGATTATGCAATCGGACATGTTCGCTATTCTACTGCTGGAGGTGGTGGAATTGCTAATGTCCAGCCATTATTATTTAGAACTTTAAATGGTTCTTTGGGAATTGCTCATAATGGTAATATTGTTAATGCTAATGTTTTAAAGGCTGAATTAGAAAAAAAGGGGAGTATTTTCTCTAGTACATCAGATACTGAAATCTTGGGTCATTTGATTATGCGTGAAGAAGGGCATATGATCGACCGTATCTGTAAATCATTAAATCGTTTAGATGGTGCTTTTGCATTTTTGATTTTAATTGAAAACGCTCTTTATGTTGCTCGTGATAAATATGGATTAAGACCATTATCTATTGGTCAATTACCTAATGGTGCTTATATTTTTTCATCGGAAACATGTGCTTTTGAAGTTGTTGGAGCTAAATTTGTTCGTGATTTAGAGCCTGGTGAAATTGTTAGAGTGAAAAATAACGAGTTAAAATCTAAATTATATACTGAAGATGTAACAGATAAAATATGTGCGATGGAATATATTTATTTTTCACGTCCTGATAGTAATTTAGATGGTATCAATGTACATACAACAAGAAAATTAGCTGGTAAACAATTATATAAAGAAGCTCCTGTAGATGCTGATTTAGTAATTGGAGTTCCTGATTCTTCAATATCTGCTGCTATTGGTTATTCTGAAGCTTCAGGTATTCCTTATGAAATGGGTTTAATAAAAAATAAATATGTAGGAAGAACTTTTATCCAGCCAACTCAAGAAATGCGAGAACAGGGAGTAAGAATGAAACTTCTGCTGTTTCATCAATTGTATGTGGTAAAAGAGTAATCATGATCGATGACTCAATTGTTCGTGGGACTACTTCAAAACGCATTGTCCGTTTATTAAAAGAAGCTGGTGCTAAAGAAGTTCATGTAAGAATTGCTTCACCAGCAATTAAATGGCCATGTTTTTACGGTGTTGATATGTCAACTATGGATGAATTGATTTCTAATAAATTATCAGTTGAAGAATTATGTACGTATATTGAAGCTGATTCACTGGCTTTTATTAGTGAAGAAGGAATTGACAAATCAATTCATTATAATAAAGAAAAACATAAATGTGGTTTATGTCTAGCTTGTTTTAATGGAGATTATGTTACTAAATTATATGATTCATTTGAAACTGATAAGATAAAAAAAGGAAAGCTATAGTTTTTATACTTAATACTTAGTTAAAAGGATTGGATAGATAATATCCAATCCTTTTATTTTCCATCTTAAATAAATAATATATTTAACTTCGCATAATGAATATTATGTAAATTTTATTAAAATAAATCTAGTATTTAATAGTTTATTGCTTTCGTTATTATTCGCCAAAAACCTTTATATAATAACACTTTATGGCGAATTATTTATTATAATCATTAAATATGCTTTATAATTTAATAAATTTATTATCAAATTATAAAGCGTATCTTTTAATTACACTTATGTAACAATATAATTGTTTTTGTCGATCGATGAAAGGAGTTAAACTATGAAAAAAGACACAATATATATTTTAGAAGAAGATATAAGATTAGCATCTATCTTAACTGCAAAACTGTTATCAACAAATAAATATCATATTTTAGAAGTTAGTAATAATGCTTTAAATTGTATTAGTTATTTATCACATAATAGTTGTGATCTATTAATAATTGACTTGATGCTTTCTAAAATTGATGGTATAAGTGTTTTACAAAAATTAAAGCAATTAAATGAAACAGCATATAAAAAAGTAATTTGTATGACAAGTTTTAATAATCCAATTATATCTAAATTATTAAATGATTTAGAGGTCACATATTGTATAAAATCACCTATAGACATTGATTCTTTTCTTTCAACTATTGATTCAATTATAAATGTAGATGATAAAATAATTAATCTTTCTAAAACTTCTAAAAAATACGAAATGATTAAATTAGAAAATGAAATTAGTATAATTCTAAAAAAGACAGGTATTTCTGTTAATCTTAATGGTTACATGTATTTAAGAACAGCTATTATCTTAGTATATAATGATATTGAATATTTTACTCAGATAACAAAAAAACTATATCCCGATATTGCTCGCCAGTACAGCACAACAGCTTCAAGAGTTGAAAAGTCTATCCGTCATGCCATTAAGACTGCCTGGAATCAAGATGATGGTAAAAAAATTAATGATATCTTGAAAAGAAGAAATCTATTTAAACCTACTAATTCCGAGTTCATTGCTTTAATTGCTGATAATCTTAGAATAAAAAAGGCTTAAATGAAAGAATATAAAAAGAAGTTAAAAACTTCTTTTATAATGCTAAATTATTAATAAATGCTGCTGTATTAATAATAATAAAAACAAAACCAACAATAAATAAATAAAGATATAATTTTATTTGTTTATTGTTTTTATAGTTATTAAACAATGCCAGCATTGCACAAATAATCAATATCATTGCAATAATATAAAAGGTAATAATACTGATAGATGCTTTAGTTAAAAGTCCGGCTGCAAAGATAAATGTTCCTACTGCATAGGCTAAAATTGAAGTGATTATTAAACGTTTACTATTTTCTTCCATAAAAATCTCCATTATATTATTTTATTTAAAATTGAAATACCGATCGCTGGTAAAGGAACTTCAAAATTATCAGCAATAGTTGCACCAATAACTGCAAAAGAATCCATTTCTTCTAATTGACGTGGTTTTAATAATTCTTTTGAATAAATTATTAACGGCACTTGTTCACGGGTATGATCAGTTCCCTGATACGTTGGATCATTTCCATGATCAGCACTTATCATCAGTAAATCATCATGATGCAAATATTTCATCAATTCTTCTAATTGTATATCAAATTCTTTAATAGCTTTACCATATCCTTCAGGATTACGGCGATGACCGTAAACAGCATCAAAATCAACTAAATTGACAAAACATAAACCCGTAAAATCTGCTTTAGCTAATTCAATCGTTTTTGCCATGCCATCATAATTACTTTCTGTTTTTACTTTTTTACTAATTCCCTGATTATCAAAAATATCTGCTATTTTACCAACACCAATCACGTCATAATTATTTTCTTTTAAATTATCTAAAACAGTTTTGCTAGAGGGTGCTAAAGCTAGATCATGGCGGTTAGCGGTACGCTTAAACTCCCCTGCTCTTTTACCTATGTATGGTCTTGCAATTATCCTTCCAACTTTCCAGCGTTCATTCATTGCTAATTCACGAGCAATCTGACAAGCTTCGTACAACTCTTCTAGAGGTATGATTTCCTCATTAGCGGCTATTTGAAAGACCGAATCAGCTGAAGTATAAACGATCCAATCTCCTGTTTTGATTTGATGTTCACCATATTCATCGAGTATAGCTGTACCACTGGCTGCTTTATTACCGACGCATTTACGCCCTGTTTTTTCTTCAAATAACTGAATAAATTCGTCTGGAAAGCCAGTTTCTGTAAAAGTAACAAAAGGCTTTTCTGTCTTTAATCCCATTATTTCCCAATGTCCTGTCATAGTATCTTTACCGTTAGAAATTTCATTTAATGGTAAAGTATAGCCAAGCTGTAGTCTTAAAGGGTTGATTCCTTTAAAATCACCTAGATTACCTAAGCCCAAGCCTTCTAAATTTGGTAAATCTAGACCATTGCAATAATCACAAATATGTTTTAAAGTGTTAGCTCCTTGATCATTAAAAGCAACAGCATCTTTTGCATTACCTATTCCTAGAGAATCACATATAATTAAAAAAATTCGTTTATATTTCATTTTTCCTCCATTTCCAGCATGATTCATGCATTATTTATCTATATCCTTTTTTATTCGTGGATGAAATTGCTGATATTCTTTTTTTATTTTTTGATTTGATATATGAGTGTATATTGTCGTCGTGCTTATATCACTATGTCCTAGCAGTTCTTGAATCGAACGTAAATCAGCCCCATTTTCTAAAAGATGAGTAGCAAAGCTATGACGAATTGTATGTGGAGATACTTTTTTGTTTACTGATGTCTGTCTAATAATTTGTTTTAAAATAATATAAAACTCTTCGCGACTCATTCTATTACCATGATTATTAAAAAATAATAATGAAGATTCTTTTTTGATAAATTCTTCCCGATAATTATTTAAATAATCACCCAATATTTTTTTTGCAACTGCACCAATAGGAACAATTCTTTCTTTATTCCCTTTTCCAATTACTTTTATATAACCCATATAAATATTTACAGAACTAACATTCAAATTAATTAATTCAGATACTCTTAATCCTGTAGCATACATCAGTTCCAACATGCAGCGATTACGCGAACTCAAATGATCTTCAATAACGATACTATCTAAAATTTCCTGCATCTCTTGTTCACTTAAAACAACAGGTAATTTTTTATCGATTTTTGGTAAATCAAAATCATTCATAATATTAACATCTATGAGCTTATCTTTCACTAAAAAAGCAAAAAACATTCTTAAAGAAACTAACTTTCTCGTTATACTTGTAGAACTGTTTATTTTTGATAATTCTTTTAAATAAAGGCGAATATGTTCTTTAGAAATATTTTCTATTTCAAATATTTGATGAATATCATTTAAATAGATAAAAAATTTATTTAAATCATTTAAATATGCTAAGATAGTATTTTTACTTAATCCTTTTTCAACGATCAAATACTGTCGGTATTCATTTAGACTATCTTTTAATTTCATCAATCTCCACCTCTTATACTAATTAATTATATCATGATTAAAATTAAATTTTCCATTGATTTGCTAACTTAAAGTGCATAAACTTTAAAAGCCATTGACAAAGTTACAATGATCAAAATTACAATAACATAATCTAAAATATAATTTATTATCTTTCGGCTATTGAACACTTCTCTAGTAATAAATGTAATCGTAAAACAATTTAATGATAACCTAAGTGAAATTATTGATATTATATAAGTTAATAGTAATTCAATAAACAATTGTGGTATATATCCTAAAAAAAACATACTAATACTAAAGTCATTTAAAGTAAAATAAAAAATGGTTGCGATCGTAAATTGCATTCCTTTAGTAAAAATAATAAAACTATTAAAAAACATTCCTAAAAAACTCGTTGAAATAAATAAAGATAAAAATATGTATATACCAGTAATTGTCATATATATATTATAATTATTAGTTACTTCATTATCTTTATAAAAAAATAAATATTTGCAAAAATCAATCAGATTTTCACTACCATAAAAATAATAAATAATTCCAAAAATAATCCCGCAGCTTAATAAAACAACTGAAAAAAGATTAATTAATACTTTTTCATTTTTAAAAATTTTATTTATAATGCCCATAAGTAGTCCTCCGTTTATATAACTTATGAGCAAGATAAATAATTATTCATTTATTTTAAATATTTCTTTTGAATACCTTTATTAGAAACAGCTGATGCCTTAGTTACGATCGGTTTATCAAACTTATTATTAATATTTTCTATAATTGTTTCTAACGCTTCCTTATCACCTTCATTTTTAGAAGTATCAAAAATACTCAGCTGCTCTTTATAATCCTTTTTATTGATAGTATTATTTAAACTAATGCCTAATAAACGTACTGGTCGACCATCATAATGGGCATCAAAAAGCATCTTAGCAGTAGAAAGAATAGTTTCATAATCATTTACATATGAATTGATAGCTGTTTGGCGATTAACACTTTCAAAACGAGTATATTTTATTGTGATCGATATCGAATTAGAAATAAGATTTCTTTTTATTGCTCTTATAGAGACTTGTTTAGCTAATTTTTTTAAAGTATCCCTCAATACGACCTCATCTAAAGTATCATGGGGTAATGTAGTAGAATTACCTACAGATTTTAATTCGTTTTGTTTAGCATCAACTGTGCGAATATCGATTCCGTTGGCTTTACGATATAATAGTAAAGCATTTTTACCAACGATTTGACGCAATTTATTATAATTATCATAATTAGCAATATCACCGATTGTATTGATTCCAACTTCTTTTAAACGAGGTGTAGTTTTTTTTCCAATTCCAAACATATCCTTAATATCTAAAGGCCACATTAATTCTTTGATATTTGATCGTGTTAAAATCGTAATACCCATTGGTTTTTTCATATCACTAGCCATTTTTGCTAAAAATTTGTTTGGCGAAATGCCAATCGAACATTTAAGATTTAGCTCGTTATAAACTTTATCTTGGATTTCTTTTGCTAACTGCATCGGATGACAATTTCTACTTTGAATAATTTTAGTAACATCAACATAACATTCATCGATACTAGCAACCTCTAAAATATCACTATATGATGCTATTATATTAAAAAAATCATTAGATAAGCGATGATACAATTCAAAATCTGCTGGTAAAACAATCAGATTTTTACATTTTTGATAAGCTTGAAATAGTGGCATCGCAGAATGAATTCCAAACTTACGAGCTTCATAGGAAGCAGTAGTAATAATACTTCGTTTTGATTTTCCCGAAATAACAAGCGGTTTCCCCTCAAGTTTGGGATTTCTTGATATTTCAGCACTTGCATAAAATGCATTTAAATCAATATGAAAGATTATTTGCATTACACAACCCCTCCTAAATAAAAATCATCTGGACACAAATCATATAACTGATAGTCCCTATGATAATCGATAATAATGTATTATTTTTTAATAAGTGCACTACAATAATAATCGAAATTGCGATTATTTCTGGTAAGCCATGATTTGAATCAAAAAAATTTATATCTTTTAAACAATATACAACTAGCATGGCCATAACGGAATATGGTAATACTTTACCTAAATAATCAATCAAAGCCGGTTTTTTACTTGGATCATTAAAAATAATAAAAGGTAAAGCTCTTGTCAAAATAGTGCCTAGAGCCACAACTATTATTATCATCATATCTCTATTCATATTCATTTTCTAAATCCTTTCTTTTAAACATTAAAGCCCCAATAATTCCAATTAAAGATACGATTACAAAATTATCGCTACCAAATATAAGCAAAGAAACAATACTAACAATAAAACCTATTTTTGTTGCTAGATGATTTTGACTGTTTTTTATTTGATCTATTACAATTACTATAAATAATGCTGTCATTGAAAACTCTAATCCCCTACTATCAAAAGTAATAATATTTGAAATGGTAGCCCCAATCAGTGACCCGATGATCCAATAGCACTGATCAAAAAGACTAATAAAAAAACTAACATATTTATTTTGCTGATCATCTTTGATTAAAAGTGAAAAAGTCTCATCAGTTAATGAAAAAATCATATATGGCTTTAAAACTTTCATTTTTTCAAATCTATTTAACATTGATAAACCATAGACAATATGTCTAGCATTTACTACTAATGTCATGATAAAGGCATTTAAAAGTGAACTTTTAGCTGTTAATAGAGAAATTGTTACAAACTGCATACTGCCAGCATAGATAAAAAAACTCATAATTAAAGCATAATAAATAGGATAGTCCTTACTTACAAGCAAAGCGCCAAAGGCAAAACCTAATACAAGATATCCCATCATTACCGGAATAGATTCCTTAAAGGCTTCTTTCAATATTTTAAAATTCATATAAATCCTCCAATGACACTATTATACTAAAAAAGTTTATTTATGAAAAGTAAGGTTAAAAAAGATAAATAATAGTCATTTAAAATAAAACCAGGAGCAGAAACTTTTAAGTCTCATCCTCCTGGTATATTTTTGTCATCTAAACTAATGACTTTGGCCCTTAAGGCACCATTGTTATCTTTGTTTTTCCATTTCCAACATCCATTCTATATACAAACCAAAACCTGTCATCGGATTATTTCCAGATACGTGCGTTACACAACCAATGATCTTATCATCTTGAATAATTGGTGAGCCGCTCATTCCTTGAATTATACCATTAGCTTTATCAATAACATTTTGATCTGTTACTTTAAACTCAATTCCTTTTTCTTTAACTGAATCTTGATCATTTAACTTAGTAATTTCAATTTCACATTTTTGGATTTCCTGACCATTTAAAACAGTTAAAAAATATGCTTTTCCTAATTTGATTTCATCCTTGCTGGCTGTATCCATTGCTTTTCTGTTAGAAATATCGTAATTATAAGTTCCATAAATACCAAATTGATTATGGCTGTTTATACTACCTATTTCAATATTAGAAATATCAGCAATTTTATTACCAGAGCTGTTAGGAGAAGCTTTTTTAATTCCCGTGACACTACTTTCATAAATATTACCAGATTGCAGTAAACTATTGGTATTTAATTTAGTATCACTCATTGCATGTCCTAATGCGCCAAAGGTATTATCGGCGGGATTATAGAACGTTAAAGTTCCCACACCAGAAATAGCATCTTTTACATATAATCCGGTTGTAAATTCCTGATTTTCTAAAAAAACCTGGAGATTACGATGAAGTCTTTCTTTATCTCTGATAATAGTTAAATCGTAATTACTTTTTTCACTACCACCAGTTTTAATAAATTCACTTAATTCTTCAATCGTAGTTACTTTTTGTCCATCTATTTCAACAATTATATCTCCGACTTTAAAATCTTCTGCTAAAGGGTCATAAGTTGTATCAGCAGTTTTAATTTTATATCCACCAGTTATTACAACGCCCTGATAATTTAATTCAATTCCAATTGAATCACCACCAGGAATCAATGATATTGCATATAAAGCAATGGGATTAATTGTAATGGCTAAAATAACAATTAAGGAAAGTATTAGCTTTTTAAAAAGCATAGAAACCTCCTTGTAACAAATGTTACAATCTAGTTTGGTCTCTATGCTAATAATTATTCACTACATGCTTTTAATTTTTTTGCATGCTCGATTGATTCTTTAGAAATATCTTTTCCAGAAATTAATTTAGCAATTTCATTAATACTTTGATTTTCGTCTAATTCAGAAATCTTAACCTCAGTATTATTATTAGTAGCAGTTTTTTCAATCAAATAATGATTTTTAGCAAATGCAGCTACCTGAGCTAAATGGGTTATACATAAAACCTGATGATTTTTAGCAATTAGTTGCATTTTAGCACCAATGCTTTCAGCTACTTTACCACTTACACCAGTATCAGCTTCATCAAATATAATTGTTTCAATAGTACTAGTTGCTAAAGAAAGAGTCTTTATTGCCAGCATGATTCTTGACATTTCACCACCAGAAGCAACTTTGTTTAATGGTTTTAAAGATTGACCAAGGTTAGTTGCAATCAAAAAAGTTATCTCGTCCTGGCCATCTTTTTGCAGTTCTTTTTTTCCAAAATCAACTTTAAAAATTACTTTATCAAGATATAAAGATTTTAATTGAACCATTACCTGTTCAGTGAACTCTAAAGCCTTTTGTTTACGTAATGTCGTGATCTTGTTAGCATATTCAGTTGCTTTGTTAAAAGTGGTATCTAATTGATTTTTTAATTCATTTAAGTATATCTCTCGATTAGTAAAAGCTTCTATTTTATTTTCCAGCTCTTTTTTAGCTTCAATAATTGCTTCAAGAGATTGGCCATATTTACGTTTTAAACGATTTAGCTTAAATAGAGTATCTTGTATTTCATTTAAACGATATTCATCAAAATCATTACTGTTAAATTCATCTTGTACCTCTTCATCAAGATCAATCAAATTATAATATAAATCATACATCTTTTCATAAATAGCTTGATAAGCAGGCTGTTCACTAAGCGTTTCTAATTCATTTATAGCACTATTTAAAAGTGCTAATACACCTTGACTACCACTGATATAATGGCGATAATTAGTGATTTTTTCATTAGTTTTTTCATAATTTAGTAATGCTTTTTTTTCTTGTTCTAACTCTTCTTCATCGATTGCTGATAGATCAATACTATTAATTTCATCTAGCTGACTTTGATAAAATTCCAACTGCTCATCACTTAATTCTTCTTCAATTGTTTTTTGGTAAAGTTTTTTTTGTTTCTTTATATTCTTGGTAAACATCTAAATACTGGTTTTTTAAAACTGTTAGAGAGTTGCCAATATAATTGTCTAAAATATTTATATGATTATTAGGATCAAATAAACTATGTGTTTCAAATTGAGAATGAATATCAATTAATTCACTCATAATAGATTGTAAAACCATTTTTGAAACATTTCGATAATTTATTTTAATAACTGTTTTATTATCACGATTAAAAGATTTTGATACTACTAGTTTATCATCAAATTCAATTCGATATTCCTTCAATTTATTTAAAACTGAAGAATTATCTTTAATCGTAAAAATTCCTTCGATAAATGACTCATTACAGCCGCTTTTTATAAAGCTGGTTTGGCTGCGATTACCCATCAATTGACCAATTGCATCAATAATAATCGATTTACCAGCACCAGTTTCACCAGTTAAAACCGTCATCTGATCATGAAAAGATACTTCCAAACGATCAATGATTGCAAAATTTTCAATATAGATACTCTCTAACATTTTTTCACCTACCCTTCAAAACAATTATGTGCGCTCTCTACTACATTTTCGATATTAATAGCGGTTTCTTTGCCTTCTTTAACAAATAGTCCTAAAAACTCAATATTTCCTTCTCCACCAGTTATTGGTGAATATGTGAGCTTTTCTAAAATAAAGCCATCCGCTCTAGCAAATTCAATTACTTTTTCAATAACACGACAATGAATCTTTTTGTCTTTAACGATTCCTTTTTTACCAACATCTTCACGACCTGCTTCAAATTGCGGTTTTATTAAAGCTACAACTTGATCATTAAAACTTAATATATTTTTTAAAGCATCAAAAATATATTTTAAAGATATAAACGAAACATCGATCGTAGCAAAAGAAGGAACTCCATTTTCAAACAATTCAATCGTAGCATAACGAAAATTTGTCTGTTCTTTTACGATTACACGAGGATCATTGCGTAGTTTCCAAACTAACTGGTTAGTTCCGACATCTACTGCGTATACTAATTTAGCGCCGTTTTGTAACGCACAATCAGTAAAACCACCAGTTGAACTGCCAATATCAACCATAATTTTATCTTTAAGATCTAAAGAAAATTCTTTTAAAGCTCGTTCTAATTTTAAACCGCCTCTAGATACATAAGGCATGATATTTCCTTTAACATGTAAATTAGAATCGATCGGGATCTTTGTTCCTGGTTTATCAATTATATCATAATCATCATGAACAATTCCAGCCATGATTGCTCGTTTAGCTTTTTCGCGCGAATCAAAAAAACCTTGTTCAACTAATAAGACGTCAATTCTCTCTTTTTTCATCAATTATCTCCTTAACCTTTTGATAAAATGATTCCATATCTAATCCTTCATCTTTTAAAATTTCTTCGATACTACCCTGAACAGAAAAATGGTCATCAACGCCAAAACTATAAATACGCTTTAAAATTCCTTTTTGACTATAATAATAAGCAATATTACTAGATAAAGAATTTATTTTTAATTCCGTTTCATATACGATCAATGGTTTATCATCAACTAGTCTATCCAATAGTTCAAAGTCCATCGGTTTAATAAACTTAGCATCTACTAAGCGAATTTTAATATCTTTATCTTTATAAAAATCACGAATCATATTTATGTTTTGGCCATAACTAATAATAGTAATCTCATGATCATCAAAGCCTTCAACTGACCATTTACCAATCGGTAAGATTTCTTCAACCTCGGTATCATCAATTTCGATACTTCCACGAGGAATTCTTAAAATATAAGGATGATCATTATATTTTAAGTATGTATTAATAAATCTTTTAACATCTTTACTATTACTTGGAGTACAAATAATAACGTTTGGTAAAGGATTTAAAATTCCTAAATCAAATACGCCATGATGAGTAGGACCATCAGCCCCGACAAAACCACAACGATCAACGCAAATTAAACAGCCAAGATCCATTCTGGCAATATCATGATTGATTTGATCATAAGCACGCTGTAAAAAAGACGAATATACAGAAATAAACGGTTTTTTATGCGCAATAGATAGACCAGCGGTAAAAGTCAAGGCATGCTCTTCAGCAATTCCAACATCAAAACTGCGATCAGGATAATGTGCAAAAATACTATCCATCGCGGAACCATGAATCATTGCTGGTGTAATCGCAACGATATCTTGATCACTTACCATCTTTTTTTCAATATGATCAGCAACTAATTTAGACCAGGTCGTTTTATCTTCAGATTCGGGATTTTTTATTGTTCCATCACTAATATTAAATGGCGCAATTCCGTGCCATTTACCGGCAAAATCATTTTCGGCGTAACGATACCCTTTTCCTTTTTTGGTAACTACATGAACAACAACACTTGTTTTAGAAGCTTTGGCTAGATTCAAAACTCTGATTAGATCATCAAAATCGTGTCCGTTGACAGGTCCTAAATAATCAACACCAAAATCCTCGAAAATTGTGTCATCGATCAAACCATGCTTTACAAAATCTTTGACGCGTTTAGAAATATTGAAAATCATTTTACCAAATTTATTTTTTGAAGTAATGTTACGATAATCTTCTTTCAAATTATTATAAGTTCCGCTAAGTCTTATTGAAGATAAAAAATCATTAAATCCGCCAACACTTTTACCTATTGCCATTTGGTTGTCATTCAAGATAATGATGACTTTATTATTGATAGAACCAAGATGATTTAAAGCTTCTAAAGACTCCCCGCCAACCATTGCAGCATCACCAACGACAGGAATAACATTAAAATTTTGCTTATCCAAATCACGAGCGATTGCCATTGCTACAGCACCACTTAATGCTGTTGAGGAATGTCCTGCTTCCCAAACATCATGCTCACTTTCACAACGTTTTTGAAAGCCTGATAACCCCTGGTATTTCCGCAAAGTATTAAATTGACTAGCTCGACCTGTAAGGATCTTATGAACATAAGACTGGTGTCCCACATCAAAGAAGATTTTATC
Source organism: Clostridiales bacterium VE202-01 (assembly GCA_000508865.1). Lineage (GTDB taxonomy): Bacteria > Bacillota_I > Bacilli_A > Erysipelotrichales > Coprobacillaceae > Thomasclavelia. Next base: position 54,128 of record BAHP02000002.1, read on the forward strand.
TTTAGGTGAATTAAAAACATAATGTAAAGCAATTGTTAATTCAACTACACCTAAATTACTTGAAAGATGGCCTCCAGTTTTTGAAATATTATTAATTAAAAATTCACGGATATCCGAGGCTAATTGATTTAATTGTCTAATATCCAGCTCTTTTAAAAAAGAGGGATCTTTAATTTTATTTAGATCCATTATTTCACTCTTCTCTTTATTTTTTTTATTATTTCTAAAATCACTTCATGATTAATTTTTAATTTATTGATAAGTTCATCTACCTCATTGAAATACTGTTCAATTATTTCTTGAGACTTTTCGATTCCCATCAAAGAAACATAAGTGGATTTATGATTTTCAATATCACTACCTACGTTTTTTCCTAAAATTTCACTATTTCCAATTACATCAAGAACATCATCTTGAATTTGAAATGCTAATCCGATTTTATAGCCAATTTCCTGCCAAATAGCAGCATCATTTTTATTAGCGATCAAAGCGCCCATTTTCATCGCTGCACTAATTAAATCACCGGTCTTATGACGATGGATCAAATCTAATTCCTGTTGATCAGCTTTTTGATTTTCATACTTCATATCTAATGCTTGTCCTAAAATCATGCCATTTACACCACTTGCCTGATACAAAGTTTGTAGTAACGAGATTTTTAATTCATTATTAAAATCAGCTTCTAAAATAACATTTACTGCTTCATTCAACAAACCATCTCCGGCTAAAATCGCTGTTGCTTCATCAAACTGTTTATGACATGTTGGCTTACCGCGTCGTAGATCATCATTATCCATACCTGGCAAGTCATCATGAATCAATGAGTAAGTGTGAATCATTTCTATTGCACAGGCAGCATCAAGATAATCATGATAATCAATGTTATAACTTCTAATTATTTGCAGCATCATCACCGGCCGAATCCTTTTACCACCTGCCATTAATGAATATCGCATTGCTTCTTTAACAGTCGAATCTTGAAATCTATCAATTATTTGTAATAGCCTGTCATTTATTTCACTAATTAATTTTTCCATCTGCTTATTCCTCGATCTTTAAATCTTCCAATTTTCCATCAACTAAGATCTTAGCTACTTTGTTTTCAATCCCTGCTAATTTATCACTACAAATTTTAGATAGTTTAATTCCTTCTTGAAATAACTCGACACTATTTTCTAACGATGTTTGATTATCTTCAAGTTCTTTAATAATTTCTTCAAGTCGCTTCATAGCTTGTTCAAATGTAATATTGTCCATAATTTACCTCTATTCAATAATAGCATTTTTCATGCCGTCTTTCATTTTGATTTCAACTTTATCTCCTGATTTAAGATCTAATGATGAAGAGATAAGTTTTTCATCTTTTAATATGATTGCATATCCTCTTTCAAGTGTTTTTAAAGGAGAAAGAGTATTTAATTTTGATAATGTAAAATAAAACTTTTCCTGATCAGATTGGATTTTTTGCTTCATTAACTGCTGCATTGCCTGCACCATCAAATTTATATGATTTTGCTGAGTAATTGTAAATAAATTAGTTTGATGCTCAAAAGATTGTATCAAATGTTTCATTTTATTACTCTGATTCGTTAAATTATAAGCAAAAACATCATTTAAGCGATCGTATAAGTAATCTACTTTAGCTTTTTTATCTTCAAATAATTTATCAGGATTTTTAAATAAGTAAAATGATTTTATCTTTGTAAGAGCTTGTTTATTCAAAGCAATTTTTTGTTTCATTAAGGTATTTAGCGTATACTGTAAATTATTTACATTTTGTTGTAATTCCACTAAATCTGGTGTTGCTTTGATCGCTGCTGCCGTTGGTGTAGCAGCACGATAGTCAGAAACCAAATCACAAATCGTAAAATCAACCTCGTGTCCCACACCACTGATGATAGGTGTTTTACAATTATATATCGTTCTAGCTAAGGCCTCCTCATTAAAGTTCCATAAATCTTCCAAAGATCCCCCACCACGAGCAATAATAATAGTACTAAAACCTAAATCATCAACATAACTCAAAGTTTTTATTATTTGCAAATAGGCATCCTTGCCTTGAACCGGAATAGGAAATACGATTACGCGAACAACAGGGAATCTTAGCTTGATCGTTCTTACAATATCGGCTAATGCAGCACTAGGATATGCTGATAAAACAGCAATTTTACTAGGAAATTTAGGAATCTTTGATTTATGATCTAAATCAAATAAACCTTCTAAAAGAAGCTGTTTTTTTAACTGTTCATATCTTAAAAAAAGATTTCCTAAACCATCCTGCTCAATATTATCAACATATAGCTGATATGTTCCAGCAACGTCATATACAGATACACTAGCCTGTATCAACACTTTCATTCCATTTTCTAGTTTAAAAGGAATTTTTTTAGCTTTCGAAGCGAACATAACAGCATTTATTCTTGAATATTCATCTTTTAAAGTAAAATAAAGATGTCCTGAACTATGATGCTTAAAATTGGAAATCTCACCTTTTATTAATATTTTTTGCAACTGTTCGTCAGCATCGATCCGAGCTTTTAAATAACGATTTAAAGCGCTGACTGTTAAATATTTTTTTTCCATTACTTGATCTTATTTAATAATCCATTGATAAATTTATAAGCATCTTCATCACAATATTTTTTTGAAAGTTCAACAGCTTCATTAATAATAACTTCCTTACTCTGTTTTGTTTCTAATAATTCATAACATCCTACTAAAAGAATTGCTAGCTCCATCTTAGATAATCTTTCAATAGTCCAGCCTGATTTCAAATATTTAGCTACTTCTGATTTGTATTTTTCAATCTCATTAGCAATGCTTGTAATTAACATAAAACAATAATCATAATCATCTTTATCACTAACAAGATCTTTATCACTATTTAAATATTCACGTACTTCATCTTCATTTATATCAACAAGTAATTTTTGATAAATCGCAATAACTGCTTTTTCTCTAATTAATTTTTTTCTATATTTTTTCATTTAAACCGTCCTTCCAAAACATCTAAGATGATTTTACCATATTTATATCTTAAAATAAATAAATAAAAAGATTATCAAAAGATAATCTTTAAAAATTAATACCTTTAACTTCAATATTGACTTTAATATTTTTTATTCCTGTCATTTCAAAACAGCTTTGTGCTATCTTGTTTTGTAATGCATTAGTTGTAGATGTAACATTCAAACCGTAATCAATTAAAATAGCGACATCAACAATTACCTGATTGTTCTTATTTAAACGTACTGTTACTGGTCCACTACCAGGCATTGGAATCATATTTCCTTCAAAATCTACACCATCAATTGATTCTACAGCTTTAATAACAATTGACTGAAATACATTTAACCCAATATTTAAAGCTCCTAAATTTGTTTCTTTTTCTACTGAATAATATTCTTGACTCATAACAAATGCTCCTTTATATACCTTTATTGTATATAAAATCAAGAAAAAATTCAAGCCTCACTAATAAACTTAACTTCTACTTGATATTCATTCTTAGTTTCTTCCATAATTGCTTTAATTATACTATTAGCATCATTTCCACTACCATCTTTTTTATCAACAACGACCTTGACAGTCTTATTTTCTACTTCAACAAAGACATTTTTAAATCCTGCTTCATTTACAGTCTTTGTGATTTTTGCTTCTAAAGCTGCTGTTTCTTTAGCTTCACTAATTGTGGCTAAAGCTGATGCTATTTTATCACTATCACTTTCGCTTGAAGCAATAATAGCATTATTTTCACTGATTAGATCTTCTCTTTCTTTATCTAAATTCTTTTGCAGGGCTTCGATTTGAGACACCTCCTGATTATTTACAGCAACTTCATTAGCAGTATTTTCTGGTGGTAGTAGAATATAATAAATTGATAATACTAAAATTAGACTAAATAAAGTTAAAAAAGTAATTGCTTGTCTATTCATGTTCTTTCTCCTTTATCAACTACTTTATTATATGCAAGAAGAAAAAAAGTATGAAAAAAACACTAGTTCAATAAAACTAGTGTTAAGCTCTACCTTGATATTTACCATCAACTGTATTTACAATAACTATTTCACCTTCAGAAATGAATAAAGGCACTTTGATTTGATATCCAGTTTCGATAATAGCATTTTTAGTAGCTCCTGTTGCAGTATCCCCTTTAACAGCTGGTTCAGTTTCAATAATTTTAAATGGAACATTGATAGGTAAAGAAACTCCTAAAACTTCCCCATCATAGCTAGTTACTTCAACTTCGTCACTTTCTTTTAAGAAATTAATTTCCCATTTTAAATTATCTGCAGGAATTTCAATTTGTTCATAAGTTTCATTATCCATAAATACTAATGCATCTCCAGAGTTGTATAGATATTGCATTTTATTTTTATCGATATGAGCTTTTTTTTACTTTATCATTTCCCCCAAAAGTAACTTCTGTAGTTGATCCAGATCTTAAGTTTTTCATCTTGATTCTAATATTTGCAGCTGCACGAGCTGTTTTATTATGTGAATAGTCTAATACAACATATAGGTTACCTTCATATTCAAAAGTAATACCTGGTCTTAAATCTCCAACACTAATCATTTTAAATAATCTCCTTATTTGTAATTTACTTTGTGATTATATCAAAAATTATTGATAAAGTGAAGTGATTTTGATAATTATTGATACTCTATTTTTAATTTGCTGCTAGAAACAAAATTTTATTGAGATGATAAACTACTTATCTTATTGATATTTATAAAATTAAAACAATGATTTTATCATTTTATAATGTTAAAATCACTTAATTTAATATATATAGATTTTTATTATTTGTATGGATAAAAAAAATAGATTTATTGATGAAGAAAAATCAAAAGAGTAACAAAAAGATCATCAAAGTTATTTTAGCCTTATTGCAATAATAATATTTGTTTTAATGCTTATTTACAAAATGATTTTTTTATTTTTGAAGTAATTTATGATTTTTTGGTGTAAAAGATAATAGGAGGAAATTTTATGAATGATCTATTTGAAAAAATAATAAACCATGCAATCGCTAATAAAACATCAGATATTCATCTATTATTAAAACAGCAATGCACTATTTCATTTCGTCAACAGGGCGATCTAGTACTTTATGATACTTTAGAATATAAACAGGGGATAAAATTAATAAATTATATTCGTTTTAAATCAAACATTGATATTAATTATCAGCTAAAACCACAAACTGGGCATTTAAACTATCAATACGACAATAATGTATATTATTTACGTGTTTCCAGTTTACCAGGAAAAGATATTGATAGTATTGTAATTAGAATATTGAATAATCATCGTAAATTATCATTAGAGGAACTTACTATTTTTAAAGATGTAAAACGTTTTGGCCCAGATCGTAACTTTAAATTCCGGACTATTTATTGTTAGCGGGGCAACCGGTTCAGGAAAATCTACTACTCTTTATACGTTGTTGGATACAATCAATCAAAAATATCATAAGAATATCGTAACTTTAGAAGATCCCATAGAAATTAAAAAATCTTACTGCTTACAAATCCAAATCAATGAAAAATTGGGTATTACATACAATAATTCATTAAAACAAATTCTTCGCCATGATCCCGATATAATCATGATTGGCGAGATTCGTGATGAACAAACGGCAAGATTGGCAATTACCTGTGCTTTGACAGGACATCTTGTTTTAACAACGATTCATTCCAGTAATTGTTTGACGACGATTAGACGTCTATTGAACTTAGGAATATTAAAAATAGATATCGAAGATGTTTTAATTGGCGTAATGTCACAAAAGATGCTTTATCATAAAAATAAGCATACACCGCTTGTTTTACCAGAATATTTAGATCGTAGTAAAATTAATGACTTTTTTAATAATCAGGCTGTTGATTACCTTACTTTTAAAGATAATGCGAAAATCTTATTGGAAAATAACATGGTTAATTATCAACAGGTAGCGGGAATTTTTTATGAATGAAGAATATCGTTTTTTAGAAAGCATCGCTTATTTTTTGCAGCAAGGATATTTGATTCAAGATATTTTAGAGATATGTTCTTTTATATATGGTAATGAACGAATTGAAGATCTAAAAGAGAAATTAAATAATGGTTTAACATTAGATGAAGCAATAATTGAAGGTGATTTTAATCAAACGTTCGTTGAATATTTTAAATTTTTTAGAATTAAAAATAATTTATCTAAAGCAATTGTTCAAAGTTTAAATATTTGTAAGACAAGAGACGAAACATTTAATAAATTAAAAAAAGAATTAACTTATCCTATTTTATTGATTATCTTTTTAATGATGTTTTCATTGTTTATCATTTATGCCTTACTACCCTCGATAATGCAGCTTTTTATCGAATTTGCCATTGAACCTGGTTTTATTACTAAAATGATGTTTAGTCTATTTAAAATCATTCCCCTTCTTATTTTAATTATTTTACTGTGTTTTAGCAGTGCTTGTTTGATAACTGTTTATGCAATAAAAAAACAGTATTATCAATTAATAGATTTTTTAGTAAATCATGTTTGGTTCATTCAAAAAATGATTCAAAAATATTATTCAATTAAATTTGCTCTATATTATAACGAACTATTGATCAATGGTTATGATACTACAGATATCGTTGTAATGCTTTATCAACAAATTGATGATAGTGATATTAAAATGCTGATATATGAGATATATTTAAAGATTTTAAAGGGAGAATCTTTAGAACAGATCATTTCTCAGTTTAACTATTTCGAGCCTCTTTTTATTGCTAGTTTTAAATTATTAATTCATGATAACCAGGCTAATAAATCACTTGATAATTATTTAAAGATTTCTATTGACACTTTACATTTTAAAGTCATGAAAATAATCAAGCTTGTCGTACCATTAATTTACTGTTTTACAGCAGGATTCGTTATTTTAGTTTATGTTTCAATTGTTATTCCAATGATGTCAATAATTGGTAATTTATAGTACTTTAAATATTTCGTGATATTTATTACAAACGGAGGGAAAAGATGAGACAAAAAGGATTTACTTTAATTGAAATGATTTTTTGTATTTCAGTTATTTTAGTTATTTTATTATTAGTTATACCAAATGTTACAAGCAAAAACAGAGTCGTTAAAGAAAAAAGCTGTGATGCCCAAATCGAAGTTGTAAATTCTCAAATTGTTCTTTATGAAATTGAAAATGGTCATTTACCAGCAAGTATTTCTGATCTAACATCAGGTGATCACCCTTATTTAACAGAAAAACAAGTAACCTGCCCTAGTGGTTTAACAATTTCTATTAGTGATGGTCAAGCTTATGCAAGATAAACATGGCTTTACATTAATTGAAGTAGTCTTTACGATTAGTATCATTATTATTCTAAGCGTTTTTAGTCTGCATTTTGCAATTACTACCCCACTCTGCTTATCTATTGATCAACAGTGTAAACAAATTATTGCTTTATTACAGGAAGCTAAAACTCAGGCTTTATTAAATCATGAAAGAATCGATATTTTAATTGATCATAATCGAATCAGTTATGATTATCAGGGTGAACAAAAAATTGAATTAGATCGTAATTATTATTTTCAAAATAGCTTTGAACTTTATTTTAACGAAAATGGAAATATTAATAAAGGAAATCACTTAACTATATGCAATCAAAATGATTGTAGAAGTATTGTTTTTAATGTTGGGAGCGGTACATTTTATGTTAAAGAATAAAGGAATGACTTTGATTGAAAGTTTGTTGGCATTTAGTATTTTTATTACTATTATCGTAGTAATTTTTAGTTGTTATAGTGCTGGTATGCGGCATTTTCAAATCAATAATGATGATTATCAAAATTATTTAAAACAGCAAAACGTTAAGGAGTTACAATTATGGCAAACAAGAGCATTGGATCAATCAATAAAAGAGGTTTTACCTTAATTGAAATTTTATTTTCACTTTCAATCTGCCTGCTGATTGTTTTAAACAGTGTACCACTTATTAAAACAATATCTTATAAAGATAAACTTAAGGTAAATACTAGCTTTTATGCTATCGGAGCAAAACAATTAACTAAGATCTTATATACATCTAAAGATATTACCGTTGGTGATCAGTTATCCTATAAGGATAGTAATGATCAGTTATTTACAATATCTCTGCATAAAAAAAGAGTAGTCAAAGAACCTGGTTTTGATATTATAATCAGAGATGTTGAAAACTTAGATTTTTTTAATAAAGATGAAAATATTTATATGCATTTAAATAATGGTAAAGATGATTTTTATTATTTAATTGCCACAAATTATGAGCATACTCATAATTTTGAGGAAACAAATAATGAAACACTTCCATAAAGGTACGATTTTACAATTAGTATTAATTATTTTTATGGTTTTGAGCCTAAATATCGGAGTGTTTTTTACTGACATAATTGAAAACAGTAAAGCAATAGAAAGAATTAAAAAAATTAATAATGAGCGTTTAGTTGAGCTTAGTATATTAAGATATTATAAAGAAATGATTGCTAATGATATTTTAATTAGTGATATTATCATGGTTGATGAATATATCATTGAGTACACAGTAGATGATTTAGGAAGCTATTATTATATTGTGACAACTGTTAGAAACGATAAACAAGAGTATAGTTTTAACTTAGAAATCAATATTGATACATTAATAATTTCTGCATTTGAATATCAATAACTACCATTTTATAAAAAGATAAAGTATTTGTTTAAAAGTTAATAGTAAAAAGAATCAGCAGTAATCAGATGATTTATTAGTTGATTCTTTTTATATAAAATCTATTTTAATTTAAGATTGATTATTAACGTTCCTTTAACAAAGTTTAGTAACTATGAAAAAAGATATTTGAATATTATCACATGCTATAAAAATCAATTACTTAAAAGTACTTACATTTTAACAATTGATGACGCTATAAATATACCAGATAGAGATAAATCATCATAAATAATGATTTACCAATTGAATTTTAAAAATCACTACATACAATCTTAATGAAAAGGTATGAACAATAAATAAACTTATGAATGACTATTAATTCGTTAACAATTAAATAATTTATAACCAAAAATAGAAATGACTTATTTAATTAAAAATAATATGCTTCTAGAAAAGAATTATAAAGATGTACTTATCTATGTTATAATGTAATAAATTAAAATACGATTTTGATAGTATACAATTCATAGAAAAGATGAATTATGCTAGTGATATGATAAGTGTAATTTTAATAACTTCTATTTAATATATGAAAGGAAAATAAATATGAAGATCAAAAATACGAATAATGATAAATTAGCAGCTGGATTAATTCTAGGATTTATGGCCGGTCTTATTTTTGATAATTTAGCATTTGGCTTAATTGCTGGTGTAATATTGGGTAGCCTGCCTAGTTTAAAAAATACTAAAAAGAAATAAATTATATAGTTAATCTATACGATTGATGTTTTCTGCGCACATCTTTTTTAAATCAAGAAGTTTATAAAAAATAGTAAAAGAAATAATTCGCTTCTTTTACTATTTTTATTTCCCTTAAAAATAAGGATTATATGTCTGTTCCTCTTTTAATGTTGTCGCAGGACCATGTCCAGGATATACTACAGCATCAAAATTATATTCTTTGATTTTTGCTAACGATTCACGAGTATCATGTTTAGAAGAATTTGGAAAATCAAAACGACCAATCGATCCTTTAAATAATACATCACCAGCAAAAATCACATTTTCTTTAGGTAAATAAATCATCGATGATCCTGGACAATGCCCCGGTAGATGTAACCAGCTTATTTCAAAGTTGCCGATTTTCATTCTTTTATCACTTTTAATTACCGGTGATTTGACTGTAAACGGCTTTTCGAAAACTGATAAATTTGCTTTGGAATCATGTAATAGCAAGATATCATCTTGATGGATATAAATAGGACAATGATAATGTTCATATAAATAATCGACTGCTCCTATATGATCAAAATGACCATGAGTTAATAATATTGCATCTAAGACTAATTCATTTTCATTTAAATAATTAATAATCTTTTTACCGTTTGCACCAGGATCTACAATAAAACAATGCTTTGTATCATCACTAACAACATAACAATTAGTTTGCATATTTCCTAATAACAATGTTTTTACTTTCATCTTTCCACCTCCAATAAAGAAAAAAAGCCGTTAGGCTTATTTCTTTTCTTTATGTACAGTTTTCTTATTACATCTTGGACAATATTTATTTACTTCCATTCTATCAGGATGATTTCTTTTATTTTTTGTATTAATGTAATTTTCTTCACCACATTCAGTACATCTAAGAATGATATTTTCTCTCATTACTTACACCTCCATTTGTAAACTTCCGTTAAATATCTTAACATAGTATCTCGTTAATTACTAGTTTTTTTTTAATTTAAACCATACTTTTCTACATATTTATCAATTATTTGTTGTGAAATCAACGGTGCTGAACTGCTGCTTCCATTTGATGCTGTTGTCTGTCGTATCGCGATACAGGCAAAGGCTACGATTGGTTCAGAGTTTTCATCTGCCTGGATATATCCGATCTGTAAATGGTTTGGATAATCGGTCTCTCCTGTTCCCGTATAATCTTCAGCAGTCCCCGTTTTTGCATATGTCACATAAGGTTTGCTGCTCCAATAGGCATTACATGTCCCGCTGCTTCTTGTTACACAGGCTCTCATTCCCTGTTTGATTTGGCTAAAAGCCGTCGTTTGCTCAGATACATCATCTAACACTTCTGTTTTGGCTGTATAGTTGGCATTTGCCAGTCCATCAGCATCTGTTACATATGAATCTAAAAATAAATGT
>BAHP02000001.1 GCA_000508865.1 Clostridiales bacterium VE202-01
ACTTCATAATGCTTTAAAACTATCACCAAGCTTCAGTATGCGATGCTTACAGGAATTCAGAGAGTAGCCAAAGAAAATATCTTCAGTGATCTAAACAATCTTATAGTATGTACAGTAATGGATGATGAATATGATCAATATTTTGGTTTTACTGAAAAAGAAACAGAAGAACTAAAAAGCTTATCAGATATAGCAGGCGAACAGATCGTTGAAAAAGAATATGATAAAGGATTAGAAGAAAAGATAATCTATATAGGATTAGCTCATTGTGGTAAAGAGGTTGTGGTGAGTTGGAAAGAAAAAATAGTTAATAACTAAAGTTTAATATTTGAAAGGAGATCGGCTATGAATCTAAAAAAACTTCATCATGTTGCGATAATTGGCAGTGATTATAAGAAATCAAAACATTTTTATGTAGATTTATTAGGTTTTAAGATAATTCGGGAAAATTATCGAGAAAGTAGAAATGATTATAAGATTGATTTGCAGCTAGATGATATCGAATTGGAATTATTTATTGCCACAAATCATCCGGCAAGAGTTAGTTATCCTGAAGCATATGGTTTAAGGCATCTTGCTTTTTGGGTTGAATCTGTGGAAGAAACGGTCAAGGAACTTAATGAAAAAGGAATTAGTACGGAACCTATACGTATAGATGACTATACTGGAAAGAAAATGACTTTTTTCTTTGATCCCGATGGATTACCTTTGGAAATACATGAATAATGTGTATATAATAAAATTTAAAGGAGATTGATTATGGTAATTATTGATTTGATACTTTGTTTAGCTGCAATAATTTTTGCAATAATTGCAGCCATTAAAAAATACAGAAAATTTAATGTTTTGGTAGTATTGAGCTATGTATGTTATTCGTTAGCGATATTGTATTCATTGTATGATATGATAACTAGAGTAAATAGCAATGATATTGCTGGAATCCTGGATATCTATCCGATTATGATTATCGGATATCTTATTGTTCTTGTAATTGTTACAATATTTAACTTATATGCGGTTTTAAAAAGACGAAATACGATAGATTTTAGTTTATTGAAATAAATATATTGAAGCTAAAAAGGAATTTAGATGATGTAATTATTGTAACTTGTATAATAGAAATATATATTTGCTGTTATTTGTGAAAAATTAAGGGGTGAGATCATAATGGTAAATAAAAAAAGAAAGAATGTCGTTTTACTCCATGCAAAGTCAGTAAGTGTTTATCATAGTTGCATGGAGTAATAAAGGATAGTGCTGGCTTTGCAATTTGATGATAAAAAGTTAAAGGAGCGAGCTTGCATGAAATATATTAAAGCCGATTCAATACTTCCTGTTGCTTTAGTTGAAGAACTACAAAATTATATCCAGGGTGGATATATTTATATTCCTTCAAAAAAGGACAACAAAAAGAAATGGGGCGAATTGAGTGGTTATAAATTAGAAATTAAACAAAGAAATATAAAGATAAAGAAAGATTATCAACAAGGAAAAAGTATTGATGAATTAGCTGATAGCTATTGCCTTTCAGTTTATTCAATTAAAAAAATAATTTATCAAAAATGAGGTCGTATTTTAATACGATCTTTTTTGAATAAAAAACAATTCTGTAACTAATTATATATTGAAAACAGTACTTTTGGTGATATTATCTAATTGGTGATGGATAATGAAAACAACAAAATTTTATCTTGCAAAAATCCCCGTTATTATATGGTCCGTAGAATCAGACAAAGTATTCATTTATGTTCATGGGAAAATGTCTAATAAAGAATCAGCTGAACTTTTGCTTCAATAGCGCAAAGTAGGGAATATCAGACAATTAGTTTCGATTTACCAGAACATGGAGAGCGAAAAGATGAAAATTATCGATGTGATGTTTTTAATGGTGTTTTTGATCTTAGGCAAATAAGTGCATATGCTTTAGCTAATTGGAAAACAGTTTCTTTATATGCTTGTAGTTTGGGCGCATATTTTAGTTTGCAGGCATATAAAGATTGTATTTTTGAAAAATGTTTTTTTCTTGCACCAATTGTCGATATGGAATATCTCATCAAAAATATGTTTAAATGGTTTGATATTACTGAAGAAATACTGAATACTGAAAGAGAAATTTCTACACCAATAGATATCTTAACTTGGGATTATTATCAGTATGTTAAAAATAATCCTATTGTAAGGTGGAGTAGTCCAACCTACATCCTTTATGGAGGAAAAGATAATTTGCAGCCGTTTTCAGTTATAAAAAATTTTGTGAAATCTACGCATGCAAAATTAACTATATCTAAACATAGCGAACATTCTTTTATGAATAATGGTGATGATGAAGTGATAAAGAAGTGGTTGGATAAAAATTTGTAAGCAGATCATGACGATCTGCTTATTTAAGATTATTTTGAATTTTATTTAAGTACATACTAACTAATTTAGTAAGAATAATTAAAATAGGGATAGCAGCAATGATAGTTATTAAAATATAACTGATCAATTTTGAATTTAAACTATGCATTTGTAGTAATGACCAAAATATTGGCGTAGATAAAATAAAACCAATTATATCAATAACTAGTACACCACCACGATACCAGTTGAGAGGATAATAAATTCTATAGATCATATGGATAGAAATAAAAGCCGTTGTAAAATATAAAACTGTAAATACTTCCGGTAGTGACAAATGGAGTAATGGGGCTAATAATTTTATTATTGCAACAGTTAAAACGATTGTTAGGGCATTAGGTAGTGAGTAACGCAAAGCATGATGTCCAATCGATTCTTTTGGTTTTTCAATATTTCGTTCAAATAAGATCATAAATGATGGAAAACCTTCGATAAACATATCTAATAAGGTCATTTGAAAAGGGATAAAAGGATAAGGAATATTTAAGATGATCGATAATATAGAAAGTAAGATAGTATAGATCGTTTTTAAATAATACATTGAAGCAGAACGGGTAACATTGTTGATAACTAAACGGCCTTCACGAACTACTTCAACTAATGTTTCTAACTTCCCATCAATAATGATAAATTGAGCAACTTGTCTTGCAATATCAGATCCGGATCCCATAGCGATTGACACATCAGCATCTTTTAGAGCTAAAACATCATTGACGCCGTCACCTGTCATAGCAACTTTTTGTTTATGTTTTTGTAAGCAAAGAATCATTTGATGCTTTTGGAAAGGCGTAGCACGACCTATGACATTATAGTTTAAAATAGCATCTTCTAATTCTTGATCTGTTTTAATTGATGAAGCATCAATATATTTATCAGCATTATTGACACCAGCAAGTTTTGCAATAGCACTTACTGTAGCGGGATTATCACCGGAAATCACTTTAATATCAACATCATTTTCACTAAAAAATTTTAATGTTTCTTTTGCATCTTTTCGGATTGGATCTTTAATAACAATCAAGCCTAAAGGAATTGTTTTATTGAGCGTTTCTTGAAGCATATCGATATTTTCATGATGACCGATCATTAAAATTCGCGCACCGCTTTTAGCCATTGCCGTAATCTTTTGAGGTAAAGGATACTCAGGTTTAATGATTTCTGGAGCTCCAACAATAATTGTTCCAATCGTTTCTAATTCAACAGCACTCCATTTACGAGCTGAAGAAAAGGCAATCCTATTTAATGTTTTATAAGTACTCGGTTCATTAAAATAATTCTTCAAAGTCTTAAAAGTTATATTATTATCTAATGAACCAGCAACAAACGAACTCATAATTTTATTTAGATCATACAAAAAGGAATTATCAAGTTCAACAACTTGTTCAATTTCCATCTTTCCTTCAGTAAGAGTACCAGTTTTATCTAAACATAAAACATCTATTCTTGATAATGTTTCAATGCTAAACATCTCTTGAACAAGCGTTTTTTGCTTACCCAGTTTAACAACGCTGGCGGCTAAAGAGACACTAGTAAGTAAGACTAGGCCTTTTGGCAGCATTCCTAAAAGGGCGGTTGCTGTATTAACGATCGTACTTGTAATACTTTGATCACGAATTACATAAGCTTGATAAAGCATCAAGATACTTAATGGTAAAACTAAATAACTAGTATAGCGAGTAACTGTGTTGAATGTATTTAATAATTCTGAGTTAACTGGTTTTCGCGTCCTTGCCTGATCGGTGATTTTACTAGCATAATTGTCTTTGCCAACATGAATTACTTTTGCTAAGCAGGCGCCACTTAAAATGAAGCTGCCCGATAATAACATATCTCCAGGATTTTTTGTGACAGGATCGGCTTCTCCAGTTAATAATGATTCATCAACTTCAACACTGTTTTTAACAACTCTAGCATCAGCACTGATTTGATTACCAGTTTCAAAATAAACGATATCATCTAAAACGATTTCTTCGTTATTGATTGAAATTGTTTTTTCTTCACGAATTACTTTTGTTTTTGGTGAGACGATCAAATTTAATTTAGCAACCATGTTTTTTGATTTGATTTCTTGTTTAGCTCTAATAACAGTATTAGAAACAACGATTACAACAAAAAACAAGCTTGAATATGCTTTAACTGCAATTAAAGCTACAGCAATAATAAAATTATAAGCATTGAATAAATTAAAAATATGACTTATGATAATTTGTAAATTACTTTTAACAACAGGTTTAGGTGCAATATTAATTTTACCTGCTTTAATTCTTAAATCAACTTCTTCATTAGTCAATCCGGTTATTTTTTCCATCATTATTTCCCCTATAATATATAATTAATAATTGTTATTTATAATATAACTAAGATATTAAAATTTCATCATAAAAAAACTAAAGAATTTCTTAAATACTCTTAAAATCATTAAAATACTTTTTATTACTAATGTTATTTATTAATAAATTTGTTTATAATATTCATATAAGTTAAATAAATAATCATAGATCAAAGCAAAGGGGAAAATAATGGCAAATATAATTGACTATATAAAATGGCGTGGTGATCTTGATTTACAGATCGATCCTTTCAATGATATTGATGGACTAATTTTAAGTGAACTGGCATATGTTGATTTTGATAAAATAGTACCGACTTTTTTATCAAAAGAAGTCGAAGTTTAGAAGATGTAGCAAATGATTTTTTTAATTTAAATGATCTTGATAAATTGATGGATGAATTTTCTTTTATTAAAGATGCTATCATTTTATTAAAAATCGCAGCTAAATCAAAACGATATAAAAATATTTTATTATCTGATTATTTAAATGAATTAGATTATCAGGCTGTTAAACAATTTGCAGCAATAACTTTTCAATTACCAGATAGTAGTATATATGTTGCATTTAGGGGAACTGATGATATGATTCTAGGATGGAAAGAAGATTTTATGATGACTTATACTATGCCGATCCCTTCACAAATTAGAGCTAAAGAATATTTATCTGCCATTGCAAGAAAAAAATATAATAAGAGTTTATTTTATTTACTTAAAAATCGTAGTTTTCAAACTAGTGTTTTAAATACTATAAAGAATTATTTTAACCAATATTTTTTTGGTGTGAAGATGCGTTTAGGAGGACATTCTAAAGGTGGAAATCTGGCTGTATATGCAGCATGTAATAGCAGTGAAAAAATAATAAACAGAATCATTGAAATTTATAATAATGATGGTCCAGGATTTAATCAAGAAATCTTGGAAATTCCGGAGTATCAAAAGATAGCTAAAAAAATCAAAAAATTTGTTCCTGAGGGCTGTGTCTTTGGGATAATGCTTGAATATCTTGAAGAAATGATCGTTGTTAAAAGTGATGCAAAAGGATTAATGCAGCATAGTGGTTTTACATGGCAGATCGAAGGTACTCATTTTGTTGAAAGCAAAGCGATTAATGCAGAGAGTCAAGCAATGGATACAGCATTTAAATCATGGCTTGTTAAAGTGGATGAAGAAACGCGAAAGAATGCTGTTGAATGTCTTTTTAGTATTATCGAGGCTGCCGGAATAAAAAAGATAAATGATTTTTCAGAAAAAACATTTACACATTTAATTGTTGCTTTGAAGGAACTAAAAAATATGGATAGTGAATCGCGAAATGCTTTAATTCAATTTTTTAAAGTGCTATTAGTAGAAAATAATAATAGTCGCAAAGAATATAAGAAAAATAAATCTTAATTCATAATCTATTAATATTATTAAATTATAGTAAATATGAAAAGAGGGTTAATATGAATAAATTTCAAAATGCATTATATCGATTCATGGCAGGAAGATATGGTTCTGATCAGTTTAATGTCTTTTTATTAGTTCTAGCGGTAGTAATAATGTGCTTAAACTTGTTTTTTATTAGAAGCTCATTTCTTTCAGCTGTAGTATGGTTATTACTTATTTATAATTTGTTTAGAACATATTCACGTAATATATATAAACGAAGAGAAGAAAATGAAAAATATTTAAAAATGATTCAACCGATCAAGAAAAGATTTAATGTAATTAAAAAGAATCATCAAGATAAAGAACATAAATATTATTTATGTCCAAGCTGTAAGCAGATAGTCAGAGTTCCTAAAGGACGTGGAAAAATCACGATAACCTGTCCTACATGTAAAAATCGCTTTGATAAAAAAAGTTAATATTAAAAAAACTTAGGCTAAATAAACCTAAGTTTTTTAGTAAAACAAAATCAATTGACTACCAAAAAATGTTAAATAGAAGATTGGATTCTTTTTAAATGCTTGATCAAAATCACGATTAACTTTTCCAAAATTATTTGATCACTTTCCTGGAAACGGTCAAAACTCGTTGAATCAAGATCTAAAACACCATACAAATTTTGATCAATTATTATTGGTAGAACAATTTCACTATTACTGGCACTATCACAAGCTATATGTCCAGGAAAATCATGAACATTAGCAATGCGTTTAGTCTTTAATTCGGTGGCACATGCACCACATACACCGCGATCATAGGGAATGATAGTGCAAGCAGTCAATCCTTGAAAAGGACCTAAGATCAATTGTTGATCTCGATTAAGATAAAAACCAGCCCATGAAACATCTTCAAATTCTTGTTTAATAAAAGCACTCATATTTGCTAATAATGAAATTTCGTAATTAATATTTTCTAATAAAGCATCTAATTGTTTTTCTTTCATAAAATCACCTTCTATATTATACATTATTTTTTTCTATTTTGTTTAAAAAAATAAAATTGGTTAAAAATAGTAGTAGAAAATTATAAAGGAGAATACTTATGAAAAAAATAATAAAATATTTATTTTGTTTAACATTATTATTTACTTTAGCTGGATGTGCTAATAATAATGATGATGACAAAACAAATGAAACTAACAATTCAACAAATGAAACAACAAATAATGATGATTTTGATGATATTGATACACAGATCAAAAATCAATTTAGTGATGATTATGAAGTTAATCGAGATGATGTAATTGATGCTGTTAATTATATTAATAATAATCTTGATAATGTAAAAGATAAAGAAGTTGCAAAAAAATTATATGAAAAAGGCAGTTATTTAGAAATGGCAGCAAATTATGGAGACGTCGGTGAAGATGATACGATTCGAAACCTAGGAATTAAAGCTAAAAATTATGCTAATAAAGTTTATCATGCCAGTGATGATGAAGTTGATAATGTTATCAGTGATGCCGAAGGTGATTTTGATGAATTTACAACGAAACTAGGTAATGGAATTGATAATGCAGTAGATGATTTTATGAATTTTTTTGAGACTAAAAAGACTAATGATTAAAGGGATCTAGTGTCCCTTTTTTAGTTTGGAGTAGATGATTAAAAAGTAAGTTATAATTGACTTATAAACTATTATGCATTACGATGTAGTTAAATAGTATTTATAATGTAATTTTTACGAATGTTTTTAGAGTATAAGATGGCTTATTTTAGCAATCTTGAAGATTTTTAATTATATGAATATGAAATATCGCAAAAGTTAAATTTTTATGGGTTTGAAAAGATTTCTGAAGATACGATTTATCCATTATTATTGAGGTTAGAAAAAGCTAATTTAATATACTCTATTATTCATGAATCAAAATCAGGTTCTAAAAGAAAGTGTTATTTTTTAACAGATGAAGATAAAAATAATTAAATAATTTTAAAATAAGTTATGATTAGTTGACTACGACAGTAAATAAACTGTTAAAAAATGTAATGGATGCTTATATCTTATATTGGTGTTTGGATGAATTATATTTTAAGATTATATTAGTTTAGAAAGGTTAAAGAAAATGAATAAAAAAATATGGAAATTTATACTATTAATATTTTCTATTATCTTCTTATTTTTAAAATTATGGGTTCCTTTTGGTAAAAGGCCATCAAAAAAAGATCGCTTAAATTATGCTTCAAGAGCTAAAAATTTTAAACATAATAAATTTTATAATGAAAATAAGTATCGACGAATATATATTAAAGCTAAAAAAAATAACTATCTTTCGATAAAAGATAATATTCCTACTGATAAAATTATCACAAAAACTCCAAAAATCCTAAAAAATCCGGATGATGAAATATTAACTATTACATGGCTAGGACACTCTTCTATCTTTTTTCAAATGCATGGGATGAATATTTTAATTGATCCAGTTTTTAGCAATCATGCTTCACCATTTCCTTTTCCCTCAATGCGTCGATTTAGTGCTTTACCTATTAAAATCAATGATTTTGATAAGATCGATATTGTAGTTATAACTCATGATCATTATGACCACTTAGATTATAAAACGATTAAAAAAATAGATAAAAAAGTAACAAGATATATTGTTCCCTTAGGGGTTGAAAAACATTTAGAAAGATGGAAAATAAAGAAAGAAAAAATTATCAGTTTAGCCTGGTGGGAAGAAATAAGAATAAATGGATTATTAGTAGCTTGTACGCCAGCTAGACATAGTTCTTTTAGAAATTTTATTAATGACAGTTATAAAACATTATGGTCTTCCTGGGTGTTTATTGATGAATATCATAAAATATTCGAAAGTGGCGATACTGGATTTGATAGTCATTTTGAAAAAATATCCAAGAAATACGGTGACTTTGATTTAGCAGTTTTAGAAGCGGGACAGTATAATGAAAAATGGCGAGCTACACATATGACACCTGAAGAATCGGTAAAGGCTGGGATGATCTTAAAAGCTAAGATGATCATGCCGATTCATTGGGGAACCTTTAGTTTAGCCGATCATCCTTGGGATGATCCAGTAGAAAGATTTACGAACAAAGCGGATAAAGAAAATATCAAGTGGATCGTTCCTAAAATTGGCGAAACCATTGCATATGGCCATGATCTTTATCAAAGTAAATGGTGGACTAATTTAAAATAAAAGCAGCTTTTTCGCTGCTTTTATTTATGAATATTATTTAATAAATAATATGCTACACTACTGTAAACTGTAGTTCCTGTCAAAAGAACATTTTCATTAAAATCATAGGCACAATTATGTGGTGAAGCTGCTAGATCAGTAGTTAATTTCATATAGGTGGCAATTCCTCCGTGTGCTTGAACAGTAGCCATCATATAAGAAAAATCATCACTACCATCTAAAGGACTTAAATATTTTGGAGCAACTTTAATATTTTTTAAATGATCATCGCAGACGTGGCGAATTATATCCATCATTTTTTTATCACATTCAAGTGAATAAGCTTTCCCCATTTTATTGATTTCAACAATAGTATCATGCATTAAAGCAGCTCCGCGGATTACATCAGTAGCATATACTTCCATATAATTGTTTAATTCTGTAGTTGCTCCACGTACTTCTATTTCTAACTTTGCTGTTTCGGGAACAACATTACGTCCTGTTCCGGCGTTGATTGTTCCTACGTTGATTCTTGTACAGCCGTCGCTATTACGCGGAATTGAGTGAAGATTCAAGATACATGAAGCAGCTGAAAGAAGGGCGTTTTTTCCAAATTGAGGCATACCAGCGGCATGAGAAGAAACCCCATGATAGATTACATCTAACTTTGTTGTGGCAAAAGTTTCATCCATACCTAAATAAATATCATAATCTTCTCCTGGTGCCTGTTGCCAAATATGTCCTGCAAAAATGTAATCAACATCATCTAAAAAACCGCTTGTTGCAATACTTTTGGCACCTCTTACACCTTCTTCAGCCGGCTGGAAAATAAGCTTTAGGGTTCCATGAAGATGTTCTTTGATTTCACTTAAAATTTTAGCGACAGTTAATCCCATAGCTGTATGTCCATCATGACCACAAGCATGCATAGCTCCAGGATTACATGAAATAAAGCCAAATTTACCAGGATTGTGATCAGCAGAATCATCCTCCATAATACTCAAGGCATCCATATCAAATCTGATAGCTACAACTGGACCATCACCATTTTTTATAATTCCCGCTACTGCTGTAAAGCCATCTTTCACTTTTTCTAAATAGTAGGGGTCAGCTCCTTGTAAGATAGCCCGTTTATAATTGAGTGTTAATACACGTTTACTAGGCAGCCCCATTCTTGCCGTTTCACACATCAATTCTTTTCCTACCAATACTTGATAACCCAAATTATTTAGTTTTCTAGCTACGATTGAGGCAGTTCGCATTTCTAACCAGCCTCTTTCTGCATATTTATGAAAATCACGTCTTGTTTGAACTGTTTCAGGAAAATATTCTTTTGCTAAAGATTTAATTTTTTCATACATATTCATTCCTTCTCCTTTATTATATTTTAGCAATTTTCTTGTATCTTTTCCAATAATACATCATTTGAATTTATAGTTTAATTTTATTTTTTTATATTTATTAAATAATTGTTCTAATAATCTAAATAAATATCCAGAGAAATCAACTAATAAAGGAGAAAAGGCAATTAATGCTAATAAAACCATCAGCCAGTTAAAATCTAGCCCCGTCAAATCTAATATAGATTGTCCAATGATCATAGAAATATAATAAGCCATTTGGGTCGTATAGATAATAATTTTTCGATAACGGGTCAAAGGACTATAAATTCGTAATAAAGCAATCGTATAATTACAACCAGTAAATAAAATACAAACAGTAGACAGCATATTAGGATCATAGTCTAAATACAGACCGATATTAGTTATCAAAGTAGTTCCTAAAGCAATCGTAAAAGCTGAAGGAAATGATTTTTCTAAAACATTTTTAAAAAAATTGCCTTTTACATGCGCAAAATTTGCTTCGTATGTTAAAAAGAAAGTAGGAATTCCCACCCCACAGGCACTGATCAAGGATAATTGAATCGGTTCAAAAGGATAGGCTTGGCCAAAGAAAATCGTTGAAATTGAAATTAAGACCGAAAAGATTGTTTTAATTAAAAACATTGATGCCGACATTGTAATATTATTGATAACGCGGCGCCCTTCATCAACAATATAAGGCATAGCATTAAAATTATTATTTAATAAAACTAAGTTAGCTGTATTTTTTGCGGCATCACTTCCTGAAGCCATAGCTATCGAACAATCAGCTTCTTTAAAAGCTAAGACATCATTGACACCATCACCAGTCATAGCTACAGTATGACCTAGTTGCTTTAAAGCTAAGACCATCTCTTTTTTTTGTTGTGGGGTGACCCGACCGAAAACAGAATAATTTTTAACTGCTTTTTGAATATCTTTTGCTGTTGTCAATTTTGTTGCATCTATATAATGCCTGCTTTTTAAACCGGCTCTTTTAGCGATGGCAGAGACAGTTATTGGATCATCACCAGAAATGATTTTCAAATCAACGCCTTGTGATTCAAAATAGTGCAAAGTTTCTTTAGCATCATCTCTTATGACATCGCTTAAAACAATTATTCCACATGGTTTTAAATCAGACGGCAAACTTTCATTGTTGATGATTTTATTTGTATGAGCTAGTACTAAAATACGATAGCCTTTACTTGTGTAATCAAAGCAAAGTTCTTCTAGATCCTCATCTCCTTGCGGAAAAAGAAATTGATAAGCCCCAAGATAATATGTACCATGGTCATAAAAAGAAGTTCCACTATATTTACGATCAGAACTAAAAGGAATAACATGACAGGGTTTAAAGTTAGTTTTGCAGGGATAATGTTCTTTTAAGGCTTGAGCTGTTACATTAACATCAGTCAATGTATGCATTAAATTTCCCATAATTTCTTGAAAATCAAGATTACATGTTTTAATATCAAACTCAACTTTCATTGTTCCTTCGGTAATTGTCCCTGTTTTATCAAGGCATAAGACATCTACCCGTGCTAATGTTTCAATGCAGAACAATTCTTGAACTAAAGTCTTTTGTTTAGCTAGCCTTAAAACACTAAGCGTCAATGCCGCGCTAGTCAATAATACAAGGCCTTCAGGAATCATTCCTAAAACCGCAGCAACAGTACTAACAATGGCATCATTAAAGCCTTGTTCACTATATATAAGTTGTTTTAAAAACAATAATCCGCCAATTGGCAAAATAAAGATACTTACATATTTCAAAATGGTATTTAAACACTGATTCAATTGCGAATTATGTTTTTTCAAACGTTTCGCTTCATTAGTGATTTTATTCATATAATTATCATCACCAACATGAATAACTTTGCATATTCCTTTTCCTGAGGTAATAAAACTTCCAGAAAAAAGATGATCGCCATTTTGTTTTAAAACAGGATCTGATTCTCCGGTTAAAAGAGCTTCATTTGTCTCCATTTGACCATCTACGAGAATACTATCTGCGGGAATCTGCATACCAGTAGTTAAAACTAGATAATCATCTAAAACAATTTCATCAATCGAAATTTCTTTTAGATGATCATCGCGAATTACTTCAACTTTTGCTGTTGTTATGATCGATAGACGATCTAATGTTCTTTTTGCTTTAACTTCTTGATAGATACCTGCAATCGTATTAATGATTATAACTAAAATAAAGAGGGTATTTTTATAAGATTCAACAAAGAGAACTAAACCTAATAAGTTGCATTTAAAATATTAAAAAAAGTAATGGTATTGTTGAGAAAGATTTCTTTATACGATTTAGTAATTTTATTGTTTATATGATTAATTTTTCCTTCATCAGTTCTTTGTTTAACTTGAAGACTAGTTAAACCAGGATAATTTTGATTATTTATCTTCATAATATCAACCACCTTTACAACTCATTTTAACTTAATTATAGTGATTAAACAATTAATTTTGCTTAAGAATGTTTAAGAGATTTAAGATATTTTGTATACAATCTTTGTTATAAATTGTATACAATTTTATTGAATGATGCTATAATAGAAATTAATTAATTTTAGGGGGTGCTTATATGAGTAGATTTATAGACGGTTTTATTGAAAAAGCAAGAGAAAGTAACAATAAAATCGATAATGAATTATATTCAAAATATGATGTAAAAAAAGGGTTAAGAAATGAAGATGGTACAGGAGTATTAGTTGGATTAACTAAAATTGCCGATGTTGTTGGTTATAAAAGGGTTGAAAATAAAAAGGTCGATTGTGAGGGTGAGCTTTATTATCGGGGTATCAATGTTTCTGATATTATTAATAAAAGGGAGCCGCATCAAAGATTTTTATTTGAAGAAACATGTTTTTTGATTTTGTTTGGTTATTTACCAACGGTTGAAGAATTAGAAAATTTCAAAAAAGAATTATCAGATCGTTATGAATTACCGCCACATTATTTGGAATCAAAAATTTTGGGATTCCCTTCTAAAAATCTAATGAATAAATTACAGCAGGAAGTTTTGATGCTTTATTCATATGATGATGATCCTGATAATATCAGTGCTTCATCAACAATGTATAAAGGATTAAATTTGATTGCTAAAATTCCTTCTATTGTTTGCTATGCATATCGTAGTAAGGTGCATTATTTTGATAAAGAAAGTTTATACATTCATCAAATTAGACCTGATTTATCAATTGCCGAAAATATTTTGTATCTTTTAAGAGATCATAAACATTTTACACCTAAAGAAGCTGAAGTTCTTGACATGTGTCTTGTCTTACATGCTGATCATGGGGGTGGAAATAACTCAACATTTACTAATGTAGTAATCAGCTCTACAGGAACTGATATTTATTCAAGTTTTGCTGGAGCAATCGGTTCATTAAAAGGTCCTAAGCATGGTGGTGCTAATTTAGCAGTTATGAAACAAATGAAATTAGTTATTGATGAAATAGGCTTAGAAGCTAGTGATAAACAAATCGAAATGATTATTGAAAGAATCTTAGATAAAAAATTTAACGATAATAGTGGTTTGATTTATGGTATTGGTCATGCTGTTTATACACTTAGCGACCCACGCTGTGTTATTTTAAGACAACAGTGTAAAGAATTGTCATTAGAAAAAGGACGTGAAAATGAATTTAATTTTTATTATCGTTTTGAACAGTTAGCAATTGAAGCAATAAAAAAACGTAAAGGAATTACGGTATGTGCTAATGTTGATTTTTATAGTGGCTTAATTTATGATATGTTATGTATTCCTACCGAATTATATACTTTAATGTTTGTGGTAGGTCGAGCAGTAGGATGGCTGGCACATAATATTGAAAATAAATTATATTCTGGTCGTATTATTCGTCCAGCCGCCAAATATGTTGGCGAAACATATGAATATATCCCAATCGATAAACGAAAATAAAATGATACTTCTTTTATCATTAAGAAAAAAGTTGTTTATGTAAAAGAATTTAAAGCTTGATTGTGTTTTTGAATTTTAGAATGCAGCAGTAATATTAATTTCATCAAGATAGCTTGATGAAATTAGTGAAAGTAGATAACAATTTAAATATAAATGCTATTGTTGATAAAGATGAAGTATTTATTAATGATAAAAAAACGTGTTAGTTACATAACTAAATTTATAATAAGACCACAGATAAAGTCTGTGGTTTTATTATATGAATCAGTATAAGATCATAAACTTTATAAAAAAACAGATCAGTTTGACTGATCTGTAATAATGTCTTAATTATTTAATGTGACGAACCCAACCGTATTTATCTTCTAAACGACCCCATTGAATTCCTGTTAAAGTATCATAAAGTTTTTGTGTCAATTCGCCAGTTTTAAAGTTATTGATAACTACTTCTTCACCTTTGTAATAAAGCTGACCAACTGGTGAAATAACGGCTGCTGTACCTGTACCAAATGCTTCAGTTAATTTTCCATTACGTCCAGCTTCCATTAATTCATCAATACTAAGTTCACGTTCTTCAACTTTATATCCCCAATCTTTAAGGATATGAATAATTGAATCACGAGTAACTCCAGGCAATACTGATCCTTCAAGAGGAGCTGTAACGATAGTATCATCGATCAAAAACATTACATTCATAGTTCCGACTTCTTCAACATATTTACGATGAACACCGTCAAGCCATAAAACTTGGGTATAACCATGAGCTTCAGCTTTCACCTGGGCAGCGATACTAGCAGCATAATTTCCACCGCATTTTGTAAACCCAGTTCCACCTTTAACAGCACGTACATATTCATCTTCAACCCAAATTTTTACAGGATTGACACCTTCAGGATAATAATTTCCTACAGGTGATAAAATAATTACAAATTTATAAGTTTTAGCAGGATGAACACCAACCCCAGCTTCACTAGCAAACATAAATGGTCGAATATATAATGATGTATCTTTAGCCGTAGGAATCCAGTCTTGTTCATATTTAACGATTGCTTCGACTGCTTCAACAAACATTTCTTCTGGTAATTCTGCCATACAAATACGTTTGTTTGAATTAATCATTCTACGAGCATTCATTTCTGGTCTAAATAATGTAATATTTCCTTGAGGATCACGATATGCTTTTAATCCTTCAAATGTTTCTTGAGCATAGTGTAATACCATAGTAGCAGGATCCATAGCAATAGGTCCGTAAGGAACGATTCTTGCATCATGCCATCCTTTACCTTCAGTATAATCCATCATAAACATGTGATCAGTAAAATAATTACCAAAACCTAAATTATTTTGATCTGGTTTTTCTTTTAGCGTTTGAGCTCTTTCAATCTTGATTTCCATTGTTAAAATACCCCCTTAATTTATCTATAAGTATACTCTTATTTGAGTCTTGTTACAAGATAGAATTTATCTAAGAAATGCAGATAAGATATGATTTTTATGAAAAAAAGTGTTTAATTATAGATAAAGATATTTTTTGTTGCTCTTTTTAATGGAAAATAATTGAAGAAATGAAATTTATCGTAAGACAAAGGAAATAAATATATAGATCTAAGTGTTGTAATCATAAGATATTGAATTGCTTAGTAGGTAATTTATACGATATAAAGGATAATCATTAATGGTAAAATATTAAAGAGGATTAAAATATGAGGGGATCAAAACGACTTATGTCTTAAAGAAATGTAAAAGTTATTTTTTTAGAAGAAATAAGTTTGAAGTAGAATTTTTGTAAAGATACTGATCAAGAGATAAAAGTTTAATTTAAAATCAAACAGCTATTCTAAAAAACATTAATTATATGGGTAGATTTTTTGTTATTTGTATAAATTAAAACTTGTATATTGTATAATTAGCTGATAATCAATATAATATATTTTAAGATGAGGCGGGATTTTATGGACAAGATAATAATTAGAGAAGCAAAAACTGAAGATGCTAAAGAAATAATTAGTTATTTAAATCAAATTGGTGGAGAGTCAGATAATCTATTATTTGGTTTTAATGAATTTAATATGTCAGTTGAAAATGAGATGGCTTATATTAGACGAATAAATGATTCAAATAAAGATTGGATGTTAATTGCTTTAATAGATGATGAAATAGCAGGTATTGCTTCATTACAAGGCTTTAGTCAGATTAGAATAGAACATCGATGTAATCTAGCAGTATCAGTTAAGAAAAAATATTGGCATCAGGGAATTGGAACACAGCTTATTAAAAAGTTGATTGTTTGTGCTAAAGAAAGAGAAATTGATGTTATTGAATTAGAAGTTAGATCAGATAATCTTAATGCAATCAGTTTGTATGAAAAATTAGGATTTGAAAAGATTGGTTATTATCAAAAGTTTTTTAAAATCAATGGAGAATATTATGATGCTTATTTAATGAATTTGTACTTGTGAGGATAGGGTAATGATTTATCAAGAAAATGTATTAACATGTGATATTTATAATCAAATTAGAAATAGTGTAGGGTGGTCTAGTTTTTCCAATAGACAAGCTAATAGCGCAATTGAAAATAGTTATAATATAGTTGCTTTTGATGATGATAAGGCAGTAGGAATGGGACGTTTGGTTGGTGATGGAATTTATTATACTATTGTTGATGTTGCTGTTGATCCCCAGTATTGGCATCGAGGAATAGGACAGATGATCGTTAAGAAACTCCTTGATCAGGCTAATAACAATCTATTTAAGAATGAAAGATGTACTATTAATTTAGTTGTAGTGCAAGATAAAGAAGAATTTTATACTAAACTAGGATTTAAAAAAATTTCTGATGAAAATTGTGGATCAGGAATGAAATTAACATTAAAAAAATAACTGTTTAAAGATATTTGTTGATTTTATCTGTTTGCTTTTATGAAAAAATGTTTTTAAAAGAAAATAGGGGAACAGTATTATTATCTAAAATAAGTTAATAAAAGTGGATAAAAAAATAAAGGATATTTAAATGTTATCCTTTATTTTTATGTGTAAGTTTTTCATTATATCAAGAGCTTTTTGCTCCAAGACAGGATCATTACTAGCAATTCCTTTTGGATCAATAATTATTGTTGTTTCTGGCAGAGCTGCTTTAATAATTATGGCATTGGAAATAACACAGATATTAGAAACAACACCAACTAGAGTAATTTCCTCATAGTCTTTGTCTTTTAAATAATTACCTAACTCTAATGATCCAAAAGTCTCTTTTAAAATTTTTTTATCATTTACAGCAAGTTCATTTATTTTACCATATAACTGCCAGCCTTTACTATTTTCAATACAATGAGTTATTGGTAAATTTTTGCCTTCTTGTGTTTCTAAATAATTTTCTTGATGTGTATCATATGTGAAAATAACATCATCATTGTTATGATGATATCTATTAATTAAATCAACTAAATATTCTTCTAGTGCTACAGCTTTTTCAAATCCCAAACTACCATTTACAAAATCATTTTGATAATCAATTACAACTAATAATTTTTTCATTTCAAGCCTCCATCTTTTGGACTCATTTTAACATTATTAATCAATGATGTAAATATGTGATTAAAGGTAGACCATTATCAAATAAAGAGTTAAAAAATTTATAATATATTGGATAATTTAGTCGATAAATATTTATAGTTACATTAAAAATTGTTATAATATCTTCTGTATCTGTAAAAAAGAGGAATATTTAAGTAAGAGATGGAAAGAAAGTCACAATTTGTGAATATCTTGTGACTTTTTTGATGTTTCAGTTATATAGTTAAATTAATTGTATTATTAGGTTAAAATTTAGTTTTATACGGTAGTAAAAAATTATATGTTAATGAAGTTAAATAATATTTTAGTTGTAATATATATGTAGCAGGTAATTTAAATAAGGAGGGATATCATGACATTAGATAAATTGACACCAGGAATGAGTGGTAAAATTACTGTTGTTCATGGAGAAGGACTATTACGACGACGTTTACTAGAAATGGGTTTAACTCCTAAAACAGTAGTTAAAGTTCGTAAAGTTGCGCCTATGAAAGATCCAATTGAATTATATTTGCGCAGTTATGTTTTAACGATTAGAAAAGATGATGCATCAATGATAGAAGTTGAGGTGATTGATAATGGTAACTAAAACAATCGCTTTGATTGGAAATCAAAATTGTGGGAAAACAACACTTTTTAACGCTTTGACAGGTTCTAATCAGCATGTAGGTAATTTTCCTGGAGTTACAGTTGAACAAAAATCCGGCTCAATAAAAAAACATCCTACTATTAAATTAGTCGATCTTCCAGGTATTTATTCATTAACACCATATACGATGGAAGAGATTGTTTCTACTGATTTTTTAATCAAAGAGAAGCCCTCGATGATTATTAATATTATTGATGCAACTAGTATTGAAAGAAATCTATATTTAACAATGCAATTACTGGAACTGAATATTCCGATGATTTTAGCTTTAAATATGATGGATGAAGTTATCAGCAGTGGTAACTGTATTGATGTTGAAGGCTTACAAACTGCTTTAGGATTAAGGGTAGTTCCTCTTTCAGCTAGTAAAAATGAGGGAATCGAAGAATTGATTGAAGCAGTTGAATCGATATTGAAAGAAAATAACTGTTCCCATTTAGATCTATGTAGTGGCGAGATTCATAAAGCAATTCATTCAATCAATCATTTAATCGAAGAAAATGCGATAAAAGCTAATCTTCCTAAACGATTCGCAGTTACCAAAGTGATAGAAGGCGATCAAGAAATAATCAAACAGTTAAAATTAGATTCCCAACAGCTGCATATTATTGAACATATTATCAAGGATATGGAAGAGAAGGAGGGTCTTGATAAAGATGCTGCATTAGTAGAAATGCGCTATCAAATCATTGAAGATATTACTAGTAAAACAGTCTTTAAGCAACAAGAAACCACAGGACAAATACGCTCTGAAAAAATTGATGCAATCTTGACACATAAGTATTTGGGAATACCAATTTTCATTATTATAATGTTATCGATTTTCTTTCTGACATTTAATGTAATTGGCGCTCCATTACAATCTTTAATGGAGCTAGGCGTGAATTTTGTTGGGGATACATTAATAACATTCTTAACTAATCATCAAGTTGCTCCTTGGTTGATTTCTTTATTAGAAGATGGCGTGATTGCTGGAGTCGGCAGTGTCTTATCATTTTTACCATTGATCGTTGTTTTATTCTTCTTTTTATCAATGCTTGAAGATAGTGGTTATATGGCGCGAGTTGCTTTTGTCATGGATAAATTATTAAGAAAAATTGGATTATCAGGAAAATCATTTGTTCCAATGCTAATTGGATTTGGGTGTTCAGTTCCAGCAATCATGGCAACAAGAACTTTATCATCTATCCGTGATCGTAAAATGACAATAGTTGTGACACCGTTTATGTCCTGTAGTGCTAAATTACCAATTTATGGAATGATCATTACTGCTTTTTTTAGTACTAAAGCACCATTTGTAATGATTACAATTTATTGTATTGGCATTTTAGTAGCTATTTTTTCAGCATTATTGTTAAAAGCAACGATTTTTCCAGGTGATCCGATTCCTTTTGTAATGGAACTGCCAAGTTATCGAGTTCCTACTGCCAAAAATGTAATTATGCATATGTGGGAAAAGGCAAAAGATTTTTTAAAGAAAGCTTTTACGATTATTTTTATTGCTTCTTTGTTGATCTGGTTTTTACAAAGTTTTAATTTTAGATTTGAAATGGTCAATGACAGTTCAAAAAGTATTTTAGCTTTTATTGGAAATAAACTATCATTTATTTTTGCTCCATTAGGTTTTTCCAATTGGCGTTTATCAACCGCATTGATTACGGGAATCACAGCTAAAGAATCCGTTGTCTCAACATTATCAGTATTAACTAATTCAAGTAGTCCTGATGCTTTATATCATGCTTTAAATGGCTTACTTACACCAGCCAGTGCTTTTGCCTTTTTAACCTTTACGGTTTTATATATGCCCTGTGTTGCTGCCTTTGCTGCAACAAAAAGAGAATTGGGTTCATGGCTTCAGGCAATTTTAACAGTATTGTATCAAACCGGTGTAGCATACGTTGTAGCATTTATAGTTTATCATTTTGCTTTATTGATTTCTTAGTCAACAAATAATATAATATTCGTGGATATTTTTGAAAGGACTTACAATTATGGATGAGAATTTGAAGGAAATTATTAAGATTAGAGAAGATAGAATGATCAAAGCTTTTAATCAAAATAATATGCAAATAACATTTGTAGATAATTTTGAACAATTACATAATTATTTAAAAAGATATTTATGTAACCAAAAAACAATTGCATTGGGGGGATCGATGACTTTATTTGAAACTGGAGTCATTGATTTAATTAGACAAAGTGATGTAATTTTATATGATCGCTATGAAGAAGGATTGTCAAGAGAGCAGATGCAGGAAGTATTTAGAAAAGCTTTTACAAGTGATATTTTTATTACCAGCACTAATGCTTTAACAACTGATGGTTGTTTATATAATGTGGATGGAAATGGTAATCGTGTAGCCGCGATGATCTATGGACCTAAGGAAGTTATTGTAATTGCAGGAAAAAATAAAATTTTTGAAAATGAAACTGAAGCCATTAATCACATTAAAACAATTAGCGCTCCAGCTAATGCTGTACGCTTAAATAAAAAGACACCATGTACTAAAACAGGAGTATGTATGGATTGTTTATCGCCAGAACGTATTTGCAGCAGTTATGTTAAATTAGGATATCAAGGTAACATCGATCGAATTAAAATAGTCGTTGTTAACCAGGATTTAGGGTATTAAGATGAATTGTGGAGTTTTATTCCCTTTATCTAGTTTTCCATCAAATCATGGGATTGGTGATTTAGGCAAAAATGCTTATGCAGTTATTGATGCTCTAGCAAATAATGGCGCAGATTATTTACAAATTTTACCATTTCATCCTTCAACTCAAGCTAATTCTCCATATCGTGGAGTAAGTACGTTTGCTGGGGATGAAATATATATCGATTTAGAACAGTTAGTAGAAATAGGACTGTTAGATGAGGTTCCAGAATTTAATGCTGATGCAAAGATGGTTTATTATGATAAAATTAGAGCGTTTAAGCATAAATATTTATTAAAAGCATATAAAAATTTTAGAAGTAATGATGAATATGATCTTTTTTTAAAAATGTCCTTGGGTATATGATTATGCATTATATTGTACTTTTGCCAATATCAATGATTCATACGATTGGGCTTCATGGCCCCAGGAATTTAAACGGTATCCTAAGTTTCATCAAGTTGATTTGAGTAAATATCAAGCTGAAATTGGATATTATCAATTTGTTCAGTATATTTTCTATTTACAATGGTTTACTTTAAAAAAATATGCCAATGAACATGGTATCAAGATAATTGGTGATATGCCATTTTATGTGGATCATGGCTCTGTAGAAGTTTGGCTAGATAACGAATCATTTATGTTGGATTCTAATGGCTATCCTACAGATGTAGCTGGAGTACCGCCAGATTATTTTAGTGCTACAGGTCAATATTGGGGGAATCCAATTTATAATTGGGAACATTTACAAAATAATGAATTTAAGTTTTGGGTTGACCGAATCGGCTGGGCATGTAAGATTTTTGATATTACCAGAATTGACCATTTTAGAGCATTTGACTCTTATTGGGACATTCCGGCAGCTTCTACTAGTGCTGTTGATGGCTGCTGGAAATATGCTCCAGGTTATGAATTGTTTGATTGTCTTTATGCAAAATTAGGAGATATCGAATTAGTTGCTGAAGATTTAGGATATTTAAGACCAGAAGTAATTGAATTAAAAGATCATTATCACTTAAAAGGGATGAAAGTGTTTCAATTTATGCTTGATGAGGGCTTTGATAAAGTAGACAATAGTTATTTTTATCCAGGAACTCATGATAATGAAACAATCAAAGGCTGGATCGATAATCTAGATCAGCAAAGTTGTGATAAAATCGTAGAAACTGTAGGCGATAAACTGCCTTTAAATCTAGCAATCTTAGATTACTGTTTACATTCAAAGGCTAGTGATGTAATTATTCCGATTTGGGATCTGCTTGGTGTCGATAACGATCAGCGCTTTAATGTACCTGGTGAAGTTAATGATACAAACTGGACTTATCGAGTGCCAGATCTTATGGCAGCTAAAAAGGGAATTGATTTATTTGGTAAACTAAGAAAGGATGATTAAAATGAGTTTTAAAAAAATTGATATTAATGAAATCGTTTTAAATCCATTTAAAACGATTGGAAAAGATTGGCTTTTAATTAGCGCTTCAAAAGAAGATAAAATCAATACGATGACTGCTTCCTGGGGTGGCATTGGAGTTATTTGGAATAAAAATGTCGTAACTGTTTATATTCGACCTCAACGTTATACAAGAGAGTTTGTCGATGCTTCTGACTATTTTACTTTAACTTTTTTTGAAGGTTATAAAAAAGAATTAGGTATATTGGGTTCCAAATCGGGACGTGATGGCGATAAAATCAAAGAGGTTGATTTTGATGTAGAATTGCTTGAGGGACAGCCAGCTTTTAAACAGGGAAAAATGGTTTTTATTTGTAAAAAACTATATCAAGGTAAAATTGAACCAAACGGGTTTATTGATGACAGTCTTGATGAAAAAAATTATCCTGATCATGATTATCATTATATTTATATTGGAGAAATTGAAGATGCTTATATAAACGAAAAGAATAATTCTTTTTCGTTTATTTATATTGATTTTGTCAATAATATTACTGGTGAGATTATGCAGATATTAGAATATATAATTGTTCCGATCATATCTTTAGTCGTCTTGTTTATTATTACTAAGATGATGGGGTATCGTCAGGTTAGTCAATTAAATATGTATGATTATATTAATGGAATTACGATAGGTAGTATTGCCAGTGAGTTAGTAATGGGTGGTTTTGATAATATTTTACAACCTTTAATTGCAATGATCGTTTATGCAATTGTAATAATAACTTTATCTAAGTTAGCTGCTTCTTCTTTGAAATTAAGAAAAATTATTGATGGTGAAGCAGTTGTTTTATATGAGAATAATCAAATTTATAATGAGGAATTGGAAAAAGCTAAATTAGATATTGATGAATTTTTAATGCAATGTCGTATTGCTGGTTATTTTAATTTAAATGAACTGCAAACGGTAGTGTTAGAAACTAATGGTAGTTTTAGTTTTTTTCCAAAAGAAAAGTATCGGCCTGTTGTAGTAGATGATTTAAATATTAAGATCAATAAAGTTAAATTGCCAACGGTGTTAGTTAAAGAAGGAAAAATTTTTTATGAAAATCTTAAAACTATTGGACAAAATGAAAAATGGCTTGAAAATGAACTAAACGTACAGGGAATACCGCTTGCAGATGTTATTCTAATGTTTCAAGAGGATAATAGTAATATTGTCACATACACAATAAATGAAGTAGAAAAGAATTTTGATTAAATTTAGGATAAATAAAAAACGATTTTAATTAATCGTTTTTTTATTCTTTTCTTTTATATTTATCATAGATGATTTTTAAACCTTTAAATGTAAGATCAGGGTCATATACATCAATCAACTTAGTTTCATTAAAAATAATACGTCCCAAACCACCAGTTGAAATAACTTTTAAATTTTGTCCATATTCTTTTTTTATTTCATTAATAATATTTTCGGTTAGACCGACATACCCATAAACAATACCAGCCTGCATACTTGTAACAGTATTTTTAGCGATAATATTTTTAGGTTTTTTAATTTCGATTTCCGGCAGTTTTGCAGCTTGACTAGAAAGAGCATTGATACTAATACCGATTCCTGGTGCTGTAGCCCCACCTAAAAAATCACCATTTTCATTTACGACATCAAACGTTGTAGCAGTGCCAAAATCAATAACTAAGCAGGGACCGCCATAGATATAGTAAGCCCCAGCAGCATCGACTAAACGATCGGCACCTAGTTCTTTAGGATTATCGATTTTAATACGGATTCCCGTTTTGATTCCAGGGCCAACAATAATCGGTTCACGATCAAAGTATTTTTTGATTGAATTAGTAAAAGAATACATGATCTTAGGAACTACTGAAGCAATGATGATATCTTCAATTTCATCGATAAGAATATTTGAAGCACTTAAAAAGCTCAAGAGCATAAAACCATATTCATCAGAGGTACGTTCTAATTTTGTTGTTAAACGATAGTTATCGATAATTTCATCTTTATCAACTAGCCCCATGGTAATATTTGTATTACCGATATCAATTACAATTAACATGTTTTTGCCTCCTGAATTTCTATTAATCTTTTTAAAATCAAATCACTCAAATTATTTTTTGACATTAATTCAATTTCCTGTGTATTTTCAGCAGTTAAAAAGGTTACTTTATTGGTATCATTTTTAAATCCTGCCCCTGGTTCTTTTAAATTATTGGCAACTAAAAGATCACAATTTTTATGAATAAGTTTTTCTCTAGCGTTTTCGATTAAATTTTGTGTTTCCATTGCAAAGCCACAAATAATTTGATTAGTTTTATGTTCTCCTAAAAAAGCTAAAATATCATCATTTTTGATCAATTCCAAAGTTAAAGTTTCTTCTTTTTTCTTAATTTTATCTTTGGCAATCTCTTTGACCCGATAATCACCAACAGCAGCCGCTTTAATAATAAAATCCTGTTTTTGATAATGTTCTTTAACTGCCGTAAACATTTCTTGGGCTGTTTGGATTTCAATAATTTTTATACCATAAGGAAAATCAAGACCTGTAGGACCAGTGATCAACGTAACTTTTGCGCCTAATTCAAAGGCTCTTTTTGCTAGCGCATAACCCATTTTTCCACTTGAATGATTAGTAATATATCTTACTGGATCAAGGGCTTCTTGGGTGGGACCAGCGGTCACTAAGACTCGTTTATTTTTTAATGGTTTAGCACTTAAGCAATATTCGATCATTGCAATGATTTGGTTTAAATCAGCAAGTTTTCCACGACCAGTATCACCACAGGCTAAAAGTCCATATCCTGGTTCTACAAATTTAATCCCATAGGTTTTACATCTTTCAATATTGCGCTGAGTAGCAAGATTATCATACATATTAACATTCATCGCTGGAGCAATCAATTTAGGACAAGTAGCAGCAATGAAAGAAGATGTTAATACATCATCACAAATACCGTTGGCAATTTTACCGATGATATTAGCAGTCGCAGGAACAATAACAAAACAATCAGCTTTTTTGGCATAACTAATATGTTTGATTTCATAGCCATTATCATCAAAATCATCAATTAATACTGGTTTGTTGATCAAAGCTCCTAAAGTAAGGGGACTAATGAACTTTGTTGCATTATTAGTCATAATTACTTCTACATCATATTCTTTCTTTTTTAAAGCTCTGACAAGTTCACAAGCTTTATAGGCAGCAATACTGCCGCTAATTCCTACAACGATTGTTTTCATCTTAATTTCCTTTCTTTGTAAACATTAATAAAGGCTGGCAAACAAGAACGGCGATAACCGTTCCAACAATGGCTTCTAATAAACCGCTGCTAGTAACGATTCCAATTAAATATGCCATCAGTAAATTAAAATCTTGACCAATTGCTTGCGCATAACTTTGGCCAAAAATCAAATAAATACCACTTAATACTAAAATAGTATTAGTTAATGCACCAGCTAAACTAGCAACGATCATTCCTGCATATTTATTCCATTTATGCTTAATTACTTGTTCAAAAATAAAACCAGTAACAAAACCAATCATTACTCTAGGTAAAATAGCGATAACAGCACTTAAAATATTTCCACTAATAAATGGTGAAAAAACAAATGAGGTTACAGTAGGATTAATTGTGTTATAAAACAAACTGCTCAAACCGAAAACTAATCCGATGATCGAACCACCTTTTTTACCTAAAATAATTCCGGCAATAATTACTGGAATATGTAGTGTTGTTGCACGCAATGGACCAATTGGAATATATCCTAAAAATGGTATAAATACAAGCAGCATTTCAATTGCAATAAACATTGCATACAAAACAAGATCTTTAGTTTTTTTATTTTTCATTTTTTCCTCCACTACCGTTCCTTTAGATACGGTGCTAATAATATTTTGGTCATTAAATAATTAGATAGTTAATATCAAGTTATTACTAAATTTTTATTTTAACAACAATGTCATTATAGTACGATATTAACTACTTTTCAATTTAAAATAATGCATTTTGATTAGTTTAGTGATAAAATAGCAGTCAAGGAGG